>NZ_JACJPF010000047.1 GCF_014695915.1 Trichocoleus sp. FACHB-40
TCCTTTTGTTCAGGGGTCATAGCCGCTCCTCCTACGAATGCAGTTCACACTTCTGTTGACGCTCTACCTATTATCCTCTCTTGATAGTAGTTTTACAAAACCGGGATGCTCCCTAAATATCTCACCCCCTTAAAAAAGGGGGTATGAGGTATAGCATTACCAATAAACATTAAAATTAGGAGCTTTTACTATGGACGTAAAATCACTTTTAGTAGCTGAGAATATTAGCTACGAATTTGCTTCAGGTAGAACTTTATTCAAGGAGATTAAAGTTGGAATTTCTAAAGGCGCTCGCATTGCTCTGGTTGGTACTAATGGGGTAGGCAAGTCAACATTTTTAAAAATATTGGCTGGTGAAATCCAAGCCAGCTCTGGTTCGGTGATTAGTCGCGCTGTTTATTACTTACCGCAAATTAGTACAATAAGACAGGAAGTTAAAAAAAATACTGTTCTCAACTTTCTCAGTTCATTATCCGATGAATGGTGGGAAGTTGGAGATATATTAGAGGCAACACTAGGCACCTCAATTGATATGTCTTTACCGATTGGGAGTTTAAGCGGTGGAGAAATAACTAAACTGTTTCTGGCGATTGGTTTATCTAAACAGCCAAATGTCTTATTGCTAGATGAACCCACTAATCACATGGATTTTCTAGCTTTAGAGACTTTGAAGAATTTCTTAACCGACTTTACTGGAGCTTTCGTAATAGTTTCTCACAAACCTTTTTTCTTAGACCAAGTTGTGAATACAATCTGGGAATTAGCTCAATCAGGAATCAAGATTTACGGCGGTAACTATTCTGCCTATAAAGCACAAAAAGAGACAGAAATACAGGTGGCATTGAGGACACATGAAGTAGCAAAAAAAGAGCTGCTGCGTGTCAAAGATGCAGCCTTAGAGGAGCAAAAACGTGCTGCACGCTCAAGAAAAGAAGGACGCTTACAAGCTCACGATAGAAGTATGGGAAGGGCAGAAAGAGGTTTTTTTTCTGAGTTAGCATCCGCTGCTGCTGGAAACGCTTCAAAAAAACATGAAGCAACCGTAGCTAAAGCAATGCAAAAATTTGAAGCTTCTAAAATTAAGACAAATAAGGTTACTCTGGTAACTTTGGAAGAAGGAAGTAGTAAAAAGGGGAAAAATCTCATTGATATTCAAGGTGCGAAACTCAAAATTGGAAACCAACTTCTCCTCAAAAATATACAGCTTCATATTTCATCGGGAGAGCGGGTTACTGTTTCCGGAGCTAATGGTTCGGGAAAGTCAAGTTTGGTGAAAGCAATTCTGGGGATTAAAAATCAAAGTTCCCAACTTTTTCTTGAGGCGGGCGAAATTTTAGTTTCAAAAGATATGCAAGTCGTATATCTCGACCAGAATTATGAGTTAGTAGATAGGGAAATGACAGTTTTAGAAAATATGCGAAAAGCTAATTCAAGTCTTGCCTATCAACTTTTACGGCAACAATTAGGACATTTTCTGTTTTTTAATGATGAAGTCAATAAAAAGGCTAACTTATTAAGTGGAGGTGAGTTAGCGAGACTAGCATTAGCTATGATAAGTATTTCATCAATTGATTTACTGGTTTTGGATGAACCGACGAACAATCTGGATTTAGAAACAGTTGCTCAGATTGTCGAAGCGTTATCGGAGTTTCAGGGGGCAATTTGCGTTATTTCCCATGACATTGATTTCTTGAGTAAGATTCAGATAACCAAAGCCTGGAGAATTAAAAATAAGACTTTGCAAGCTACAGCTTTTCTTCCCAATCAGCAAGAGCAATATTATCAAGAAATAATTGGGAATTTGTAAGATTAATTCTTATTTGGGAAAAATTGGATTGCATCCCAGTAAAAACACCTGGCGATTAGAAATCGCGGCTATACAAACTAAGTCCGCCTGCGCGGACTCAATGCACCAACCAGATTTGATGATTTAAGCTTTATGCTGCATCTCGGCGTAAGCAGCATAAACTCCCTGAACGTTATACCAGTTAAGGAAAATTCGGGCAATTTCTAAAGCTAATTGGGGATTACCTCGGTCAATTAACCATTGTAAAAAGGGTGCCATTGTCTGCTCGTTAAGCCTACCACCAAGAGAAAGTAATCCCCAGAGGATGCGGTGCAGCAGAGTCATTTGAATCATCATTCGCACATCCCAAGAAGGGTGTTTTTGATAAAACAAAACTCCCATGCGTCCCCGTTCAATTTCTCTGCCAATCATGCCCTGAATTTGTTCTAAGGCAAAGGGTGGATGCCAGTGATAACCGACAGCTTCGGGGCATTTAATCAGTTTTAACCCTAGTTGTTTGAGCCTAACACCTAGTTCTAAATCTTCCCAGCCGTAGAGTTGAAAGCGGGTGTCGAAAAGTCCAGCTTGTTCCAACCAATGCTTTGCGATCGCTACATTTCCGGTAGCAAAGTAAGCGGCTGAAAAATCCGTGATTTTGTAAGGTTCAGAAGTCGGGTTCTCAAAGTTGTTGGTATTGATCACCCAACCATAGGTAAAGACGCGATCGCTTCCTAACTTCTGCTGTCCCTGCACCAAAGCATTAGCGTGTGAGGCGAGAAAATGTTCAGTGACAACCAAATCGCTATCAATAAAAATGATAGTGTCACCTTGAGCCTGTTCTACTCCCAGATTACGGGCGGCGGCTGGCCCTTTGTGGTCTTGCGAGTGCGATCGCACATGAGGAAACTCAGCAGCGTGCGATTCTAGCCACTCCAGCGTCCCATCCGTCGAACCATCATCCACCAGCACAACTTCGTAGCCTGTAACTCGACTATAAGCACCCAACTGCTGAGATTCTAGCGCTCTCAAGCACTTTTCCAAAATAGGTTTGCGATTGTAAGTTGGAATGACAACGCTAAAAAACACCGTTTCCCCTGGAATACAACTGTTTACAGTATCCCTCAAAGAAGAGGTAAGCCCATAATTGAATATGAATCTGTGATATTACTGACAAGAATGGACAAAGATTAGTTGCATAATAAGAACTCGTTGTTTTGCGGGATTGAGAGATAAATGGGTCGTGCTACTAAAGTGGTGCTGGCATATTCAGGTGGAGTCGATACCTCCGTCTGTATCCCATACCTTAAAGAGGAGTGGGGAGTACAAGAAGTGATTACCCTGGCGGCGGATCTAGGACAGGGAGATGAACTAGATCCAATCCGGGAAAAAGCCTTAAAATCGGGTGCGAGTGAATCGCTAGTAATTGATGTAGTCGAGAGATTCGTCAAAGATTATGGATTTCCGGCGATTCAGGCGAATGCACTTTACGAAAATCGCTATCCCTTAGCGACTGCTTTGGCTCGTCCGTTGATTGCGAAAATATTAGTAGAAGCTGCTGAAAAATACGGTGCAGATGCGATCGCGCACGGTTGCACTGGCAAAGGTAACGATCAGGTGCGCTTTGATGTGTCGATTGGCGCACTTAATCCCCACCTCAAAATCTTAGCACCAGCCAGGGAATGGGGCATGAGCCGCGAGGAAACAATTGCCTACGGCGAACGCTTCGGGATTCCATCGCCAGTGAAAAAGTCTTCGCCTTACAGCCTTGACCGCAATTTGCTAGGCTTGGCAATTGAGGCTGGCCCTCTGGAAGATCCGTGGACGGAACCGCCGGAAGAAGTTTTTGCGCTCACCAAAGCGATCGCGGATACACCCAACGAGCCAGAATATGTTGAGATCGGTTTCGAGAAAGGCTTACCTACCACCCTTAACGGCGAAAACCTCTCGCCAGTGGCTCTGATTACTAAACTCAACGAGCTAGCTGGAAACCACGGTGTCGGACGCATCGACATGATCGAAAACCGCCTTGTGGGTATCAAATCGCGGGAAGTTTACGAATCTCCCGCAATGCTGGTATTAATCCACGCGCACCGCGACTTAGAAAGCTTGACTCTGACCGCAGATGTCACCCGCTACAAGCGAGGCATTGAAGAAACTTACAGCCAGTTAGTCTATAACGGTCTGTGGTATAGTCCGCTAAAAGCCGCTCTGGATGCCTTCATTCAACAAACACAAGAGCGAGTGACAGGAACAGTGCGGGTTAAACTCTTTAAAGGCAACGCGATGATTGTGGGACGCAACTCCGACAATTCTCTCTACAGCCATGACTTAGCTACCTACGGCGCTGAAGATCAGTTTGACCACAAGGCAGCTGAAGGCTTTATCTACGTTTGGGGATTGCCTACTCGCGTTTGGTCGCAGAAAGCGGATTAAAGTCTCTTCCGGTCTCGTACTGGAACTATCTATCGGCTCGTGCCGAAGTTCCTTAAGGAAGGACTTTAAACTGAAAGTAAGGAATCACTAAAGCTAGAGCTTTTTGAATGCGTTCCCAGTCTGAGACTGGGAACGAGGATATTTTAACTTTTTTCAATTTCGCGTTTAGCTTCGCGTGCCTCTAACCAGAGGGGGACGACAATCCAGGCAATTACCGCGAGCAAAGCTACTATGCCAAATTGTGCTACCCACAAAACTAATTTTTCTAGGGGAATGATTCGCCCTGCGAAAAATGATAAAGTTACCATCACCGATGCCCAAGCCGTTGCCCCAGCAATGTTATACATCATGAATTTGAGAAAGGGCATTTCGGCAACTCCAGCTAGGGGACTGGCAACAATCCGTAGCAGCGCTAAGAAACGACCGAGAAATACGGTTTTCCCGGCGTTTTCGCTAAACTGATTTTTAAATTCGGCGAGTTTCTCTTCCCGGATGCGGAAGATTCGCCCTACACTCACCAGTAAAGGCCAGCCGCCATATCTGCCAATCCAGTAGCCACAGGTACCGCCTACGACTGCACCAGCGATCGCGCTACCTAGCACAAACCAGTAATTCAGTTCTTTACTACCTGCCAAAAACCCCCCAGCTAGAGTAATCGTTTCACCGGGTAGGGGGATTCCCAGGTTTTCAATCAAAATTCCCAAAAAAACTGCCCAATAACCGTATTGGTGAGCAATTTCTTGGACGTTTTCCAGCGATACAAAATCGAAGGACATTTAAGGTAACTTAATAAAGCTTCATCTATTAACTCATATTGACGCGATTTGGGGATAAGTGTCAATCAAAAAAACGACTTATCCCTATAGGCGTTGCTTTCCGCCTGAAATTTTTGTAATTCTCTATACAAAGCGCTTTTACATCTGGCATACTCAACATAAAGCTGGATTGCTATGCCCAAATCGTCTGGTCTGCTGCCACCGCGACCGTTTGATTCTAGATACTGGCAAAGCTTTGAGAGTTTGGTTGCACCAAGAGCAGCACTGCTTGACTTGAAGCTGTTAGCTTGATGCTCTAATGCTGCCATATCTCCTTTTGCTACAGCGATCGCGATCGCTCGCAGCTTTTTGGGAGCCTCCTCGACAAAAATATCAACTATACCCATCATAAATTCTAAAGCGCTTTCGCCTAATGACTCTCGCCATTTTTGCAACACTTTAGTATCAAGCGCTTCTCCATACTCGTTGTCTGAATCTGAGTGATCCCAGTCCATCTGGCAGTTACACGGGTCTTGTGCCAGGTTCTCAATAGTTTTTACGATTATGTCAGAGCGCATATTACTTTAATAATTCGCTGAAGTTTAGCTCTTAGTTCCAAACTACAGCGAATCACGGTATAAATCGTCCGTTATTTCACCTAAAGCATTTCCGTAAATTCGGGTGGATTGGGTATAAATCTAAAGATTATTTTAATTAGTTATGTAATATAGAATACAGATCACAGAATTTTCACTGAAAACATTCACCAAGTTCAACGCAACTTTATAAAACAGTGCGATCGCCTGCTCTTGATCTGGGCGAAATTACTGAAAATCAAGAACCCAGCAGTTATGCCGGGTTCTGTAGAGGACAGGCAATTTTTGACAAAGCCGCGTCAACAGCTAGGCGCGATTCGGCGTTAAAGAGCCGCTGTGCTGTGATCAGCTTATTTCAGGTTGGCACTAGCTCACCAGGACGCAACTTCGCCCATTTGCCAGTTTCCTGTTTAAAGCTGAGACAACCCACAACATCCCATTCCATTTCAATATAATCGTCCATTGAACGGATATTGACGTTAATTGTGGGTTCAGTAGCCTCAAAATCAGGTGTTTCAGTCAGGTGAGGCACCTGATGCTGCGTTTCTACGGCATTGTAGGTGGTGCAGCGATCTACGTAATGGCAGTTAATACAAATACACATGGTGCAGCCTCCGAAGGCTTTTCTGTTAATCTAGCGCAGACAACACTTGATATTAATTACCTTCAGGGTTGATTTTTGTTGCATCAGTTTTTTGTTGGTTGCGCTTTGGCGTGGGAAAGTTGGAAAGTTTGAATGTAGGAAAGTTGTTAGAACCTTAATCGTTTCAACTTTCCCACTTTTCAACCCTTAAGGTGACTAATGACTAATTCCTCTGCCTTATCTCCCGAAACATGGCCTTTTAGCCTGGAATTGCTGGCTAATCCTGCTTATATGGTAGGTGGTGCCGTGCGGGATGCCTTGCTGGAACGTCGCCGCGAGTACCTAGATTTGGATTTTGTCCTACTCACAGATGCGGTAAAGACAGCGCGAAAAATTGCCAGTTGCTACAAGGCGGGTTTTGTGCTGCTGGATGCCTCTAGACAGATTGCCAGAGTAGTATTTGACCAAGCAACTGCTGATTTTGCTCAAGCTGAAGGAGCAAATTTGGAGACAGATTTGCGGCGGCGGGATTATACGATGAATGCGATCGCTTACAATCCCCACACAGGCGAACTCATCGATCCCCTCAACGGCTATGCAGATTTGCAACAAGGCATCATCCGGATGGTTTCCCCGAAAAATCTGCAAGATGACCCTTTACGGCTATTAAGAGCCTACCGCCAAGCCGCCCAGCTGGGTTTTATCATTGAACCGGAAACCCTAACCGTAATTCGGCAACTAGCGCCCTTGCTGGGGCAAGTGTCAGCAGAACGGGTGCAAGCAGAGTTAGCTTATCTCCTCAACACCCCTGACGGCACACCCTGGATTATCGCCGCTATTGAGGATGGTTTACTTCAAACTTGGTTTAAGAGTAAGAGTGCCTTTAGCCCCTCTTTTGAAGAGGAGTTGGGGGGATCTCCTAGCCCCCCTTTTGAAGGGGGGTTGGGGGGATCTCCTAGCCTTCAAGAGGAGTTGGGGGGATCTCCTAGCCTTCAAAGGGAGTTGGGCGGATCAGTCGTCTCTACAATCTTGACAGCCATTGAACCTTCAGCTGTTGTACTAGCCCAAACTTGGGCTGAGTTAGGAAACTTACTCTCCAAACCAGTGGGCGATACCTTAAAAACCTCTTGGTTGGGAATTGCAAAACTGGCAACTCTACTGTCACCCATCCCTGAACAAGCCGAAGCTGAATTATTAAATTTAAAATACAGTCGCGCAGAAATTCGCGCCCTCACCACTGCAATTAAATACCTACCCCAATTGCAATCATCTCAGATGTCTTTGCCAGAAAAGTATTTTTTCTTTCGGGGAGTTGGGCAAGTCTTTCCGGCTTTGGTAGTGTTAGCTGTGGCATCTGGGACACCTGTAGAAGAGTTGGCACCCCTGATCGAACGCTACCTCACCCCTGATGACCAAGTTGCCCATCCTACACCACTCGTCACGGGTACACAGCTAATACAAACTTTTAACTTAAAAGCTGGGCCACAAGTTGGTAAAGTCCTCACATCGCTGGGATTGGCACGCGCCGAAGGCAAAATATCCACCCCAGCAGAAGCCATAAAATTAGCTTCCCAATTACTTGAGGAGCAATAATTTTTGGATTACATTAATAAACCAAAATTACAGAGAAGGGTGAATGCGATCGCATTCACCCTACTCCACAAGACTTGTTGGTTTCTCAACCTTAACCCAACCAACCTAACTATGTCTCAAAGCGACTTAGCATTCTACCCACGAGTCAGATTCAGCAGTTCTTTGGGAGATGCCAGCAAGTCAACTGCTACGAAGAAAATTTTGCCTTGGGGATCTAGTAAGAAGCGCCACGCAATGTTCATCCCAACGCTAGCACCGAACCAAGGTGTTTCTACTGTGCCTGTGACTTTATGCTGCGTATAGCCATCTTCTATGCGCTCAGATACGCCTTTCTGTGGCAGCATTCTGAGTCCCTGGCATTCTTCACGCATATATGCAGAAATTGCCTCATGACCGACAATCGGCTTCTGGAATGGCGGTTGCAATGCTCCGTTTTCAGCAAATAAACCCACAGCAGCCTGAAAGTCAAATGCGTTCATGTTCTGAATATAATTCAGCACCGTAGGCTCAGTGATGCCCTCAATTTTGACCTTAGCACGAGAAGCTAGCTCGGTTGGTGTCATCAGGGGATCTTCGGGCTTTGCGTAATCGTTAAGAGCAGGATCAAATCCCATGTTGACAACGGTATTACGCAAAACTGTGATTTGCTGACCCGGATCGAGTTTCTTAATGGTTTCTAGCACTGCTGCGGCTTCAGGAGTCATTTGATAGCCAGGGGGGATGGGAGCGACAATACCCTGTGCCATCAACTCTCCTAATTCATACCAAAAACCTAGTTTGGTGTTGACGCTGAAAGAAGAATAGGAGCGGCTGATAGGAGTGTCAGCACGGTTAGCAAGATCGTTCATGACTTGCGTTTGGGCAGCAGCAGGCATCTGCTTAATTTGGGCTAGTAAACCTTCCGCTAATATCATGCGGGCGGCTCCTGTAGCGGCGCGAGTAATTGAAACACCCATTTCGGTGTAGGCAAACCAAAGTAATGCCAGTTGATCGTCAACGCTGAGCTTATCGAAGGCTTGCGTGGTAGCTGGAACAGCATTAGCTACCTGGGTGGTAGGGAAAATGCCTTGAGCTGTCTCGATCGTATACGTCATGGATGTATTTTTAGATTCGCCAAAAGTGTCAAACCAGAAGCCTCTGGTTTACGAATCTTTCTCTCCTGTAATAAATATATAACAAAACTTTACATTTTTCAATAAAAGTTTACAAAAGGGGAGACTGCGATCGCGCCATCAAGAAGTTGCACCAATCGGCTTTCTTCAGGCGTGGCGTGAGGTTCATTACTGGATGTGATTGTCTCAGCACTAGAATTGGACGGCTGAAAAACTTGATTCACCCGCTTGCTTCACACTGCTTGCTCCAAGCCCTAGCATCCGAGAGCATCTGCTCAATCAAAGGTGCCTTTGCCTGGACGTAGCCCTCTCGATCTAGCCGGAATTGAACAGCCAGCTTGCGTTTCAAAGCTTCGTATTGCTTCGCCTTGTCTGGGTGGTGCTGGAGAAAATCGCGGAATAGAAGTTGGTTTTCCCAAACTTCATTTCCCAGCTTCACTAGATGAAGGTGGTGAGTGCGGGGCATTCCTTTACGAAAGAAGTGCCGCCCTGGAATACCCGCCTCACCTTGGTAGACATAGCCGAGTGTTTCCAAAGCTTTGATGTAGGTGGGGCTTGGTGGTAACTTCTCCACGCCTACAAGAATATCGATAATCGGTTTAGCCGCCAATCCTGGTACTGAGGTACTGCCAATGTGTTGAATATCCAAGACAGCATCACCGAGGGCGTTGAGAATCTGGGACTTTTCCTGCTCAAATTGGATAGACCAATTAGCATCGTAATCCACTACTTGGATAGAATCTTCCATAGTTTTCAATTAACTCCTTACCCATCACTAAAGGATTGTTGCTAGAGAGCATCCAAGAAACTTTCCCCTGGAAGACTTCGCATCTCCATCTGTTGATTTATCCTGACAGCAGCAGCCGCCCCAGAATTCATTGCCCCTTCCACCAAGTTTCCGCCGCACCAATCGCCACAACAAACTAAGGGCAACGGTGTCTCAGCATCAAGGCAATCAAGATTCAAAGGATTACTGGGGAAAGCATAGCGCCAGCGGTGAATTTGCAACCATTCAGGGGAATCCAGCCCAGGAATTAGCAACTGTGCAGCACGGGATAACATCTGCTGTGCAGCTGAACTTAAATCTTGGGCATCTAAATAACGTTGGGCAAACTCAGCACTGCTTTGCAGAACAAAAATCGGCATTTCTGAATTTTGGCGTTTGCTGCTGTCTAAACCAATCCAGGCTAAATCAGAGTCATTTGAAATGTTACAAGCTTTCCAAGTTGGTAGAGGAAATTCCTTGGAATAACCAGCCATCACGCTAAGGCTGGGGTAAAACTCCACAGAGCGCAAAATCTCCAGAAATGCTGATGATATAGTTTGGGTTAAAGATTCCAATAACATCAAAGCTTGAGGCGCTGGAATTGCTACAACCACAGCTTTTGCTGTTAATTCTTCGGCTGTGTCCTCAAAAGTAAGATTCCAAGTTTTTTCCCCTGTGAGACTAAGCGCCTGCACTCGTTGACTCAATCGCATCTCTAGATTAGCAGCTAAAAACTTAGCGAGCGCAGTCATTCCAGCAGGTGCCACATAACGAGGATATCGCTTTGCTTCTACTAGCTGAGACGGCGATGCAGTATCTAATTCGTAAACAGTATCCGTCCAAACTTGAAGAATATTGCGATCGCATAAAACCCTGACAAACTTCTGCAACAACTCACCTTGTGGTTTTAAATAGCACGTCCCATGATCCGCACAAGTACCCTGCAATCGGCGCGTCGCTACCCGTCCCCCAACACCACGAGATTTGTCAACCACAACTACTTTATATCCAGCTTGGTGCAACTGGTTCGCACAGGTAAGTCCCGCCATTCCAGCACCAATTACAGCTACATCAAACATAGCTTGTCACCCACAGCCTTAAGGTATATATGAGTAGAATAAGGGACAGCACCGCATCTGGGGTCTGGGAGGATTGCAAGTTGGACGAGCTGAGAGCCGCGCTGGAGTTAGCTACAGAAGAAGAATTAGAGCATTTGACGGACATCTTGTTCCGTCGTAAATTTAATCCCTTAGATTATGTTCAGACACCTGAACCAATAGACATCCAAAGTCAAGATCGCGAAAGTTGGTTGGATGCTATTGAAGATAGATTTCGCTTTTTAGCAGCAGATGGAGTGACGGTATTGCGGGGACGCACTGGCGAAGTGACGTATCGCCAAGCTTTGATTCAGGTTTGTCGTTACCTGAAAATCCCCTACTCCGCAGAACTTTCGACTACAGATTTAGAGGCAGAAGTGTTTCTCAACCTGATGGGACGGGTGTGGAAACAACTGCCACGACAAGAACAAAAAGCAATGACTGTAAAAATCCAGGGAAGTCTGGCAAATTCTGAACTTTCTGACCCTTTGCCAGTAAGTTTGCAGCACGATCCTGTAGGTTTACTGGTCAAAGGCGGTAGCGCTTTGGCTGTCAGTTCCATTGTGCAGCCGATATTGCTGCAACAAGTCGCCCGTCAGTTTGCGATTCAGTTTGCCAGCTATCAAGTTGCCAAAGAAACAGTTATTCAAGGCGGTGCGGTGGCGGCGGTACAGTTTCAGAATTATATGGCGCTGCAAACAGCTAAGCGAGGTATGGCGATGAGTGCTGCCCGCTATGGTGCCATGCGGAGTGTATTTGCCTTGGTGGGGCCTGTGATGTGGGGATGGTTTTTTGCCGATTTAGGCTGGAGAGCGATCGCTACTAACTATGGTCGCATTATCCCGATCATCTTTGCCCTAGCACAAATTCGCCTCACTCGCTCAGAGTGCTGGGAAATGGCTTAAAAAGATACTCGTGCGATCGCCCTACCATCCTTAAGAAATCCGGGTGGTTTCATACAACCCTTAGAAAATATCGAAATTTGCGACCTTTTGTAGGGGCATTGCCATGCCCCTACCGCCAACCAAAATCAACGTTAAAACATTTTCTTTTAGTAAATGAAACCACTTTGCCAACCTCCTTAAAAAAGGGGGTAGTAAAAGAAAAAGCAAAAAGAAATGAGGAAAATTCTTTTGCCTTCTTCCCAACATGCTGACCCCAGCTTGCAGGCATCTTGGAACTATGCCCAGCTGGGGTTACTAATTTTTCCCTTCATTCCGATTCTGGGTGCCTTGGGAATATTCTTAGCATTGGTAGGCACCTGGAAGCAAAAGTATCGCACAATTATCCGCCGCCCCCTTAACTGGGGATTTGCTCTTTTGAGCGTCATCTTAATTATTTCAGCTGCTTTTGCCTTTAATCGCGCTGAAGCTTTTCTGGGATTAGCTAATTTATTCCCCTTTTTCCTCTTGTTTGCTGCTTACAGTCAACTGATCCAAACACCGAATCAGTTGCGGCGACTAGCTTGGATTCTGGTTATTCCTTCAGTACCAGTAGTTATTCTAGGCTTCGGGCAGATATTTTTGGGTTGGGCAACTCCAGCGCAGTTGCAAGGTATCGTGGGTTGGGCGCTTGAACCCAAAGGCAATCCCCCCGGACGGATGGCTTCGGTGTTTATGTATGCCAATATCCTTGCGGCGTATTTGCAAATTGTTTTCATTCTGTCGCTGGGACTGTGGATTGAAGAAACCAAAAGGCAAAAGCACCTCACCCCCAGCCCCTCTCCTCAAGCCCAGAGGGGAGCGGGAGCCGAAGTAAGTTCCGTTAGGCCGCCTCACCTATCCTTTAGCTTTCTTAGGAATTGGGGGAGACAGAGCCTGCAAAACGTGCATTCCCAGTCAGAGACTCTTAACGAGGGTAAAAAAAGGGATTCTTATTGGCTGCGCTGGGTGTTTTTGAGTGTGGCGGTAATTGGGAATGCGATCGCTCTCATCTTAACCAACTCTCGCAACGCTTGGGCAATTGTCATCGTCAGCTGTCTCGCCTTTGCTCTCTATCAGGGTTGGCGTTGGCTAATTGCCCTAGTCGCAGGTGTGGCTACTACCGTCCTCTGGGCAGCTTTTGGCCCTTCACCTGTGCGAGAATGGCTGCGAATCATTGTCCCAACTTACTTTTGGGAGCGACTCACCGACCAGCGCTATCCAGACCGACCAATAGCGTTGTTACGAACAACCCAATGGAAGTTTGCTTGGTCGATGACGCAGCAACGTCCCTGGACTGGTTGGGGGTTACGAAATTTTACGCCTCTCTATGAGGCAAAAATGCAAATTTGGCTGGGACATCCCCACAGTTTGCTATTAATGCTAACTGCTGAAACTGGCATCCCAGCAACAATTTTATTTTTTGGATTAGTCGGTTGGGTAATGTCTCAAGGTATCCTGTTATTAGCAAAGATGCACTTCACCGCTTCCCCACAAAATCAATTAATTATTTTTAGTTATTTAGTTGCTTTTGGTTGCTGCACTTTATTTAACACTGTAGATGTAACCCTCTTTGATTTACGAGTAAATACTTTGGGCTGGTTGCTGTTAGCAGCCATTTCCGGAGTCGTTTATAAAAAGAGCCAGAAGAGAGCAACAAAATTTAATCATAAATAATCATTTTTCCAATTATTGAAATTACTAATATTTTGACTATATTATAAAATCGTAAACCACTAAAAATTATGCTATGGTGGAAAATTCCAAAAGAAAGGCCCTTCTTGACAATTACGCTAATGGAACAAGAAATTTTAGAGGGATATATCTGAGGGGTGCAGACCTCTCCAAAACAGATCTACGAAGTGTAGATTTCAGGGGTGCAGATTTACAGGAAGCAAATCTGAGCAAGACAAATTTGGAGGGAGCGATAATAAGCAACGCAAAGCTTCAGGGAGCAAATCTCGAAGGAGTTAAAGTGCGTGGAGCTAACCTAAACGGGGCGAATCTTTCAGGCGCAAATCTCGAAGGGGTTAACTTGAATGGGGCTAACCTAAACGGGGCAAATCTTTCAGGTGCAAATCTTAAAGGAGCTAACTTGAATGGGACTAACCTAAATGGAGCAAATCTTTCAGGCGCAAATCTCAAAGGAGCTAACTTGCATGAGGCTAACCTAGAAGCTGCTAATCTTTCAGGTGCAAATCTCAGGGGAGCTAACTTGAATGGGGCTAACCTAGAAGCTGCTAAGCTTTCAGGCGCAAATCTTAGGGGAGCTAACTTGAATGGGGCTAAAGGTGCTAATCTTGACGGAGCAAATATAAGTAATCGTAACAAAAATCCATCGTCATTAAGTAGAAAATCACCGAATGTAGATGAATCAATACGGTGTAATAAACTTAAGAAAGCCAGTTCAGATCCGGTTAAAGATAAGGATTTAGCTGCTAAATCACAGTTAAGAAATGAGGCTTTACCTGTTATTAAACAAATTGTAGAGGGAGGTGTTTCAACAGAAAATGAATCCAAAAACAAAATATTACAAAAAAATAACTATAACTATACCTCAGAAATTGAGAACATTACTACTGCACAAAATCAACTAAATACTGAAAAATACTTCACTCCACAAAGTATCGAAGATGCCAAAGAGCGAACCTTAACATCTATTGTGAGACGGCGCGGGCAAGCTGAATTTCGTAAAAGTTTACTAAAAGCTTACAACTATCGCTGTGCAATTACTGGCTGTGATGCAGAGCAAGCTTTGGAAGCTGCCCACATCAAGCCATACAATGGCACTCAAACAAATGATCCCTCAAATGGGTTGATACTTCGGGCAGATTTACATACACTCTTTGACCTTAAATTAATTGCCATTGACCCAGAGACCAGCAGGGTATACCTTGAACCTAGTTTACGCAATACATACTACGCAGAACTTCACGAAAAATTGCTGCAACTGCCCAAGAATATTAATAAAAATGCACTGCAATGGCGATGCCAACAATGCGGGTGGTACAGATGATTTTGTAGAAAGTTGTAAGGAATGCGATCACATCCCCACTCCCCTAACTCTTTACTTCATGCTGAGGGCAGTCGAGGCCCAGGTGTCTTAGAATAATTGAAAACCATTCGTAACCAGGCAGAGTGGAGCTGCGGTGACTCATAACAGGGCAACTGCGAACAATGAAACTCGAAGGATGCCATATCAAACAAACTTGGCAACCAGTCATTACGTCCTGCTGGGGCTGCATCCTTCAGCATCAGCAATCGAAATTCGCCGGGCTTATCGGGAACTCAGCAAGCGCTACCATCCCGATACAACAGACTTGCCAGCAAAAACGGCGACAGCTAAGTTCCAGCAGATCAACGAAGCCTACGCCACCCTCAGCCACCCAGAACGGCGACTGGCTTACGACATGAGAATTGGCTATTCCCGCATCAGCGTGATTCAGGCTCCGGGAAACTTAAACCGTCCAGTGTCACAGCCCAAACCAACTTATTCCTCATCAGCGTATCTCGATCCCACTGACCGCCCCCTATCTGCCGGGGAAATTTTTGCTTTGTTCATCTTGGGTGTAACATTCTTGGGATGCCTGCTGTTAGCGATCGCTATTGGTTTAACACGAGGAGACACGGCTTTCCAAGTTTCCGGGCAGAAAATTCCACCGCAAGTGTTGCAGCAGATAACCATTAATCAACAGCCTATACCTGGATATATGGCATCCCTTCTGGTGACTCCACAAATCCCAAATTCCAAATCCCAAATCCAAGTATCCATATGACTCTTCCCGCTGCTGATACCCCCCTATACAACCATCCCCTCCCTGAGATAGAGCAGTGGCTTCAAGGACTAGGATGTCAACAAGACCGTGCAGACCTACACTGTTGGCACATTGCTCGACCTTCGTGGAAAGCCGAATTGTTACTGGATGTGGAAGAGCTAACCGTGCGTTATCTGCAAGCGGGTGAGGGTGGGCGCGATATCCTGCGCTCTTTCAAATACTCCCTCACTCGCCAAGATGTAGAAAACGCCGTTTTTTCTGGGCCTTAAAGAGTTTGCTTTTCTCCAGGTTGGAAAGTTGAAAATTGGCAAGTTAACAAGCTCCGAGAAACTTGAAACTTAGCAGCTTGACCCTTCAAACCTTCCCAAAACGGCGATCGCGTTGTTGATAGACACACAACGCCCGATGAAACTCTGTCCGGTCAAAATCAGGCCACAGCGTCTCTGTAATATAGAGTTCCGCATAAGCCATTTGCCACAGCAGGAAATTCGAGACGCGCATTTCGCCACTGGTACGGATTAATAAGTCGGGATCGCCCACATTGGAAGTGTAGAGATGCTTTTCAAACAAAGCTTCATCAATTTGATCTGGTTGGAGCATACCTTCCTGCACAGAGGTAGCGATCGCTCGACAAGCTTGCAAAATTTCCTCACGACCGCCATAATTCATTGCCACCGTAAATTGAATGCTGCGATTGTGCTGGGTTTCGGTCATTGAGCGCTCAATCTCAGCTTGAAGGCCTCGTGGTAATGCCCCCAAATTCCCCATAAAGTTGATTTTCACATTCTCCTGCACCATCTCCCGCAGCTCTTGCCGCAAGACCCGATCGAACAGCGTCATCAAAAAATCAACTTCATCCAGCGGACGCCCCCAATTTTCCGTAGAAAAAGCATAAGCCGTCAGTGCTGGAATACCCCAATCCTTACAGCAGCGCAGCAATTCCTTAAGCGCATCGACTCCCCGCCGATGACCCATAATCCGGGGTAGACCCTGACGCTTTGCCCAGCGCCCATTTCCATCCATAATTACCGCTACGTGCTTTGGCAGGCGGGTTTCATCCAGGTCAGCAGGCAGATTTTGTAAGACAGTTGGTTTTGGAGTCATTTCTTGTCACGAGAAGCCGGAGATACAAGACGGAGTAAGCGCAAAATCAGTGCCTTTCCCTTATCGCTAATCTGGCGTCCTAAACTGCGTAGACCTGGGGCGACGGCTCCCTCCTCGATTGACGGCGAGAAACGCGCTTCTAACAGTTCTTTCAGCTTACTGCTGGTGAGGGGACGATTTAGGCTCCCCCGCTCCGCTAAGGAAATGGAGCCTGTTTCTTCAGATACAACGACACACAGGCAATTTTCGACTCGCTCGGTAATTCCCATTGCCGCCCGGTGTCGCGTTCCCAGCTGGCGCGATGCCGTGCGCTCAGAAAGGGGCAGAATCACCCCAGCAGCCATAATACGGGAACCACTGATAAACACTGCACCGTCGTGCAATAGGGTAGATGTCTGAAAGATGGTTTGCAAGAGTTCTTTAGAAACTTCAGCATCCAGCTTGACACCCTGAACGGAAAAATCGCGCTCATCAATCGTCCCACTCGTTTCCAGAATCATCAAGGCACCAGTACGGTTTTGAGACAGTTCTTTAACCGCATCCACAATTTCATCAACCACACTATCAGCCTTGGGGACGGCCCGGCGGGAAGGTTGCAGCAACTGCACAATTTCTCCCCTGCCTAATTGTTCCAGAAAGCGTCGAAACTCTGACTGGAAAATGACAGCCATCGCCACAGCCGAGCCAACTACCAACTTTTCCAGCACAAAACTCAAAAGCACTAGCCCCAGTCGATTACTCACCGCTGAGGCCAACATTAAGACAATTAAACCCCGTACCATCCACAACGTGCGGCGCTCTCCAATAAACAGGAGTACCAGATACGTGAGGACTAGAACTAATACAATATCAAGGCTTTGAAGCACCAAGGCAGAAGTTCTGGCAGGGTCTTGACCAGGACCCGAATTCATTGAACTTTAATGGGATTTGCTGAAGTTTGCACCGATAGGTTAAAAGGCAAAAGGCAATTATAGCTACTCAACTTTAGTTATTTGTCAGAGTCTAAATCTAGTGTAACTGCGGTTACATCCTGCCAATCAGCTAAAAGCTAATCGCTCTTTTTATTTTTTCCTTTGCTTGCTTGAGTTTTTTAGCTCTACGGTTCGATTTTAGCTGACGCGCTTTTGGACGATTAAGTAGGTGAACATATTTAAACTAAACATAGCTGTTTTCTACTCAGTCCGGTATTGCTTCGGAATATATAGCGTTTCTCGTTTGAGTCAACTAAAATCAGACCTCACCCGCAATCTCTGCCGAAATAGGGCTGCGGGGCTAATTTCCAAGCCTCTCTCCGGAATCGGAGAGAGGCCAAAATAGCGAGATAGTTTTCAGGGGATTTGGTGGGCAAAAGCCCAGCAAACGTTTAATTAGGTTTCCCCAAATAGCCGAAAACTGCCTAAAAGTCAATTCCCAACAGCTAATCGGTCGGGTATGCGATCCTGCCGAATTAAATCTTGGTAGGTTTCCCGCTGTAGAATCAGGTTGGCTTCTCCCTGACCTACTAAAACTGCTGCCGGACGAGGCAATCGATTGTAATTAGATGCCATGCTGTAATTGTAGGCACCTGTATCCATGACTACCAAGATATCTCCAGGCTCAGTTTTAGGTAGAGTCGCTTCTTTAATGAGAATGTCTCCGGATTCGCAATGTTTACCAGCAAGGGTGACTGTTTGGGTAATGGGTTCTGACATCCGGTTGGCAACTACCGTGCGATAAATTGATTGGTAGGTGATGGGACGCGGATTGTCAGACATACCGCCATCAACGGAGACGTAGGTGCGGATGTCTGGAACCACTTTTGTAGAACCTACGGTGTAAGCTGTGACGCAGGCGGAACCAATTAGCGATCGCCCTGGTTCACACAGTAACTTAGGTAAAGGTATTTGTTGAGCTTGGCACGCTTGGGTAATCCCATCGCTGACGGTTTTTACCCAGTCCTCAATACTGGGGGGATCGTCGGATTCGGTGTAACGAATTCCTAAGCCCCCGCCAATGTTTAACTCGGTGACTGGCAAACCTAACTTGGCAGCCTTCCCAAACCACTGCACTATGACGCCAGCTAAATCTTCATGGGGTTGGAGTTCAAAAATTTGTGAACCGATGTGAGCGTGTAAACCGATACAGTGTAGGTTTGGCTGCTGAGTGATAAAAGCAAATACTTCTTCTAGTTGATTGGGATCGAAGCCAAATTTGCTATCCAGGTGTCCGGTGCGAATATATTCGTGAGTGTGACACTCGATCCCAGGAGTAAACCGCAGCATGATGCGGATGGGGACTGGGGACTGGGGACTGGGGACTGGGGACTGGGGACTGGGGACTGGGGGCTGGGGAAAAGATTCTTGCTTGGTTCTCAGTCCGGCCAGAGTTTTCAATTCTAGCCAGTTGTCTACGACAATGGTGCAGGCAGATTCTACAGCCAGAGTCAGTTCTTCAAGCGATTTATTGTTACCGTGGAAATAAATTTTGTCGGGACTGACACCAGCTTTTAGGGCGGTGTAGAGTTCGCACCCAGATACTACATCAATTCCCAATCCTTCCGAACGAGCGATCGCGCAAACAGCTAGGCAACTCCATGCTTTAGAAGCATACAGCACCTGCGAAGACCCGGCATAATGACGCTTAAAACCATCCCGATACTGACGACAAGCTGTTCGCAGCGTTTCTTCGTCCAAAATATAAAGTGGCGAACCAAATTGCTGGACAAGTGTCGTTACATCACATCCGCCAATTTCCAGACAATCCTGACTGTTGACTTTAGATGTCAGGGGCAAAAGTTCCTGATTTGGCGAGGGAGTTTCCTGAGTTTCTGTCGGAGTCGGTAGATACTTACGTCCAGAATTTTGAACCCCGACATTTGGTGTCAATAACATGATCTGATATTTGTCCTTGCTTAACAGGCATCGAGTGCGTCTTGTTTTTTAGTGTACAATTGTTAACTGTGAATTTTTTAGAACTTAAGCCGCTAACAGCAGAGCAGCTAAGTGCGGTAGTGGAGCTAGATAAACTTTGTTTTGGTGAACTGTGGACTCTAGATGGTTACAAGCGAGAGCTAGAAAGTCCCAATAGTGACTTGCTGATAATGGTCAGCGGTCAATCATCAGCGATCGCGCCATTGTCTAGTTGTGAGTTGTCAGCTTCTAACAACCCCACCTTCCCACCTGACAACGTTCAAACTATAGTAGGATTGTGTTGCCTCTGGGCAATTTTAGAGGAGGCGCATATCACAATTCTGGCGGTTCATCCGGAGTACCGGGGCTTGGGTTTGGGTCAGGCGATGCTTTACGCTTTACTCAAAAGTGCTTGGGAACGAGGGCTAGAATGGGCGACGCTAGAAGTGAGAACTTCTAATCAAGCAGCACGTTCTCTTTACGAGAAGTTTGGCTTTGAGGAAGTGGGCAGACGGCGGCATTATTACAAAGATACTGGTGAAGATGCGCTAATTTTATGGCGCGGCGGTCTTCAGAAACCAGAATTTAAACAGACTTTAAGCGATTGGTACTTGACCGCCTCCCATCGCCTCGCTGCATCTGGCTTTACATTTTCAGTATTTTAACCTACCTCTAAAGGTTAAAAAATTTAAAGTTTCTAACCTTAGATAGTAGACTTCCCTAATCCCAACTAATTAGATAGGGAAACCGTAACAAATAAATTGTGGGATCGCTGATTATCTGCAAGGTAACAGCCTCACAAAAACCCTATGTTAGAATCACGTTACAGGCACGCAGCAGGGAAATAACAAGCCGCCATGTTTGAACGCTTCACAGAAAAAGCCATTAAAGTAATCATGTTGGCCCAGGAAGAAGCACGTCGCCTGGGACATAACTTCGTGGGTACGGAGCAGATCCTCCTGGGTCTAATTGGAGAAGGTACTGGTGTAGCCGCCAAAGTCCTGAAATCAATGGGGGTAAACCTCAAAGATGCCAGAATAGAGGTGGAAAAAATCATCGGTCGCGGTTCCGGCTTTGTGGCGGTAGAAATTCCGTTCACCCCCAGAGCCAAGCGCGTTTTAGAGTTATCTTTAGAAGAAGCTCGTCAGCTAGGGCATAACTACATTGGAACGGAACACCTGCTTCTGGGTCTAATCCGGGAAGGTGAAGGGGTGGCGGCGAGAGTTTTGGAAAACTTAGGCGTAGACCTCTCGAAGGTGCGGACGCAAGTAATTAGAATGTTGGGAGAGACGGCAGAAGTCGGCGCACCAACTTCCGGCGGACGCACGAAAACACCAACCTTAGATGAGTTTGGCTCCAATCTAACTCAAATGGCATCTGAGGGCAAGCTTGATCCAGTAGTTGGTCGGGCAAAGGAAATTGAACGGGTAATTCAGATTCTGGGACGCAGAACGAAGAATAACCCAGTATTGATTGGGGAACCAGGAGTCGGGAAAACTGCGATCGCAGAAGGTTTGGCATCAAGAATCGCCAACAACGATATCCCAGATATTCTGGAAGATAAGCGCGTCGTCACTCTGGATATTGGTTTGCTGGTAGCAGGCACCAAATACCGGGGTGAATTTGAAGAACGCTTAAAGAAAATCATGGATGAAATCCGCTCAGCGGGGAATGTAATTCTCGTGATTGACGAGGTACATACCTTGATTGGTGCGGGTGCAGCAGAAGGTGCCATCGACGCAGCAAACATTCTGAAACCCGCCTTGGCAAGAGGTGAATTGCAGTGCATCGGCGCAACGACGCTGGATGAATACCGCAAGCACATTGAGCGGGATGCAGCCTTAGAGCGGAGATTCCAACCAGTGATGGTAGGAGAGCCGACAGTTACCGAAACAATTGAAATTTTGTATGGTTTGCGCGAACGTTACGAGCAACACCACAAGCTAAAAATCTCCGATGAGGCGGTGGAAGCTGCTGCTAAGCTTTCAGACCGTTACATCTCCGACCGTTACTTGCCAGACAAAGCAATTGACCTAATTGATGAAGCGGGTTCGCGAGTGCGCCTGATTAACTCGCAGCTTCCACCAGCCGCGAAGGAACTGGACAAAGAACTGCGTCAAGTTCTCAAAGACAAAGACGACGCAGTCCGGAGTCAGGACTTCGACCGAGCCGGGGAACTGCGCGATCGCGAAATGGAAATTAAAGCAGAAATCCGCGCGATCGCTAACGCGAAGAAAACCGAATCCACCACCCGCGATGACAGTGCCTCACCCGTTGTCACCGAAGAAGACATCGCCCAAATTGTAGCTTCTTGGACAGGAGTACCTGTGAACAAACTCACAGAATCTGAATCTGAGAAACTGCTACACATGGAAGATACCCTACACAACCGCCTCATCGGTCAAGAAGAGGCTGTCAAAGCGGTATCTCGCGCCATTCGTCGCGCACGGGTAGGACTGAAGAATCCCAACCGACCGATTGCCAGCTTTGTCTTCTCTGGCCCCACCGGAGTAGGTAAGACAGAATTAGCGAAATCTTTGGCAGCATACTTCTTCGGGTCAGAAGAAGCGATGATTCGCCTGGATATGTCGGAATACATGGAGCGACACACAGTTTCTAAACTGATTGGTTCGCCTCCTGGGTATGTCGGTTACAACGAAGGCGGACAGCTCACCGAAGCAGTGCGCCGTCGTCCATATACCGTGGTGCTATTCGACGAAATCGAGAAAGCACACCCAGATGTCTTCAATATGCTGCTGCAAATCTTGGAAGACGGTCGCCTGACTGATGCCAAGGGACGCACAGTGGACTTCAAGAACACCTTGCTGATTCTTACCTCCAACATCGGTTCTAAGGTGATAGAAAAAGGTGGCACAGGCTTAGGCTTCTTCGATACTCAAGAAAACGAAGCAGAGGCACAATACACCCGGATTCGGTCACTGGTGAACGAGGAACTGAAGCAATACTTCCGTCCAGAGTTCCTGAACCGTCTCGACGAGATCATCGTCTTCCGCCAATTGACGAAGGACGAGGTGAAGGAAATCTCCGACATCATGCTCAAAGAGGTGGTGGGACGACTTGCGGAGCAGGGAATCACCTTGGAAGTTACCGAACGCTTCAAGGATCGCCTTGTGGAGGAGGGGTATAATCCTAGCTACGGTGCGCGTCCACTACGCCGAGCTATCATGCGCCTCTTGGAGGACAGCTTAGCCGAAGAAATCTTGAGCGGTCGGATTTCGGATGGCGACACGGCGATTGTCGATGTCGATGAAACCACCAAGGAAGTGAAAGTGCTGCAAGGAGAAAAGCGAGAGCTGTTACCCCAAGCCGCAGAATAAAAGCTCTTGAGTTATTAATTCAAGATTCATAGCTTTCACACTGGCTAAAAACTAAAAAGAAGGTAGAGAAACGATGGGTTCTCTACCTTCTTTTGTATGTGGCTTGCTTTCGTTAAAGTCCTGTATCATGTCCAAAGTTAGGAATTTCTAACTTATAACTCAAGACGCGATACATCGCGTCTCTACAACTCTTAATTCTCCCGTGCCTTACCTCACCCGGATTCTGATTTATCCCATTAAATCTCTGGACGGTGTTGCTGTTACTAAGGCAACCGTTCTCAAAAGTGGTGCATTACAGCATGACCGAGAGTTTGCCATTGTTGACGAACATGGTAAGTTTGTCAATGGCAAGCGGAACCCAAAAGTTCATTTACTACGAACATCATTTGATATTGACGCTAGTAGCGACACGATTAATCGCGTCTGCTTAGAAGTCCAGGGAACCAAGCTGGGAGGAGTTTTTCACCTCGAACGAGAACGTGGTGAACTAGAAGCTTGGTTGAGCGAGTATTTCGGCTTCAAGGTAAAATTGCTGCAAAACTCTCTTTTAGGCTTTCCAGATGATACTGATGCTTCTGGCCCAACGGTAATTAGCACTGCAACCCTGGAAACAGTTGCTTCCTGGTTTCCCGAACTAGAAAAAGGTGCGATTTCCCCCGTAGAGGAGATGCGCCGCCGCATCCGAGCTAATCTCGAAATTGGCGGCGTTCCCCAATTTTGGGAGGATCGACTGTTTGCAGAAGTTGGTATAAAAGTGCAGTTTCAAGTCAAAGATGTGCAGATGATGGGGGTGAATCCCTGTCAGCGTTGTGTGGTGCCAACACGAGACACCTTTACGGGAGAAGTTTATCCTAGCTTTCAAAAAATTTTCGTGAGTCAGCGCCAAGAAACTTTGCCTGATGGAGTAAATTTATCTCCCTTCAATCACTTTTTTCGGTTGAGCGTAAATACGCAGGTACCAGAATGGGAAGCGGGTAAAATTTTACAGGTAGGAGATGAAGTTGAGATTTAAGAATAGCTAATGGAAAAAAATTACCTTCTTCCCTATGAGTAACGAAAAAGACCAACAGCATCCTCTGTACAGTCGCGATCGCGCACTTCTTAACAACCTCTTAAACGGGGAAATTAATGATTATAACCTGGCAGAACTTGCAAGGCTACGCATTCGCTATTACGGCTTTCCTGGCGCAAGAGATATCCAACAAGACCTGGATAAAGTTCTTCAAGCATGGAACTTAACCCAAGAAGAACTCTATGAAAAAACCCGTCAAATTCACTCTCGTGGTCTTGCTTATAAAAGTCGCGCTAAGCGACAAGATACAGAAGATTGGAGTTGATTGGTACGAGATAAGAGCAATTCCTTTATAGGTTGTGGCAAGTAGAGACGTTCTATAGAATGTTTCGGAAAAGCGATGGATGACCGTTTACTTTCTTTGGGTCAGAGCGGACAATGGTCGTCCCAGCAGTCCCTCGGAAGCGATTGTCGATAGTCAAAGTATGGCGACCTCCCCGATGGTGCATAACTTGGTTGGTTACGACAACGCGAAACCCGTTAAGGGCCGAAAACGCCACCAAGTTTCATCGTGGGCGCAGCAAGCGCTGAAAGTAATGTCCCCTGCATTCCCAGAAGCGAAAGCAGCAAATCAAAGCGAACTACTCAACACCGGACAAACAGCGCTGAAACAAAAACGCTATCCAGAGGCGGTGTAATCCTTAGAAGCTTTTTGCGATTGTGCCAATACTAGCTCGAAAGACTATTTGCAGGCGCAGATGGGACTGATTAAAGCATATCAACGCACAGATTGGTTAGAGGAAGCGATCGCTTTAGGTTTTGTATTTCCGTCACTGTTCTAAATCTTTCAACTTTTCACACTTCCACACCTTTAAGGCTGGGAAAGGGGCAATGAGCACTCATTGCCCCTTTGTTTTGGTAGCGAATAGAACCAGAAAAGCCACTTTTTTACAAAAAATTTCATCGCAAATTTATCCAAGTATGGCTTTAATTTAAAGAGTATATGAAGATACACACATTCAGCATTTTTACTGAAGACCTGAGAATCGAATCACCCTTAAGTTAGGAGATACAATCAGGAAGTGGTAAAAGACAATGAGTGCCGTATCAGAGAAAGAATGGTTAGTTTGGAGAATGGCATCAGTAGCGATCGCTACTGATGCCATAGCTTTGGAACAGCTATCAAATGAACTGATCTCGCAGTACACAGACTCGGAGTTAGCTGGTATCTGGCGACAAGCAAGGCTAGTGTTGACAGAAGAAGATGAGTGCTGGCTGGAAGATGAATTGTATCGCATCCTCGTTGAGAACTCACAAGTAGCAGCTTAAAAGTTATAAGTTTTAAATTAATATATCAACATTCAAAACTCTCTTGGTTTTGCTTAGCTAGGTAAGCTTTTGCTTGTTGCCAAAGATTTTCTAACTCATCCAAAGTGTAATCTGAAAGGGGACGGTCTGCGATCGCGTCCATTTTTTTAAGCCGCCCGATAAATCGCTTATTTGTTCCCTGTAAAGCTTCTGACGGGTCTAATTTATACCAACGGGCGAGATTAATTACAGTAAAAAGTAAATCTCCCAGTTCCGCCTGCTGATGAGCTTCGTCTTCCTGTTGCAATGCTTCGTCAAATTCTGCCAACTCTTCTTTGAACTTCGCCCAAACTCCTTCCACATTCTCCCATTCAAACCCTGCCGCCGCCGCTTTTTGGGATATCTTCATCGCAGCCATCAGCGGCGGGAGTGTGCGAGAATAGCGATCCAGTTTGCGAGTCAGTAATTGGGTTTCTTCAGCGGTTTCGCCTTTTTCAGCGGCCTTGATTTGCTGCCAATTCTCGTGAACTTCCTCCACACTTTTGACTTCAACATCTCCAAACACATGGGGATGACGGCGAATCAACTTTTCGGTGATACCAGCAGCCACCTCAGTTAAGCTAAATTGACCGCATTCACTAGCAATTTGAGCTTGCAGCACCACCTGTAAAAGTAAATCTCCCAGTTCTTCTGCGATCGCATCCTGCTCACCACTACGAATTGCATCCACCACCTCATAAGCTTCCTCAATCACATAAGGAGTCAGCGTTTCGGGAGTTTGCGCTAAATCCCAGGGACAACCACCCTGAGGCGATCGCAACTTTGCAACTACCTCAATCAGCTGTTGCAGTGCAGACAATGCAGATTCAGAAGAATTAGACATAAATATCGGCTAATGGCTAATGGCTATTAACTCTTCTCTATCTTACCTTCCTTGTCCTTTGCGTCTTTGCGGTTCCTTTCTTACCTCTTCGCTTACGCTTAACTCGCTTAGGCATCAAAGCACCCACACCACCTTTTTGCAACCGCTTATAAGCAGAACCACCCCAATCGCTGAATGAGTGACTCATCGCACCCAATTCCAAACCTGCAAAAAGTGCCATCCATTCAGAAGGGTATTGAGACGATTGCAAAACCACATCCGCCACCACTTGCCAATTCCACCCCCCGCCCCAGACTAACTGCACAATAGCCGAAATCAGCAACGCTAGGAGAAACAGCCAAAATAATAGGTATAGCGATCGCAACGTCGTCCCAATAATTAGCCCATGCGAAAAAACAGAGCGATGGCGCAGACTTTTTTGGTAAGGTATCCAAATCCACCGCAACCAGCCCCAACGCTTATAAGGACGCGAGTTGAGATCCAAGTCTGGGCCAAACATCAGCCCACTGAATAAAAATCCCCCCGAAACGATTAAGGTCAGATTGCTACTGCGAGTCAACCCCATCGTCGCGCCCGCCACCATCGGCAAGCACCATAGAGTTATGCGATCGTGCGTTGCACCAGAAGGCATCAGGTGTAAATTTCTTCTTTTTGCAAACTATACACTTTTCAGAAAACATCTGCTATTATTGATTCTATTGTGTGAAATTGGGCGGTTAGCTCAGCGGTAGAGCGCCTGCCTTACAAGCAGGTGGCCACTGGTTCAAATCCAGTACCGCCCATTGATTTTTGTACGTTCGCAAATTAATGTCGTTGAGACAAATGTTGAAGCAGCGATCGCTGTAACAGTTTCCTGAAGTCGCTTTTAAAGGCTATTTTCGTAAGACTCTAAAATTTTGACTCCATCTCTCCTGTAAAGGGAGAGGCAAACTGCGTGAGTTGGTGGATTTTGACAGGGGTTTGGCGATGCAAACGATTGATCGGGGGTCGCCTCTTGTGCCGTTTTGGAGCGATCGCATCCACAAGCCTCTACAACAGAATTTGACAAGCTTTGGGCAACAAAGGAGTCCTGATTTCCGTGAAGACCTTGCAGACATTACGCAGTTGTCAGAGTAAAACTGAGATAGTGAGTTGACGGCAGAGTTGCAATGATGGAACTGATTACTTTGGCAGCAGCAAATGCGATCGCAAAAGTTGCCTTTGATAAATTTGTGGAAGGTGGCGCGGGCGAACTAGGCAAAAAGACGACTGAGGGTATTACGAAGCGGATCCAAAAACTGGGCGAAACTGTTTGGCAGAAAGCAATTAAAGGTAAGCCTCAGGCAGAAAAGGTGTTAGCTGGGGCAGCGAAAGACTCGCCGGAAGATATGCAGAAACTAAAGAATTACTTGAATGGTTTGTGGAAATCGGATCGAGCCTTTGAGAGGGAAGTTCAAACCCTGGTGCAGGAAATCCATCAGGTGATTCAGTTTGAGGACTGGGATGCTGAGAATGTGTTGAATGTGTTTAGTGGGACGGGACAACAGTTTAACAATAAAGAGATCCAGCCGAATGCATCGGTGCAGCAAGGCACGATTACGAATTACCACTACCACGGCACTAATCCCAACTGACCAGAGTCGTCGGGAGGGGCACCGCCAAAGTCAAATACCCCAAAAGCTAAACGGGAAGCATCCCAGGTGAAACTGCTGCAAGCTGTCACAACGGAAGTGCAGGGACGGCTAGAGCAGTCGTTGCACAATGCGGTGTGGCTGGCTCTGGGAATGGAGCGGCAGAACTATCGCGTGCAGCGTCCTTGGTCGGCAGCGGTAGCGCAACCATCGCAGTCAGCGGTGCCTTTGGATGCCGGAACTCGACTTGTAGAGGTATTTGATCGCCCAGAACTTGCCCGTCAATTGCTAATCCTCGGCGAACCAGGAGCGGGTAAGACAACAATGATGCTGGAGTTAGCAGAAGATTTGCTGCAACGAGCGACAGCAGACAAAGCAGAGCCAATCCCAGTGTTAATCAGTTTGTCGTCTTGGAAAAATCCGAAGCAATCAATTTTTGAGTGGCTAGTAGGCGAGTTGAAAGGGAAATATGGAATTCGTCAGGATGTGGCGCAGCTATGGCTAGAGAACAATCAACTGCTGCCGTTGCTTGATGGGCTGGATGAGGTTGCACCTCAGCATCAACCAGCTTGTGCCGTGGCCCTCAATGAGTGGTTGATAGGAGAACTTATGCAGCGCCCTTGTGGTGTTCTGATTTGCTGTCGGCGGGAAGAGTTTGAGCAAGTGGTGCGTCAGCCGTTGAACCTGTATGGGGCGATTTATTTGCAGGCATTAACCGTCGAGCAAATTGAGGACTATTTTGCTCAGTTTGAGTTGCAGGATGTGTGGCAGACGGTGCAGCAGGATGAGGCGTTGCAGGAGCTGCTGACAACGCCACTGTTTTTATCCATGTTTGGCTGGGTGCAGAAGCAGGGAAAGTTTTCGCTCTCAGATTGGCGATCGCGCACCGCCTCTGAGCGCCAAGTTGAATATTTGCTCGATACCTATTGGGAAGCCGCGATCACCCGCGAGTTGATTATCGATCCCAACGACAAGCAACAGGGCATCTTGAGCAAAACTTATGGGACAAAGCGACTGCCAACGCGCAAGGCGGTTCAACGAGCATTGGTGTTTGTGGCGAAGGCATTGGAACACGAGTCGCAGACAGAGTTTTTGATTGAGAGAATGCAATTGTCTTGGTTGCCAGAGAAACAGCAGAGAAATAGTTATAGGTTATTGTTTATGCTGTTTTTTACATCAGTATTTGCGGTGGCTAGTTTGTGGGCTAGGCGTTTTCCTGCATCGTTACTTCCTTTAGTAGCCACATTTCCTTTTCTAAAATATTTGATAACAATGGACAATATTGTTCCTACTGAAAAACTTCAGTTCAATATACTGGGAAGGTCAAAAGAACAAATTTCATCTATAGGGGTAGTGCTGAGTTTATCCTCATCGATTCTGGTCGGGGCTGCTTGGCTTACAACAAAAATAGAGTGGAGCTATTCACTAATAGTATTGCTATCTGGCGTAGCGATCAATTCTTGTGTTCGCTGGCTTATTGCAAATATGAGGGCAGAGATTCAAACTCAAGTAGTGGCAAATCAAGGTATTAAAGACTCATGGAGAAATATATTCTTGTTTGTATTGTGGGTATTGCTAGTCACTGGTATACTCTGCCTCCGTTTTCAAGTAAGCATCCGTATTTTTATAGACAGAGGGTTTTCACCTCAAGTTTTTCTTGGTTACATCATTTACATCATTGGGTTTGCATCCTTTGAGGGTGGCGGAAATGCTTTACTTCAGCATTTCGTCCTCCGCCTTGTCCTTGCCTGGAATCGCTACGCCCCCTTGCGCTATGACCTGCTGCTCAATTACTGCACTGAGAGGCTCCTATTGCAGCGCGTTGGAGGTCGCTATCGCTTCATGCACAAGCTGCTGCAAGACCACTTTGCCAAGATGGATTTGGTGTGAAAGAAGGCGATGGAGAACCTGAAAGTTGCGATTGCATTTGAGAAAAGGAAGGAATGCGATCGCTCATTCACTCCCACCCAACTTTGACCAGCATCGCTTGCCACGCCTCAATCTGCTGTTGTAATTACTGAATGCGACTCAGTTTATTCAAACAATCCCCAACTTTTTACCGCTATAAAAGCTTAAAATTCGGCTGATATATAAGGTTGAAGCTTTAGGATATTTGTCCAACGTGATAAATATTTTTTAGCAATATTTATGGATGAGTGATATGGGGATTTGGGGGAAAATGCCAATAATTTGCCGATGATTTAATTGTCGGATGCGATCGCGCCCATCGAAGCATTGAATTTTTCCCAGATGCGTCGCCGCAGATGGCACTGCACTACTTGGTGAATTGGATACCTAGATACAGAAATTTACCCAAAATCAACACAACATTTAACAATATTGAGTTGCGCCCCATTCCTCCCTAAAATTAAACCATTCTGGATTTGCTCTTGACCTGGAGGAATTATGACCCATCGTCCAATTATTCTTGGCATAGTCGGCGACAGCGCCGCTGGTAAAACAACGCTGACGAAGGGAATTGCTCAAGTCTTGGGTGAAGAGGATGTCACAGTCATCTGTACTGATGATTATCACCGCTACGACAGGAAACAACGTGCTGAGTTAGGAATCTCGGCGTTGCACCCAGACTGCAACTACGTGGATATCATGGAACAGCACCTGTCCCTGCTACAAAACGGACAACCCATACTTAAACCAATTTACAATCACCACACAGGAGCCTTCGACCCGCCAGAGTATATCAAACCAAGTAAATATGTGATTGTTGAAGGATTGCTCGGTTATTCCACTCGCGTAGCGCGTGATTGCTACGATGTGAAAGTGTATCTCGCACCGCCGGAAGAACTGCGATACGAGTGGAAAATCAAGCGCGATACCATGAAGCGCGGCTACACAAGAGAACAGGTTCTCGAACAACTGCAAAAACGGGAATCCGACTCAGAGGAGTTTATCCGTCCTCAGCGTCAGTGGGCAGATATGATAGTAACTTTCTACCCGCCTCAGGATGATGCAAAAGAAGTAAATTCCCATCTGAATGTGCGTTTGGTACTTAGACCGACTATCCCACATCCAGACATGACCAATATTTTGAGTCCAGGGAGTGACAATTCTCAATCGCCAATCCGTCTGGAACTAGACCGGGATATGAGCAAGCCAGTTGATGTGCTTGAAGTTGACGGTCATGCTACTAGCGAACAGGTTGTGCAGGTAGAGCGAGTTCTATGCAGCACAGTACCAACTTTAATGCCTTTCTGTAGCCGGGAAGGAAACCCCGATATTGGTAAGCTTATTGGGACAACTGGGGAAACGCTTCAGAGTTACCCCTTGGCTCTGACGCAGTTACTCGTAGCGTATCATATGCTCAAGGCTGCTGATATTCACCAACCGGGAATTCAAAGTTAAAAATTTAAGAATTGGGATTCTTAAATTTGGTGCTATTTGGGAAAACTAAATATAGTCTTTCCCAGTGCATTTATGACTTATTGCCTCAGAATTGCAGATATACCCCTGAGTGAGCGACCCCGCGAACGATTAATGGCTCAGGGAGCCAAAAATCTCGCTACAGCTGAACTAATTGCAATTCTGTTAGGCACGGGTCAGGGACATGGTAAACTGTCAGCTGTTGGGCTTGGACAATACATATTACAGGAATTAAGTCAATACCAGCGCGACCCTTTAGAAATGCTGCGGGATATTAGCGTTCAGGAGTTGATGAAGATTCCTGGTGTGGGTATTGCAAAGGCAGCGACAATTCTGGCGGCGGTTGAGTTGGGAAAACGGGCGTTTCAATCTCGTCCAGGCGATCGCACTACTATTGATTCTCCAGCAGCAGCAGCGGCAGCGCTAAGTCACGATTTGATGTGGCAGGTGCAAGAGCGATTTGCAGTGGTGCTGTTGGATGTCAAAAATCGCTTGATTGGCACCCAAGTCATTACTATTGGCACCGCGACTGAAACTTTAGCTCCTCCACGCGAGATTTTCCGGGAGGTGCTTCGCCAGGGTGCAACGCGGCTAATCATAGCGCACAATCATCCATCTGGAAGCGTTGAACCAAGTGAAGAAGATATTAATCTGACACGCCAGCTGTTGGTAGGAGCGCAATATTTAAGTATTCCCCTGCTGGATCATTTGATTTTGGGACATGGCGAGCATTTGAGTCTGCGTCAGACAACAAGTTTATGGGATGAGTATCCGCAGGGAGATTGAAAAAAGGCAATCATGCAATGATCAAAAGTCGCGGCAAATATAAGCCCACAGGCTTTATATTTGCTCTTATAGGGATGCTCCCATTGGCATCGCCTGATTGGTTGACCCAAAAGAATGATGTTCTTTGCTGGGGTAAGAGCAAAGATTTATATATAGCGGTCCTTATCTGTCGCAGGCATGACGCTTGTGCTAGAAACAAAAAAATATTTCATTTGTTTAGGACTGCTATAGATTACTTAATTCTTTTCATATCAAATGAAAACTATTTTGAAACCGCTATTTGCCCATATTACCGGGACTTGTGCTTTGTTAATTACGTCCGTTTCCTTATTTGGCGGACAGACTCCTGCGGCTGCTAACCCAGAGTTCAACTCGATATCTCCTGCACAAGCACAACAATTCAATCGCGGCTTAATTCCTTCAAGTTCGCAAGAGTTTTTTAGACAAGGACAGGAGAAGCTGGAAAAAGAAATTGAAATTTTGAACAGGCGGCGGCTTTTGAACTCACCTGTTCTCAAAAATGATAACTTGCCAAGGGTAGAGGATTCTTTCCCAGACAAAGAAAGCGATTTTAGGGATAATTCTAATAAGCTGTTGTGCAGTTAAATAACGTATAATCAATTTATTTGCCTGTAAGATAAAGAAGCAATGCCTGCCAAAAACTATCTCCAAAAAAGCAAAAAGAAAAACTGCAAATAGCTTTAAAAGAGGAAGAGAATGCAGATATTAGAGAAAGGATTTTAATATTATTATTGTTGAATGATGGGAGAACCCAAGCCAACA
>NZ_JACJPF010000048.1 GCF_014695915.1 Trichocoleus sp. FACHB-40
TGTAGAGTCGGCAGTAAAACAAATTGATAGAAGGTTGAAAATTTCAGGAGCGCAGTGGTTGATGAAAAATGTTAATCAAATGCTTAAGCTTCGGTGCGCCTACCTTAACGGATCAATATCCGTTTGATGCTCAAAAGCGCAAAACCGGGATGCTCCCTGAGTATATCAAGAAGATTGAAGCAGAGATGCCGAATCTTCATTTAGAATTTCTTCCGGAATATAGCCCGGATTATAACTTAATTGAATTGGTATGGCATTCTACAAAAGAATATGTGGCTAATCGACTATTCAAATCAGTTGAGGAGCTAGAGTATTTATTACATCGGCTTTTAAATGAAGGAGAGCTGGTTATTAAGTGGGGACGAAAGCTCAAAAACAAAGGTAATGCTTTTATCACAATTTAAATGCACAACAGCTTAGACATCTTGTAACGCCAAAACAATTGGGAGTCTTTTGTCGTAAAGTAACCCTGCTAAAGATAGCGGCATAAACTTAAAGGAAAATGTATTTCAATAGATAGAGATTTTTTCTGGAAACTGTACTGTCTTGCCTTGTCAAACGCAAAAATCTTATCCAGACTTCCTCGGAAATTGAGAAGCCTGAATGAAGTTGATAATTTTGCGCTCTTAAGGAAGCAATGCCAGCCTGGAAGGTGGCAACTATTCGGGAGGTGCAGGCGGGGGTGTAGGTTCTTCTATAGGTGGCAACGGTGTAGGTTCTTCTACTGGTGGCAACGGTGTAGGTTCGATTGTAGGCAAGGGCGTAGGTGTTTGCCGCTGTTCCCGTTCTCTTTGTTCCCTAGCTTGACGTTCTCGTTCTTGCTGTTGGGCTTCCCTAGCTTGGCGTTCGCGTTCTTGCTGTTCAGCAAGTTCCCTCAGTTGCTGTTCGCGATCGCGAGCTTGACGTTCGCGTTCTTGCTGTTGGCGTCGTTCGCGGGCTTGACGCTCCAAATCGGAGCCTTGCTTAGCAAAGGTAAATGTTTGGGAGATGCCATTCCATCCAGCTTCTGATGACGCTAATTTCCAATTGTCTACTGCTTGTTTAACAGCTTGATCGATAATATCGTGACCGCTAGAGCTGTCAACCCTGACATTGCTCACATTTCCGTCACGGTCGGCATCAAATACAACCTTTACCGTGCCTTCCAAACTTCTCGCCCTGCGGGGAAGGTTGGGATTGGGACATTTGCGACAATTGACACGGTTCCATCCTGAACCAGACTGAGGATTTGGTTTTGGTATGGGTGGACTTGGAGCAGTCGCTACTTGCGAACCTGTGCCTGAACCAGAGCCACTTCCTGAACCAGAGCCACTTCCTGTACCAGAACCACGCCCTGTACCAGAACCGCTTCCCGAACCAGAACCACGCCCTGTACCAGAACCGCTTCCCGAACCAGAACCGCTTCCTGGTTGCTTGCCAGTACCAGAGCCATTACCTGAAGGAGCTTTACTACCTGCTGCGTTTCCCGAACCGCCCGTAGGTGAGCGATCGCTTCCTCTACTGCTATTACTCGCTCCTCCAGCGTCATTTTTGGCAATTTCTTGATTATTGCTGGAGTTTCTTGGTCTTTGGAAAAAATCTCTAACTCTATCCGAAACCGATCCTCCACTAGAAGGTGGTGGTGTTGGCACTTGCCTTGGTGGGGTCGTAGATGATGGCGTACTAGCTGGCAAAGGTGGCTGCTGTGCAATCCTCGGCGGCGGCGTAGTAGCTGGTTTTGGCGGTATACCCCCAACTGGTGTTGGAGTTGGCGTTGGCGTTGGTGTTGGGGTTGGTGCTGGGGTTGCCACTGGTTCCGTCGCTAGACGAGGAACGGTAGGAACCGGAGGCAGAGTTTTGCTGACTTCCGGTGTCTCGACTGGCTCTGGCGGCATCGGGACAGGTGTCGGGATCGGTTCCGGTGTTGCTACTGGTGACGGCGGTACACTAGCCACAGGTGTCGGGATCGGTTCCGGTGTTGCTACTGGTGACGGCGGTACACTAGCCACAGGTGTCGGGATCGGTTCCGGCGTTGCTACTGGTTGAACCGACTTACGGAATGTTTTAGAACTAACCGATGGCGGCGATAGCGCGATCACTTCTGACGCAGAACTGCCACCACCGCCACTACCACCGCCGCCACCACCTCCAGCTTCTGACACGCTTTTGGCTGGAGCCGGCTCTTTTGGTTTTTCTAGCTCGACGCTAGACGGTTCAACAACTATCACTTCAATCGATTCATCTGCCAGTCCAGGCGGTTCCACCGCAAAACTGCCGAAAATCAGCACCGCAATATGCAGCGCCAGCGAACCAATCAGGCTGTAAGTGAGAAAAGACCGCCTAGTTTCGTCTTCTCTTTCTCGTTGCTCCACAGCGATGCTGGACAACCCCATACGTTTTATTGCGAACAATTAGCACTTGATTGAGTAAAGTAAGATGCCAAGTAGCAAATGTCAAGTGAAAAGTCCAAAGATAGGATTTTGCCCGCTTCACTTAACAAGCCTCATAAGTTAGGCTCCGTGGGGCTTTCCGCCCATTTAATATTGGTTAATAAAACTTTTTTTGCTAAGTATAGGCTAAGATTGCTTGACATTAATTGTCATTAGCCTTATTTTTTTTTGAGAACTTATATCAGTTTTGCCAGTCAAGGACGCTGATAGACTTTCGCTGCTTCCTTTATTGCCTTAGAGACAGTAAAAGTAATGGAAATTAATAAAATTTTTGCGGCGGGCGGCGTGGTAATGTGGCCGTTGCTGGCGTTTTCTGTGGCTGCGATCGCGTTAGTTGCAGAACGTACTGCCTTCTGGTTTCGCATCAATCAACGGCAACGCCGTGTGGTGCGCGATGTCCTATCTCTGTATCAGCACGACACAGCAGCAGCTTTGCAAAAGCTCAAAGCCAATGCGGATCTACCCATTGCGCGAATCTTTTTAGCAGCAATGGAACTGGAGGAACCCACCCCAGAAGAATTTAGATTAGCCCTAGAAAGTGAATCTCAGGCAGAAATACCTGTACTCAAGCGGTTCAATACCGTCTTTGACACAATTATCAGCCTTTCCCCCCTGCTGGGTTTGCTGGGAACAGTTTTAGGCTTGATTAATTCCTTTGCCTCACTACGCTTGGGTGATGTCGGGGGTACTCAAACTACTAACGTTACAGCTGGTATCAGTGAAGCGTTGGTTTCCACCGCCGCCGGATTAGTTGTTGCTATTTTTACACTTTTGTTTGCCAATGCCTTTCGGGGATTCTATCTGCGACAGATAGCATTAATTCAAGAGTACGGTGGTCAGCTAGAACTGCTCTACCGTCGTCGATATGAAAAAGGAATATCTCAGTATGCGCCTACCCGATGAACCAGATATCCCAGCTCAGATCAACATCGTACCGATGATCGATGTGATCTTTGCAATCTTGACTTTTTTCATCATGTCAACCCTGTTTCTCACCCGTTCTCAAGGGTTGCCTGTGAACTTACCCCAAGCAACAACCGCTAAAGCTCAACCTTCAACTCAAATTACCGTAACGATTAGCCCCCAAGGACAAATTGCACTCAACCGCAACTTAATTCCCGTCGAGGCGTTGCAGGGTGAGGTGCGACAACTAATTCCACAAAATCAAGAAGCGCTAGTAATTGTGAATGCTGATGCAGCAGTCGATCACGGTCAAGTCGTCGCCGTCATGGATCAGTTGCGTCAAATTCCCGGTGCCAAGTTAGCGATCGCTACCCAAAGACCATAAACCACAAACCGCAACCATAGGGTGTGTTAGCGATCGCCTAACGCACCTATCCTGGCGTTTTGATATTTGCGTGATATCATCGCAATATCAACCGAAGCAAAATCCTAGGAGTAAATATGGAGCGGATCAGAGAAGTTCCGGCGTTTAAAGTCAACGGCTTCGCGGTTCTTATCGTCCTTCTAGCCTTAGCCATATTTGGCGTATGGGAAGCGTGGCATAGCATACAGGGATTAGCAGAAATATTAGGCAGAAGCCTTAGAGTAGGAGATTTTTTCGGAGACGATATAACCGCAGAAGTCGGCGCAACTTTAGGAGCAACACTAATAGCAGTAGTAATTCCCTCCGTGTCTGGCTTCTTTACAGTTGAGCCAAACCAAGCAGTAGTGCTAGTCTTTTTAGGGCGTTACGTCGGTACTGTTCGAGAAGCGGGGTTTTGGTGGAGTAACCCCTTTGCCAGTAAACGGAAGATTTCTTTACGAGTTCGCAACTTTAACAGCAAGCAACTCAAAGTCAATGATGCCCAAGGCAGTCCAATTGAGATTGGTGCTGTAGTAGTTTGGCAAGTAGTAGACTCAGCCAAGTCTCAATTTGATGTTGATGACTACGAAGAATTTATCGCTATCCAAAGCGAGACAGCCATTCGAGCCTTAGCAATTCGCTACCCTTATGACGCGCCTGATGAATCGTCTATTCCTTCCCTGCGAGGAATTCCTGACGAAATCGCCAACGCACTCCAGAAAGAATTGCAAAGTCGATTAGAAGTTGCTGGAATCGAAGTGTTAGAAGCCAGACTCTCCCACCTAGCCTATGCTCCCGAAATTGCCCAAGTAATGCTGCGTCGCCAACAAGCCAAAGCGATTATTGATGCGCGACGACAAATTGTTGAAAGTGCAGTGGGAATGGTTGATGAAGCGTTAAAGCGGCTAAGCCAACAGCAAATTGTTGAATTGGACGAAGAACGCAAAGCCGCTATGATAAACAATCTGTTGGTAATTTTAACCTCAGATCAGAACGCCCAGCCTGTAATTAACACTGGCAGCCTTTACACCTAACACATGACCCAGAAAAAGCGGTTTTTGCTGCGTTTAGACAACAAACTTTACGAAATCCTTGAGAAATGGTCTGCTGACGAGTTGAGGAGCGTGAATGGCCAAATTGAATATCTTTTGACAGAAGCAGCGCGTAAGCAGGGAAGATGGAAAGAAGATAAGCAGCAAAAAGTTGTCGATGAACAGAAAACTGAGACGGAGGATACTTGAGTTTTGAGACTTGAGTTTTGAGATTTGACTTAATAGGTTATACCCAATTGAAATAACTTTTATTTTGAGCAACACCAAGTAACTCAACACTCCGGAGACGCTTCGCCTGTGGCTCTGCAAAACTCTTTTATTGACCTCCACTTCCAGCAACAGGAGAGCAACCAGTAAGCGTTCCCGCAGGGATAACTTCTTTATTTCTAGCCATATTTTGTAATCGTCCCCGATACGTTACCAATTGCTCCCGCACTCCTCCTGACTTAGGTGCCATATTTATCATTTGGTTAACTGTTGTCACGGCTTGCGACCAATTTTGATTGCAAACTGCTTGTTTCAGCTTGGCGTTAAGCTGTTCTTGGACAACCTTGGGCGAAACTGTAGGTTTCTTAACTTTGCGGCTCTTTGGCGATGCTGCTGGTTTATTAATCACTTGGAATGAATTTAAAAAACCATTAATACTTTTAGATAAACTTTCTTCTTTTTTTGTTACCGCTAATGTCTGATAAAGCCGTTGCTTGACCAAATACATCCGACTTTTAGCAGTAGCACCTCCGAATATCTGAACTTTTATTTCTCTTCCCGGATAAGTACCCAACTTAATATTTCGTTGACTTACCACACTACCTTGAACGCTCTGTGCAAAACCCTGAATGGTTCCGTTAAATAAATCATTGACATCCTTAGGAGTTTTTATAATTTTACTAGGTACATCAGAGTAAGTAACCCCATACACTGCTTCGTTCGGTCGGATAGATCGAAACCCATACACAGTAATTTTTCCCGCTTCAGTGTTTACAATCCGCTTCAATTGGCTTGTTTGACCAGGCATCAATACTTTAAAGTTACCTTTACTTGAAGAAAACTGTTTCCATATCGACTGAGCTGCTTGAGTCGGTTGACTTTGTTGAAAGGCATCAATTGCTAAATATCCACCTACTAACACAGTTGTTAGGAAGAATGGTAAAATGATTTTATTGTTCATAAATATTTACTCGTTTCCTAGTGGTAGATCATAACTTTAAGCTAAAGCCTACCACAAGAGTATTTTCCCGTAATTAACTAAGTTTCACAAAAAACTTTTACCTGGGATTGGCAATTTGTAGTTGGGAGGCAAAGGATAAAACGTCAAGTCCTCTTTTTTCCCTCCTCCCCAATCCCTTCATTTTTGAGCCTGAATCACCTGGAGACTTCCACCAGCATACAATTCTGGTTTGCACGCCTGAAAACCGACCGCCTCTAGCAACCCAGGTAAATCAGTTTGTAGCAACTGCCAAGATGTATGTGTTTCAAACAACCATAGAAATATAGACACACCAGGCAAAAATAGGGGATTCGTGGGACGATGAAAATCAACTAAGGCGAAGATACCGCCCGGTTTCAGCACTCGGTACACTTCTCGGAAAATTTTCCTTAGTTGTTCGGGTTCCATTTCGTGCATTGCCACACTGGTATGTACTATGTCAAACTGATGATCTGGAAACGGCATTTCTTCAGCCAAAGCTTCTACATATTTCGCTAGGGGGACGTTGTTCTGCGCTCTAGCGAGAGAAACTGGTGAGATATCCAAACCTGTGACATCCTGGGAATATTGCACTAAAAATTGAGTTGCCTGACCGCTGCCACAACAGAGGTCTAGAACTTTGGTTTCTGAGTCAATGGTTAAACCTTTCAAAGGCAGTTGGCGAAATCTTGCCTCTCCACCTACACTCACAGCAGCAAGACGCGCGATCGCATCATACAACCACTGATACTGATAACTCCACGTTCTTAAAATAGTAGCCATTGCTCCACCTCGAATTAAGATGTGTATCCCTTGTTGCAGACCTAAACCGTTGAAAGCATATTATTGTTAAAATCAGTAACGAAAATGAAAGATTGGGAAACAGAAACCGCTATGGGTCGTGTAGGAGTTTTGCTGCTAAATCTGGGTGGGCCGGATGAATTAGACGATGTTGGGCCGTTTTTGTTTAATTTATTTTCTGACCCAGAAATTATTCGCATACCCTTTCGCGGTTTACAAAAACCCTTGGCGTGGCTGATTTCCACGCTGCGAACAAAAAAATCTCAAGAGAACTATCGGCAAATTGGCGGCGGCTCGCCTCTACGACGAATTACAGAAGCGCAGGGTCAAGCACTACAAGAACAATTAAACTCAAAAGGAGAAGACGCTAGGATTTACATAGGGATGCGTTATTGGCATCCTTTTACAGAAGAAGCGATCGCTCGCCTCAAACGCGATGCCATAGATCGTCTGGTAATTCTACCCCTGTATCCCCAATTCTCTATCAGCACCAGCGGTTCCAGCTTCCGCCTTTTGGAAAGACTCTGGCAAGAAGATCCAGCACTCAACAAAATTGAATACACTGTTATTCCATCTTGGTATCAACAACCAGGATACCTCCAGGCAATGGCTCAGCTGATTGCCCAAGAACTCGACTCTTTACCGAATCCCGACCAAGTTCATATCTTCTTTAGCGCCCACGGTGTCCCCGTAAGCTACGTTGAAGAAGCTGGCGATCCTTATCAAAAAGAAATCGAGGATTGCACAGCCCTGATTATGCAGACTCTCAATCGACCAAATCCTCACACCTTAGCTTATCAGAGTCGTGTAGGCCCGGTGGAATGGCTCAAGCCCTACACCGAAGATGCTATCAAAGAATTGGGAGCCTCAGGAATCGAAAATTTGCTCGTAGTGCCAGTTAGCTTTGTCTCTGAGCATATCGAAACTTTAGAAGAAATTGACATCGAATATCGAGAAATAGCAGAAGAAGCTGGTATCCACAACTTTAACCGCGTACCAGCTTTAAATACGCATCCAGTATTCATTGAAGCCTTGGCGGATCTAGTCGTTGATGCCCTGAATGCCCCCAGTTTAAAGCTGTCTCAGGTTACACAACTCAAGAAAAAAGTCAAAATGTACCCACAAGAAAGTTGGGAGTGGGGCATGACCACAACCGCAGAAGTCTGGAATGGGCGGCTGGCAATGCTTGGCTTTCTTGCCTTGATATTAGAGTTAATTAGCGGTCACGGCCCTCTGCACTTTGTGGGACTGCTGTAGAGGAATTTGAGAGTAAGGAGTGAGCAGTTATTAATTCAAAACTGTTTACTCCTTACTTTTTAGTCTGGTTCCTGATAGCCCTTTCTAGAAGGTTTTCGTCCTCGATACCAGCGATACCAGTCCTTAGAACTGCGAAGGGCTAGCCATAACAAAATTAAAGCAATTAATCCTCCCTGCTCAGGCGCGTCAAAGGCGAAGATGACTAGGAAAATGCACAAAGCATCTTCGATAAAGACAGCCCACAAGGGTAAACCACGCAAACGATAGAACCAACCAACCTGAACTAGCTGGAGTACGAAAGCTAATAAGCCACCGACCACAGCAACTATCCAGAGTAACCATGTTGAAGTGCCAGTAATTTGAGCAACGGCGATGCCCAGAATTGCTCCGACAATTGGGCTAAAGACTAGCTGCATAACTTGCAATACGCGCTGTCCCAGAAGCTTTTTAGAGGCAAAAAGCTCAAATAACGACCAGCTGGTAAGCACTCCGATTACCACCGGGGGAGGAAAGCGTGACAAAATTGGTACGCTAGCCCAGAGACTGGTGTTCGGCAATATGCCAATGACTAGCAGGGGCAGAGCTATTCTCATCCCTGCCGCCGACGAAGCAGAGAGCGCGGCGAGGATTTCAACCATAAGACACTTCAGCCGAGGAAGGGAAACTTATTGCTTGACTTTAGGACTCGCTTTTAGGGAGTCTCTATGCTTCTAGTGTCACACTCCTGCATTAAGAACAGCCACTAATCTCCAAGATATTGTATGGATTGCGATCGCATAAGGGGGCTTTCTCCCCCATTCCGATTTTTGTAGCTTTTTGTTAATTTGTTACTTATGCTACAGCGAATCTCGTGTTTTAATGAGTGATAGGAGATGTAAAATCCCAAGATAAGGAATTGATTGCGATACGTGTGAAGCATAGCAAAGCGGCTGCTAACGCAGCATCGCTTAATAAGTAGGTCGTCAAAATATTCCCAAAATATCCCCAAACCTGAGAAACCCGCGTACTGGCCAAAAGAAGAAACGGGTTGGGAGAATTTTTGTATGTTTTTCACCTATTTATTAACGACCATAGCCAAAGCAATTCATTTCTACTTCCGTGAATCTACTTAGGAAGGAAGTTAAATTTGCATCTGCATACCAACCCAATCGTACAAGAGGAGAAATAGTGGGATGTCAGATTCATTATTTGCTGATGCTAGTCAAAGATTGGAACAAGCCTTGAAATATGTTTCTCTTTCCGACGATGCAACGGAACACCTAAAATATCCTAAAGCAAGTTTAGCCGTTTCAATTCCCGTCCGGATGGACAATGGCACTTTGAGAATTTTTCAAGGTTATCGGGTTCGGTACGACGATACTAGAGGGCCAACCAAAGGAGGCGTGCGTTATCATCCCAATGTATCAATGGATGAAGTGCAATCATTAGCGTTTTGGATGACCTTTAAATGTGCAGTGCTGAATCTACCTTTTGGCGGTGCGAAAGGGGGAATAACGCTAAATCCCAAAGAACTCTCGAAAATGGAATTAGAAAGGTTAAGTCGAGGTTATGTGGATGCGATCGCAGATTTTATTGGCCCTGACATAGACATTCCCGCACCCGACGTTTACACCAACCCAATGATTATGGGTTGGATGATGGATCAATACAATATCATCCGCCGTCAAATTACCCCCGCCGTTGTCACCGGAAAACCCCTATCAATGGGCGGTAGTTTGGGTAGAGATGCCGCCACAGCCACAGGTGCTTTCTTTGTAATAGAAAGCATTATGAGCAAACTTAATCGCCCACCCCAAGAAACAACAGTAGCCGTTCAAGGATTTGGCAATGCTGGCGCAGAAATAGCCGAATTACTCTCCAAAGCAGGTTATAAAATCGTTGCAGTGAGTGATTCTCAAGGTGGCATCTATACCAAACAAGGATTAGATATTCCCAGCATCAGACAATACAAAAGATCCAGCCAAGGAATCAAAGCCATCTACTGCAAAGGCACAGTTTGCAACATCCACGAACACGAAGTAATCACCAATGAGGAACTTTTGGCGTTAGATGTTGACATTCTGATTCCCGCAGCTTTGGAAAATCAAATTACTGAAGCCAACGTGCAGGACATCAAAGCCAAATATATCTTTGAACTTGCTAACGGCCCAATTAACTCAGTAGCTGATAAAATTCTCGAACAACGGGGAATCCATGTGTTTCCTGATATTTTAGTCAATGCAGGCGGGGTCACGGTCAGCTACTTTGAATGGGTGCAAAATCGCAGCGGACTCTATTGGACACTAGAGGCAGTAAATCAACAATTAAAAGAGAAAATTGTCAAAGAAACTGAGCAAATTTGGGCAATTTCTCAAACATTAGCCATTTCAATGCGAACAGCCGCTTATGTCCATGCCTTAAACAGATTGGGAGAAGCCATCAACGCCAAAGGTACGCGAGACTACTACATTAACGGTCGAGTTTACGGGTAGCAAGTAGTTGAGTTAAACAGAACCTTCAGAAATAGGGCAGGGAATTTCCCTGCCCTATTTCATTGATACAATTCATCTGATAACCACAGCAACTCCCCAAAAGCCAGCCTTACTCTACTTAGAGGATGTTTGAAAAGTGTTTTCTCTAACGTTACAGGCAGAAATGTTGAATGTTAAGAAAGTCTCAACAAAAATACCCCAAGATTTGTTATATGTTGGGGTATAAATCTAAGTATATCTGTTGATAATGATTATAAATTCATTCCCGAAGATTGTCAAAGGTATCCTGAGAGGACTACCAAAAAATGATTATCCAGTGTTGAACAGTCGTCTGTTCTTTGAGTGTTGGCTATCTTCTGCCCTGGATAACAGCTTAACGAGTATGCGGGATTTATTTAAAAGATTAAATAACACAGGGTTTGAAGTAGATATTTCTACATTTTCTAAGGCGAGTTCTCACCGGAACCAGGAACATTTTCAAGAAATTTATCAGAAATTGAATAAATTAGTGCAGAAGAAACCCTATAAAAAAATACATGGTGAATATGCTATTTGTCCAATTGATTCAACAATTATTACTTTAACAAGTAAATTGTTGTGGTTCCTGGGTCATAATCAGGTTAAACTTTTTAGTTCTCTGAATTTATCTACAGGGAGTCTTGAAAATAACTTCATCAATTTTGGGCATAAGCATGATTATAATTTTGGTGCAAAAATGATGTCCAGTTTACCAACAAATGCTGTTGGCATAATGGATAGGGGATTTGCAGGATTAAAATTCATTCAAGATTTAGTACAAGAAAATAAATACTTTGTTTTGCGGATAAAAAACAATTGGAAGCTAGAATTTCACGAGTCAAATGAATTAGTGAAAATTGGTGCAGCTAACGATGCTCAAGCATATAGAGTGATTAGTTTTTGTGCTCTGGAAACCCGAAGTGAATTCCGGTTAGTGACTAATTTACCAGCAGCAGGAGATGCAGCAGTTAGTGATAATGACATTAGGGATATTTATCGACTCCGTTGGGGGGTTGAATTATTATGGAAATTTTTAAAGATGCACTTAAAACTTGATAAATTAATTACTAAAAACCTCAATGGTATTACTATACAAATTTACGTTAGTTTGATAGCTTATCTAATTTTACAGCTTTTATCTATTCCCGAAAAATGGGGTCATACACTATTAGATAAATTCCGCTATTTGCAATGTTGTATGTGTCAAAAAATTAGTTATGTCCATTGGTTTGAGGAGATGATGTTATGTTGACTAATTTATGCTTTTTAGACTTAGTATAACTAACTATGTAAAGTTTTGTATCAGCATTCAACACTTCTGCGTTACAGGTTAAAGATCCCGCTAAATCGGGAGCATCCCGTATTTGCAAATCGCCAGGGAATGATTTCCTTTTTTATTGTGGAATCCTTTTACTAAGCTACTTGAGCCATTGCGGTACGAAAAATCAGGAGAATCGACTTTTAATTTTTATTTAGATGATGAGGCAACAATTATCTCACCTGCTTGTTGGCGAGAAAAGTAACATCAGCAGAACGTAGGGAATCGCCCTTGGAACGAAACTTAATATCCCGTAAACAAGAGCAAGTTTTTGGGTTTCCAAACGGTAATCGCTACCTACAAATTACTGGAACCCTGAATAATAGAAGTCTTGCCATAGTTGGATAGCCACAACTAACTGTCTCTGCAATCATTAAGGTAGACCCATAGAGCCTAAGTAATTGCAATGCCCATAGTCTCGGTTGAAAACCTGAGCAAAGTCTATCCCGTAGCTGTAAAAGAACCTGGACTCAAGGGAACGTTACAGCACTTTGTGCGCCGCACTTACCGCCAAGTTAAAGCTGTGCAAGATGTTTCCTTCCACATTGAAACAGGAGAAGTGGTGGGGTTTTTGGGTGCCAATGGTGCGGGAAAGACTACTACACTGAAAATGCTCACAGGGTTGATTCATCCCTCGGCGGGTGTTGTGAGAGTAGCTGGACACGTTCCCTTTCGCCGTCAAGCGCCTTTTTTACAACAAATAACCTTGGTTATGGGGCAAAAGCAGCAGCTACTTTGGGACTTGCCAGCGATGGACTCATTGAGAATAAATGCTGCTGTTTATGACATCCCCGATAAACAGTTTCGGCGTATCTTGGGAGAACTGACCGAGATGCTTTCGCTAGAAGGGAAGCTGACTCAACCTGTGCGGAAACTTTCCTTGGGGGAACGGATGAAGGCTGAGTTAATGGCAGCACTTTTGCACCAACCCAAGGTACTGTTTTTAGATGAGCCGACGCTGGGATTGGATGTGAATGCACAGGTGGGGGTGCGGGAATTTTTACGCGAGTACAATCAGCGATATCAGGCTACTGTACTTTTAACCAGCCATTACATGGCAGATATTACAGCACTTTGCCAGCGGGTGCTGTTAATTCACCAAGGACAGCTGATTTACGATGGTAGTTTGGATGGACTGCTGGAACGTTTTGCACCCTGTCGCGAGGTTAAGGTGGAATTGGCGCATCCTCTACCTGAATCTGAATTGCCTTATGGCGAAATCAAAGCTTTGAATGGTCAATCTGTGCGTTTCTTGGTGCGTCGGGAGTTGCTGACTCGCACGGTGGCAAAGATGTTGGCAGAATTGGAGGTGCTGGATTTGACGGTGACTGAACCGCCTATCGAAGAAGTTATTGGTCAAGTGTTTCGGGCGGGAGAGGTTGTATAAAATACCCGACGACTGTTGGCGGAGCCTGCGCTCTTTTCGCTTAGTCGTGGCTAAACAAACAAAGCCCGCCTGCGCGGGTTAAGAAATAAGTGCGGCTATACAAATAAATAAAGCCGCGCACTAAGAAATAAGAAATATGATGAGTTCATTTGTCAGAAAATCTCAAGTTTTGCTCTTGACGTACTACGCTCATATGGTGGAGTACCGGGCGGAGTTATTTTTGTGGGCGCTGTCGGGTTCTGTACCTTTTATCTTGATGGGTATCTGGATGGAAGCGGCACAAGGGGGGAGGTTTGGGCTGTCACCTGTGGATTTTGCCCGCTATTTTATTGCGGCTTTTCTTGTTAGGCAATTTACGGTAGTTTGGGTGATTTGGGAGTTTGAAAAGGAGGTGGTGCAGGGGAAGTTGTCGCCGCGACTTTTGCAACCTTTAGATCCGGTGTGGCATCACGTTGCTGCCCATATTTCCGAACGCTTTGCCCGGTTGCCGTTTATTGTGGGGCTGGTGATATTATTTTTCACGCTTTACCCGAAGGCTTTGTGGTTTCCTGGTGTGGGGAGAATTTTGTTGTTTTTTGTGGTGGTAGCGATCGCTTTCACTCTTCGCTTTCTCATACAATACACTTTTGCTCTGTTCGCCTTTTGGACGGAACGCGCTAGCGCGATTGAACAATTCTGGTTTCTGCTGTATCTATTTCTCTCTGGTATTGTTGCACCCCTAGAAGTTTTTCCGCCAGCTGTGCGCGAAGTGGTGCTGTGGACACCGTTCCCGTATTTGATTCATTTCCCGGCGGCATTGTTGGTGGGTTTACCAGTGGATTTAGGGCGGGGTTTGTTGGCAATGTTTGGTTGGAGTTTGCTATTTTTTGTGTGGAATCGTTGGATGTGGAAGCAAGGTTTGAAGCAGTATTCGGGGATGGGGGCGTAGGAAGGCAAAATGCAAAATAAAGATGATTTATCTAATTTGAGAGTTGATAATTTCTCCGACTACTATGTCGAGAATCTGTGTTGCCCATTTCGCCTAAGTGTTGGGTGAGAGACTTAATTAATCGTTTGCTGTTGATATCTGAGGCTTTGTCATAGTTGGGTAGAGATTACTTCTGCTGTAGTTATTAAACCGCAGAGGCGCAGAGGGCGCAGAGGAAGAGAGGGAATAGTGCGATCGCGTTTACTCAATGGAGTTGCCTATCTATTGACCCAATTGACTGATAGATTTGCCGCAATTCATCTATAGTGTTCACACTCATCACTCCCCGCTGAATTGCTTTTAATAACTCTAAGTCCGAAATCTGAGATATTTCTGGCATTAGCTGTAACCCCTCAGTGCCGAATTTTACCTCTAAACCGAGTTCAATACTTGCTAGCCGGTCTTGGCGTATCCCCTTTTGCTCGCCCTGTTGTAAAATTTCTTGATACCAAGGAGATTCTTGTAATACTGCCATATCCCACCTCATTATTTGCTGGACTAAACTACTTCCTAATACGAAAGTAGCAAAAAATGCCATGACTGTTTCAAAATCGCTCAATCGCTCATCGGCACGTAAAACTTGTAATGCTCTTTGTATTGTGGATTCGTCTGAACCATTCTTCAGTACGGGTACAAAGGGGATGAGAGGTAAAGATGGTTCGGTAAATGCTACTTCAGCATCGACTTCCCAAAGATTTATTACGCGGTAGTCTTGACGTGCCTGCAAGCCTGCAAATTCTGACTCGTAGCGAGTGGGAATTTCAACGTCACCTTCTTTTATGATATTAACCAGTACGGGATAGGTGGGTAGGTTGTATTTTTCTTCTGCCAGTGCTGCATAAGCCCGCATTCGTTTGGGCATAGTAGGCTTGTAACGCAGTTGTATCTCGTTAAGTACCAAGAAGTCGCCATACTCGACACTTTTTGCTTTGATTAGCGCGTCATTCTCGCGGCTTATCCACTGGAATTCGGAGTTAAGAATCTCTCCGGCTATTATGTCAGGAATCTGTGTTGCCCATTTCACCCAGATTTCTGGTGCGAGACTAATTAAACGTTTGCTACTGATATCTGCGGCTTTTGGCATAAGAGTAGATGCGATCGCTTCTGTTGTAGTTTATGGGTAAACGAACCACAGAGGCGCAGAGGAGTGCGATCGCGCGATGGTGGTGAGGATGCGATCGCGTTATCTTCAAAATGGCAGATTTTAACAACTTAAGAAGATGCAACGATATTTGAGGGTACTGGGGTTATTTTGGAATACAGCGATCGCTGCTGAACTTGAATATCGAGTAAACTTTGTCTTGGCAGCATTCAGCAGTTTGGGAAACCTCGCCGGGAGTATGTTCGGGTTGTCCTTGTTCTACAGCAACGGTTACACTTTTGACGGATGGAGTTGGGAAGAAGCTTTGGTGGTGTTGGGAATTTTTACACTTTTACAAGGCTTTTCGGCTACTTTCCTAGTTCCTAATTTAAACCGCATTGTGGATCTGGTTCAGCAAGGAACTTTAGATTTTGTACTTTTAAAGCCAATTAGCAGCCAATTTTGGCTTTCTACTCGCACAATTTCCCCTTGGGGTTTGCCGGATTTATTATTTGGAATTATTGTAATTGCTTATGCTGGTTTCAAGTTAGGTTTGCATAGTGGCGACTATTTTCTAAGTGCAGTTCCGCTACTATTTGGTTTTGCAATTCTCTATAGTTTGTGGTTTATGCTAGGTGCGACTAGCATCTGGTTTGTGAAAATCTACAATGTTACTGAGGTACTGAGAGGTTTTCTGGAAGCTGGGCGGTTTCCGATGGTTGCTTATCCTACTGCTTATCGTTTCTTTTTTACCTTTATAGTGCCAGTAGCATTTTTAACAACTATACCAGCGGAGACGATGCTAGGACGTGGCGAACTTAGTTGGATAGTAAGTGCAGGTGTGTTGGCGTTGGTGCTGTTAGTTGCTTCGCATTTTTTGTGGCGGTTTGCGTTGCGTTTTTATACCAGTGCTTCGAGTTAGAATTGCCCTCTTAGACGTAGAAACACAACAATACCGTGTCTCTACAGGGTATTGATAGACAGAATTTGCGATCGCGTGTTGAGAACTAACCGTCAGACAGACGATTTCTATCCGCGGATCTTCAATCAATTGAAGGGTAGAAGACGAAAGCAAGGTTTAACGATGCAAACGAAAGAACTGGGAAATACTGGTGTAAAAATAAGCGCGATCGCACTCGGTGGAATGCCAATGTCTTTAAGTAGCAGACCGCCGGAATCAGAATCAATCAAAGTTATCCATCGCGCCCTCGATTTGGGTGTCACAATGATTGATACTGCTGATTCTTACTGCAAAGATGAATCAGACAAACACCACAACGAACGACTAATTAGTAAAGCGCTTTCATCTTATGGCGATAACAGTAATGTCATCGTTGCTACTAAAGGGGGACTGATGCGCCCGGATGGTAGCTGGACTCGCAACGGCGACCCGAAACATTTGCGGGAGACGATTAAGATTAGTTTTGAAGCTTTGGGTGGCAAGAAGCCGATTGATGTTTGGCAGTATCACGCACCAGACACAGATTATACCATTGAAGAGTCGCTAAAGCCAGCAAAAGAAGCTGTGGATGAAGGTTTAATCCGGTTTGTCGGCGTTTCCAACTTTTCGGTCGAACAAATTAAACGCGCCCGTGAGGTTGTTGATATTGTCTCGGTGCAGAATCAGTACAATCCTTGGTATCGTCAGCCAGAGTTTGATGGTGTGCTGGAATATTGCGAGAAGGAAAAGCTGACGTTTTTGCCTTGGAGTCCGCTTGGTGGTAGTCGGCGGGTGGGGAATTTGGAAGATATAAAAGCGATCGCTACCTTATCCCAAGAAAAAGGCGTATCAGTTTACTGTATTGTCTTGGCGTGGTTGCGAGCAAAGTCTCCAGTTGTTGTACCTATTCCGGGCGCGAGTAAAGTTTCCAGCATTGAAGACTCGGTGCGTGCTGTCGATGTGCAACTATCTGATGAGGAAGTAGCAAAAATTGACAGCGCTACAGCATCTTGAGACTTATTTTTTAGCACCAGGCGATGTTCGTAATCGCGGCTACACAGACAAAACCTGCCTTCGCAGGTTGTAAAGACACGAAATTTCACGTCTCTACATAAGTCCGCGTAGGCGGACTTTGTTCGTGTAGCCGCGATTTCAATCGCCAGGGCTAAGCTTAGTTCGTGTAGCCGCGATTTCAATCGCCAGGGCTAAGCTTAGTTCGTGTAGCCGCGATTTCAATCGCCAGGGCTAAGCTGCGGCTAGTTCTGACTCTTCCTCAGACTCTTCTGTAGGAACGCCATCCTGAACCAGTGAAGACATCTTTCCGCTTTTCTGCATCATATTACTCACCATTGCCAGCAGCGCGTTTACCTTACGAGTCCGCCATTCATCCACAATCTGTTGCACAGTCGCCTCTGGGAAACGACGCTTTAACGCCTCGTAAAGATAAGCTGCGTGTCCGGTTTCGTCGTCGGCGATGCTGAGAAGTCCCTTTTTCAAGGCGACACTGTTCGAGTCATCCTCTGGCAATACGTTAGCCATGCGAACGAAGTCTTTGCTGGCATCTAGTTCTAGGATATAAGTGCTTGCCATGAACACCGTCCAGTCAATATTTTCTGGTTTTATGGCTTCTGGCGGATATCCCTGAAAGTAAGCCTCGAAGAAGGGACTGCGACGACGTTCGTCTGGCTTTCCTTCGGTTGTGGTTTTGGGAATACTCTTAAAGTCGATGACTTGCTTGTTGATTCGCTTCAGGGCCTGGGCGAAAATTTGACCGTGACGCTTTTCGTCGGAGGCGTGACGGGCAAGTTTTTCAGCTAACCAAGTATCGCCTTCTGCGGCGGCGCGATCGCTTAAAGCTTGCAGAAACGGAACTGAACCAGATTCAGCTAGTTGAAATCCAGCGATAACGTTGGGGCGCGTCAGCGGATCGCGGATCTGGCTGGCACCAATATAAGCGCTGGCGCTGGAACCAGCTAGGTGTAAAAGGTAAGTAAAGAAGTTCATTCGTAAATTTCGTTGATTATGAGGAAGCTACAAATGCGATCTTATCGTTGCCAATAGCAATTAGCTATTGGCTTATTGCTAATGTTCCAAGCAAAAGGGTGTGAGGTGATGTTAGAAAATTTGACTGATTATCCTTATTCTTCTGCCCGACGAGTCGTAATGGGGCAGCGGGGCGCTGTGGCCACTAGCCAGCCTCAAGCGGCGATCGCAGGGATGGAAATGCTGTTGGCTGGGGGAAATGCGGTCGATGCGGCTGTAGCGATGGCGATCGCACTTACAGTTGTCGAACCTACTTCCAATGGCATTGGTTCCGATGCCTTTGCTTTAGTCTGGGATGGGCAATTACACGGTTTGAATGCTTCTGGTAAAAGTCCCCAAACCTTGTCGCCGGAACATTTTGCTGGGATGCCGCAAATTCCTTCTTTGGGTTGGTTGACTGTAACTGTGCCTGGTGCTGTGTCAGCTTGGCGGAAATTATCGGAACGTTGGGGAAAGTTACCTTTTGAGCAATTATTTGCACCAGCAATTCGCTATGCCGAAGAAGGTTTTCCGGTGTCGCCGGAGACGGCACGAGCTTGGAAACGGGCGGCTGATATTTATCTACCTCTAACTGCGCCAGAATTTCAACCGTTTAAAGAGGTATTTTTCCCTTCCGGTCGCGCACCTGCGGCTGGAGAAATTTGGCGCAGTCAAGTTCATGCCAAAACGCTGAAAGCGATCGCGCAAACTGGCGGCGAAAGTTTCTATCGCGGCGAACTAGCAGAAGCGATCGCGTCCTTCGCCGCCAACACAGGTGGCATTGTGTCAAAATCTGACTTAGCCGCCCATCAAGCCGACTGGGTGCAGCCAATTTCTACCAATTATCGCGGCGTTACCGTCTGGGAAATTCCCCCCAACACTCAAGGTATCGCCACATTAATTGCTTTAAATATCCTTGAAGGTTACGACTTATCCCAGTATCCCCGCGAATCAGCTTCTAGCTACCATCGGCAAATTGAAGCGATGAAGTTAGCTTTTGCCGATATCCACCGCTACGTTGCAGATTCTAACTTTATGGATATGCCTGTCGAACACCTTTTAGATAAAGCTTATGCGGGTCAACGTCGAAGTTTAATTGGGAAAAATGCGATCGCGCTAGCCGAACCTGGGCTACCCAAAGGCGGAACCGTATATCTTGCCGCCGCTGACTCAGAACTGATGGTTTCCTTCATCCAATCCAACTATAGTGGCTTTGGCAGCGGCATCCTCATCCCCGGTACAGGCATCGCCCTGCAAAACCGAGCATCGGGATTCACCTTAGAGGCGGGACACCCAAATCAAGTAGCAGCAGCTAAACGTCCCTTTCACACCATTATTCCCGGCTTTTTGACGCAAGACAACCAACCCCTCGGCCCATTTGGTGTCATGGGCGCACCGATGCAACCGCAGGGACATCTACAAGTCGTGGCTAACTTGGTGGACTATGGAATGAACCCCCAAGCCGCACTCGATGCCCCTAGATGGCGGTTTATCGCCGGAAATACGGTGCTTTTAGAGCAAGCGATATCCCGGAATATAGCACTGGCTTTGGCTGAGTGCGGTCACAATGTGCAAATTAGCGCGGAATCTGGAATGTTTGGTAAAGGTCAGATTATTTTACGGCGAGGCGGGGTACTTGTCGCCGCCTCCGAACCTCGTGCTGATGGTTTGGCTCTAGCGTGGTAAATCTCGTTCCCAGCCCCCAACTGGGAATGAATGGATTCTGTCCTACTCTGCCCCTTCTTGGGGCAGAAAAATAAGGCTTAAACGAGGTAGAACCTCATTCAAGGCATTGCCAGTCGGAGACTGGGAACGAGAGACGAACTTTTAACTCTCTCTCTTTTGGCTGAGTACATTACTCAATTTATCTATTAAGTTTTGTTAACAAGCTATTTAACTTATCTTTACAACCACAGGTAATCCATGAAAGCAAGCAAACAGATTTTAGGAAAACTTTTGTTCAGTGTTCTTGGTGTTGGTAGCCTTGTAGCTCTGTCTGCCTGCGGCAACCCAGAGACAACAGCCACAGCTCCTACTAGCGAGTCTCCCGTTGCAGAAGCTCCCGTAACTACAGAATCACCAATTGCGGAAGCTCCTACAGCTACAGAATCACCCGCAGCTACAACTGAAGACAAAAACCTCGGAGAACTTGCACAATCAGCAGCTAGTGCTGGTTCCTTCACGACGCTAACCAAAGCAGTGCAAGCAGCAGGCTTGACTGAAAACCTGACTGGTACCACTCCTTACACAGTATTTGCTCCGACTGATGCAGCTTTCGCCGCCTTACCAGCAGGGGTTTTAGACAAGCTACTGCTGCCAGAAAACAAACCAGCGCTAGTGGAGCTTCTGAGCTACCATGTGGTGCCTGGGAAAGTCTCTTCTAGCGAACTGAAAGCTGGAGAAGTGAAAACAGTTGAAGGCACTCCCGTCACCGTCGCGATTGATAGTTCCACCAATGAGATCACGGTGAACAATGCCAAGGTGATCCAGCCAAATATCCCAGCCAGCAACGGCATTATCCACGTCGTTGACAAGGTAATTCTGCCTCCCGATGTGCAAGCAGGTCTTGACGCTCCCAAGACGGCACAGTAAGCGATCGCTTGACGCTTTGTCACTAAATTCATCAAACTCTTGAAGGGTGGGCAATGCCCGCCCTTTTTGGCTGTCCCTTGTAAGAATTCTTAACACCATTTCTCATGAAATCGGTCTACTGTAACGTTTTAGGTGCTTTTTCAGCCTTTTGAAAAAAAGTTACGCTCCTCAGTAGACATTAGGGACAAAAATTTAGCATGAGCAGCAATTTAGCAACAAAATTGCGTGTGGGAACCAAAAAATCTCACACAATGGCAGAAAACGTTGGTTTTGTCAAGTGCTTTTTAAAAGGAGTAGTTGAAAAGAACTCCTACCGGAATCTAGTAGGCAACCTCTACTTTGTCTATTCAGCAATGGAAGAAGAGATGGAACGGCATCGCCAGCACCCGCTTCTCTCCAAGATTTACTTCCAAGAGCTGAACCGGAAAAAGAGCCTGGAACAAGACCTCAGCTACTACTACGGAACCAACTGGCGCGAGCAAGTCTCTGCCTCACCAGCCGCAGAAGAATACGTCAGCCGGATTCGGGAAGTATCTGCTAACTCGCCAGAATTATTAATCGCCCACTCCTACACCCGCTACCTGGGCGACTTATCCGGCGGTCAAATTCTCAAGGGAATTGCTCAACGGGGGATGAACCTCAGCGAAGGGCAAGGCACCGCTTTCTATGAGTTCAACGACATTCCCGATGAGAAGGAGTTCAAAGCAACCTATCGCCAAGCGATGAACGACCTGCCGATTGATGATGCCACCGCAGATAAAATTGTGGACGAAGCCAATGCTGCTTTTGCCATGAACATGAAAATGTTCCAAGAACTGAATGGCAACTTGATCAAAGCAGTTGGTCAAATGCTGTTTAACTCAATTACACGCCGTCGCACTCGCGGTAGCACGGAACTAGCAACTTCCGAAGGATAAAGCATCAGGAATGAAGGAATTTATTCTTTCTTCCAAATAGCCTTTACTTCTGAATTGAGTTCTGATTTATAGACAATATCTCATTTTTTCAAACAATCCTGAAAACTTGGTGATGGTGGTGCCATTATCATCAAGTTTTCAGGATTGTCTGCTTTAATTCAATAATTGTAGGTTGGGTTAAAGGACAGTGAAACTCAACAAATGCTTCAACAGAGCGACAACTTGACATTTTTAAGTGCTTAGAAGACGTGCTTGTTGAATCCATTGCACTATTTCGCCTCTTGATGGGCATAAATCCCGGCGTTGCATTGTTGCCACTTGCAGGCGCAAAATTTGTTGATGTACCTTGTGGATGTGCATTTGAGCTAGTTGCGCGGTGGAAGCAATGCCAGCATGAAGCAGTAACCCGCAATATTGACAACCTACACTAGGAATGCGGGATAAATCGGACAGAGCCACCCATTTAGAAACGTGGTGAATATGAACTTGTAACTTCTCTGATAAGGCGTGTTTTTGCTCTTGGTTATGGCATTGCTGTAATAGTTGCAATGTAGTTGTAATTCCACACTCTATCAGTCGAGCTTGATCTTCAGAACTTATTCCAGGCAATTGCTCAATTCGCCAATTAGTTGGTTTCAAGCGATTTTGAACAGAACGATGAGTATTCATTTTTCTTGCATCACAGCTGATGGACTTTTCGAGGGGCATACAACAATTGTAGGTACTGCAAGCAAGACAATAGCAACGTCCGACCTCAGCAACCACTGTATCAAAACTTCTACACCCAAAAAAGCCACAACCTACCTGTAATTTAAGAATATACACTCTATCAGATACTAATTATCGAAGCAACTGACAGCAGTATTATCTCTTGAGTTCATCCCAAAACTTAGTATAAAATATTTCCCTCTGCGGAGAGAAGCACAACAAAAATTTATTTTTTAAAGTAACTAAAGCTGAAGTTTTCTTACTCAGCAAACCAACTTTATTAGTTTTACTTGGAGGAGTTTCTCATGGAGTCACATCACCCTTTCTTAGAAAAAGTCAGACAAAAGGCTGATTTGAAGGATCTGGATGAAGCTCGCCGTGCCACAGAGGTACTGTTTCGCACCATGCGCGATGTAATGACCAATGAAGCAGTAGAGCGAGTAGAAGAAGAACTGGATAAAAATCCAGCCTCCGATGAAGTAGAAGAGCTTTGGGAAGATACTAACCCCATCGTCAATTTTTTGAGCAAAATTAGACCCCAGTTAAAAATTAAGCCAGAAAACTTTTTAGTAAGACTGAGACAAGAAGGAAATTTACCAGGAGCTGACGCAGAAAAAATTATTAAAGCAATATTTTCTGCTACAAAAGAAGAGTTATCTCCTGAACGTATGCAGGAAGTTGCTAGCTTTCTACCCGGTGAAATTGGCGAAATGTGGGAGCAAGCTTAATTAGCCTTCCATAGGAAAGCCTAAGTAGGTAAAAGTAAATACACCGAACTCTAAGGTGGGCTTTTGGCCCGCCTTAATTGATCAGACAGTATTTTAAGCTTGTGTTAATAATCCCAATTGTGCTAATTTAGAAAGCTATTGATTACAAGTTACTAATTTAAACTTTTTCAAAAAATGGCTACAAAACTCCCCGTAACAGTAATCACTGGCTTTCTAGGCAGTGGCAAAACAACTTTGATTCGCCATCTACTACAAAATAACCAAGGACGACGCATTGCCGTTTTGGTGAATGAATTTGGTGAATTAGGTATTGATGGCGAATTACTGCGTTCTTGTGGCTACTGTCCAGAAGATGGGGACAGCAGCAGTAATATTGTTGAATTGACGAATGGTTGTCTGTGCTGCACGGTGCAGGAAGAATTTTTGCCGACGATGCTAGAGTTGCTGAAGCGGCGAGATAAACTCGATTGCATCTTAATTGAAACATCGGGACTGGCGTTACCAAAGCCGTTGGTGAAGGCGTTTCGCTGGCCGGAAATTCGCAATGCGGCTACTGTGGATGCTGTAATTACAGTCGTTGATTGTGAGGCCGTGGCTGCTGGAACTTTTGCTAGTGATCCAGATGCGGTAAATGTACAGCGTCAAGCAGATCCGAATTTGGAACACGAAACGCCTTTGCAAGAATTGTTTGAAGATCAGCTGGCGTGTGCAGATTTGGTGGTGTTGAATAAAACTGATTTGGTGGATGCTACGCAGCAAGCTGGGGTGGTGGATTTGATTAAAGGAGAGTTGTCGAGAGCTGTTAAGATTGTGGAAAGCAATAGATCGCAACTCGATCCCTCTGTTATTCTTGGCTTGCAAGCGGCTGTAGAAGACAACTTAGATGCGCGTCCCAGTCATCACGACACGGAAGAAGACCACGACCACGATGAGGAAATTTCTTCTGCTCACGTTATTTTAAACCGTGCTTTTGATCCCCAGCAGTTGCAAAAACAATTAGAAGCACTGGTGCAACAACAGGAAATTTACAGAATCAAGGGTTTTGTTGCTGTTCCCAATAAAGCGATGCGCTTAGTATTGCAAGGTGTGGGAACAAGATTTGATCAATTTTACGATAGACCTTGGCAACCAGAAGAGAATCGGCAAACTCAGTTAGTCTTTATTGGTCAAAAACTCAATCAAGTTGAAATTGAATCGCAGTTGGCAGCATTAGCTGGGTGAAATTTATTGTAAGCGATCGCATCCACCACATCTTACTCTTGTTAACCCGATAAGCGATCGCTACTGCCATAAATTATTCGATTGCTTAGATAATGCTTGCAAATATTTCTGTTGAATCTTCTAGGTGCAAGACATTCTAGCCAAAAAAGCCCTCAAGTCGTATAATCCAACTTTTGCCTTCTTAAAAGTAGCAAATTCTATTTAGCAATACGACTGAATATCCAGCCCACACCGATCTACTAAATAGCACAGAGCGCGAAAACGCAAGCCTACTAGTTGCTCGTAAAGTGGATTCAGCTTGCACAGTGGGGGAATATGCGCGATTATGCGACCAAAAATCTTGATATCGCGTTCAAAAGGACACTGTGCAGGAATAGCCTTGGCGAGGAAATGAGCCATCTTAGGGGTACGAATCTCTATCCCATCCAGCCATTGACGCAATGGTTGCAAGATATCAAATTGTCGCTTTTGTAATTTCGCCGGCTTAGCGGCGTGTACGCTTTGTGCTGAAGCTATTGCTAAAGCTTGTAGAGCGCTAGGTTCTTCTTTCGTGCATATCCTACTCATAAGTTCACCTTGTTGATATCCGGTTAGTTGAGTGATTTGCTCATCTCTATTTACCACGGTACAAACCTTAAAGAATAGTGTGGTAAAAGTCTGAACAAAGTTTCTGATAATTTCATAAAGTTTTAATGAAGTAACCAGAAATTCAATATGACACATAAAAATAGCTAAGGCAAGCTTTTCCTAGCAAATTTCTGCTTTTATTTTCAGGAGTGGTTAATATTGATAAGCGCTATTTATAGCTACGTTAAAATTAGCGTCAGTTAAATGAGAGTTGAGAAGACACTTATTTAACCTCAGTTAGCCACTAGCTTTTATTTATTGCGTCTATAAGTTTATTCAAACGTGGCAAGCCGCGAAATCATAAGTACCCAACGGAGTAATTTTTTTTACCTCAATTGGTGCATTTTATGACTAAAGATTGATAGCTGTATCCAAAGCTACAATTCTCTAGAAATTACCGACAATTATTAGGAAAGTCAATTTTTACTAGATAACTATAACACTCTATTGTAGGTTGGGTGAGGTTCCTCAAGCCAACCTACAGAATGTACTATTTGGGTTAAATTTAAACGAGTGCGGGTTCTGGCAATGCTCCCTGCATTTTACCCAACCAAGTTATCAGACTTTCCATCTGTTGATCGGCGCTTAAGGCACCTAAACCGCGAACAGTGACTTTACCAGGGGTATAGACAAAACGAGTTTTCAGGTGTTCTGGCAGATTTGCTCGGATAAGGTTCCAGGCGGGTTCCTCCATTGGTGTCTCTAAGATAACGTGTTGTTTGCCTTCGGGTTTGATGCGACTGAAGCCTAGAGACTTGGCTATTTGTTTAAGTTCCATTACCCGCAACAACTGAGTAGCAGATTTAGGGATGTTACCATAGCGATCGCTCCACTCTGCGGCAATACTTACTAATTCTTCCTTAGAACGAGCCGCAGCAACAGAGCGGTAGGCACTCATCTTTTGATCCAAATCTGTGATGTAGTCAGCGGGGATGAATGCAGTCAGAGCCAAGTCAATCTGAGTATCATCAACTTGGGGAATTTCCTGTCCGCGAATTTCTTTAATGGATTCTTCCAACATTTCCATGTAAAGGTCGAAACCAATTGCATCCATTTGACCAGATTGTTCTGCACCCAACAAGTTCCCGACACCGCGAATTTCCATATCCCGCATCGCCAGTTGATAACCAGAACCCAACTGAGTAAACTCCTGAATTGCTCGTAAGCGTTGCCGGGCGGCATCAGATAGGGCCTTGTGTTTGGGATAAAATAACCATGCGTGAGCTTGGATTCCCGCACGTCCAACTCTTCCTCGCAATTGGTAAAGTTGCGATAAACCAAATTTCTGCGCGTCTTCTATTAAAATTGTGTTGACTCTGGGGATATCCAAACCGGATTCAATGATGGTGGTACACAGGAGGATATCTGCTTCGCCAGCACTGAAAGCAAGCATCGTCGCTTCTAGTTCAGATTCGTCTAGCTGACCGTGCGCGATCGCTAGTTTAACTCCCGGCACCATTTCCCGCAAAGCGGTGGCAGTTTCTTCAATTCCCTCAACTCGCGGAACCACGTAAAACACTTGTCCCCCTCTGTCAAGTTCTTGGCGAATTGCAGTGCGTACCGCATCAGGATCGTATCCAGCTAGGTGAGTTTTAATCGGACGACGAGAAGGCGGCGGCGTGGTAATTAAACTCATTTCCCGAATTCCCGAAAGTGCCATATAAAGTGTGCGGGGAATCGGAGTGGCGCTGAGAGTTAGCACATCAACTTGAGTTCTGAGAGACTTTATTTTCTCCTTTTGATTAACGCCGAAACGCTGTTCTTCGTCCACCACCAACAACCCTAAATCTCGCACCTGAATATCCTTACTAAGTAGCTGGTGAGTACCAACGACTATATCTAGTTCACCCGTCGCCAGCCGCTTAATAATGTTGCGACGTTCCTCAGCGCTGCGGAAACGGTTAAGCAAGCCAACTTCGATCGGGTAAGGAGCGAAACGCTCTTTTAAAGTATGGTAGTGTTGCTGAGTCAGGATAGTAGTAGGGGCGAGAAAGGCAACTTGCTTTCCGGCGGTAACAGCTTTAAAAATTGCTCTAATAGCGACTTCCGTTTTACCAAAACCGACATCACCGCACACCAAACGATCCATTGGGCGATCGCTTTCCATTTCCCGCTTCACATCTTGAGTCGCCTTCAACTGATCCGGCGTTGGTTGATAGGGGAAAGAATCCTCCATTTCCTCTTGCCAAGGCGAATCAGCTGGATAAGTGAAACCTTGCTGTTGCGCTCTTTGAGCATACAATTTCAGCAAATCAACCGCGAGTTTTTTAATCGCCTTGCGGACTTTATTCTTAGTATTTTCCCAAGCCTTACCGGACATTTTATTAAGTTCCGGCGCTTTCCCATCCGTGGCGCGAAACCGGGATAGAGAACCCAGCTGATCCGCCACGACTCGCAGCAAACCATCAGCATACTGCACCACCAAATATTCGCGGGTTTCGTTGCTGACAGTCATACTTTCCAACTTGACAAACTTGCCAACGCCGTGATTTCTGTGAACCACATAATCGCCAGGACGCAGTTTGTTGGGGTCAATTTGCTTAGAAGCAGCGCGGCGACGCTTTCTGATATAACTGGGAGTTGTCAGAGAATGCTGTCCAAAAAACTCCCGATCCGTCACCACGACCAACCGGAAAGTTGGCAGAATGAAACCTTCGAGTTCCGCAACCCCAGAATACTTAAGTGCAATGGGAGTCTTGTGAATTTGCAACTTATCAATTGCCGGGAAATCGCGAGGATTAGGGACAAACTGCGCCGGACAATCGTGTTCTTGCAGCAAAGCCACAGAACGCGAAGGTTGAGCAGAAACAATCCAAACCGCAAAACCGCGATCGCGTTCCTGACGCATAGTTTCAGCAATTTTCGCAAACTGATGAGGAGTCACCGGAACTGGACGACTAGCAAGATTTAACCCCTGACCTTCCTCAACCAACTCCGATAAATACAACCGCTGAAAAGCTTCTGTCGCCGCCAGAGATTCATCAAAAGAACGGTGAATTTTTGGTAATGGGGAAGAATCTTCCTCAGCCAATTTCCACTGTTCCTGAGCATGTTCCACCCAGCGATCGCTATGAGCGCGACACTGATCCGGTTCATCAATCGCAACTAAAGTATTCTCAGGCAAATAATCCAACAAAGAAGCAGGTTGCTCAAAAGCTACCCCCAGCAACCGCCGCGTACTCCTCTGGTCTTCCCCCGCGTCTAAAGAGTGGTTTTTCCCTTCCAAAGCCGCCTGCACAATCGGACTAAAATCAGTAGGAGTCAAAACCAGACGCTCAATCTTATCAAGCGATCGCTGAGTAGCCGGATCGAACTCCCGCATCTGGTCTAACTCATCCCCGAACCACTCCAGACGCACAGGCAACTCAGCCGAAACCGGGAACACATCAATAATATCCCCGCGCCGACTCCATTGCCCCTCCATTTCCACCAAAGGAACCCGCGCATAACCCAGAGTCGCCACCTTCTTACTGAACGCTCCCAAATCCCCGATCCCCTCTTGATCCCCCCTTATTAAGGGGGAGTTGGCGGAGATCGTTACGCAGTAAGGCTTAAAAGCTTCAGGGGGCGGTAAATGCGGTTGTAGGGCGCGTTCCGTTGCTACAATTGCTAATCGTCCGTTGTCAGTTGCCAGCTGTCCGTTGTTCGTTGGCACTGACGGCTGACCGTTGACCAAATCTGCCAACACCTGCATCTGCCCCCAAATCATCTCGGATTCTGGGTCAAAAGGCTCGTAGGGTGACGCTTCCGAAGTTGGATAAAAATGAACCGTCGCGAAGCCCATCGCTTCCAGAGCCGCGCAACAACGGCTAGCTTCCTCAAGGGTGGCACACACCACAAACAAATTTTGCCCAGAGGCTTGTGCCAGGGCGGATGCCACTAAATTTTTTGGCAGGCGAGGAATACCGTTGAGCTGGAGATAGCGCTGACGGTTTAGCTTAGAGACCAGTTCTGTAGTGAGAGGCGATCGCCCCAAGGCACGAATAATAGAAGAAAATGCCATTAGTTGGAGGAAATACTTAATTCGTTCTGACAAAACAGCAGGAGTATATCTCCCTACCTTCATCATTTTAGAAGGCAGATCAAATCGAGACTGGTCTACAGGCAGATTTCTGCTCTACCGAATCTGCTAATTTCTCTATAGCCACCGTTTTTTTCGGGGAACCGATGTTCCCATACAAAGCTGGCGTCCATCTTAGGCACCGTTAGCCAATACTACTGGCATTACAAATACAAATGTCCCCAACTACCGAAATTCTAATTATTTTCCTGCTTACCATCCTCAATGGCATCTTTGTTATGTCAGAGTTGGCGATCGTCTCCGCACGGAAAATACGACTGCAACAGCTGGCCGATCGGGGAGATGTCAAAGCTCGCGCTGCGTTGGAACTAGCTAATGCTCCGAATCAATTTTTAGCTATCGTTCAGGTGGGGATTACGCTGATTGTCATTCTGTCCGGTGCTTTTGGCGAAGGAACGATCGCCAGAAGACTGGTACCTGCGTTAGGTTTAATCCCCTGGTTAGCACCATATAAAGAAGCGATCGCATCCGCGGTCGCCATTTTGATCATTACCTATCTAACGCTGATTATTGGCGAACTGGTGCCGAAGCGCTTGGCGTTAAACTACCCAGAACGTATTGCATCTGCCGTTGCTATCCCAATGCGGATGTTAGCTGCCATTGCTTCCCCGATCGTTTATGTATTGAGCGCTTCTACTGATATGGTGGTGCGGATGTTGGGCATCAAACCCTCCACAGAGCCATTGGTTACAGAAAGAGATATCACAGACTTGATCGAGCAAGGCACCGAAGCGGGAACCTTTGAGGAAGCCGAACAAGACATGGTAGAGCGAGTTTTTGGCTTAGGAGACAAACCCGTAAGCGCCTTGATGACACCACGACCGGATATTACCTGGCTCGATTTGGAAGACTCCCCGGACGAAAACCAACAAAAGATTATAAATAGTACCTATTCTCGATTTCCAGTCTGCCAGGATAGCCTTGACCACGTTCTGGGAGTGATTCCAGTCTCAGACTTATTAGCCCGCAGTCTATCGGGACAACCGCTTGACCTGACAGTTTCCTTGCAACAGCCCGTTTTTGTGCCAGAAAGCATGGGAGGATTGAAAGTCCTAGAGTTGTTCAAGCAAACTGGCACTCACATGGCGCTAGTTGTAGACGAATACGGTGTCACTCAGGGATTGCTCACTCTCAACGACATCTTTGTAGAAATCGTTGGTGACGTTCCCTCAGCCGATGAGGCAGAAGATCCCCCAATCGTACAACGTGAGGATGGTTCGTGGTTGGTGGATGGGATGTTGCCTGTGCAAGAATTGTTTGAACTGTTAGACATCGAGGAGTTGCCTGGAGAACAAAAGGGTAACTATCACACAATGGGCGGCTTCGTAATGACGCATCTAGGGAAAATTCCTACTGCTGCCGACCATTTTGAATTAGGCAGCTTCCGCTTTGAAGTAATGGATATGGATGGCAACCGAGTTGATAAAGTGCTAGTGATGCCCATACCCACAGAATCAATTGATTCTGAATCTGGCGATTAATTAATAGTTAGTAGTTAAAAGTTAGGGTATCATCCTAATTTTTTAAATTGCTTGTACGAAGTGCAGACATCTTTGTCTGGGAGTCTAATGTATAACAGCTCACTCAAATGCGCCATTTAAAATGCCAGCCTAGGGATAGAAGGAGTCAAGCTGTATTAATTAGTGAAATGGAATAGAAAAGGGTGCTTTACTTTCCATAAAAGCTTTAGGGAATATAATAATTGATGCTACACACAAAGAATGATGTGAAAGACGATGAAGACGATCCCTTCGAGATGGTAGTTAGTGGTCTGGAAGTGGGAGCGATTCAAGAAGACTATTACCCAATCGCACTGGTGACAAGCCGTGGCAAGGTAGAGTGTCGCTACTACCCAGTGGATGGTGCGAAGTGCGGTGCGATTTACGTCGGCGGTGTTGGCGGTGGTTGGGATACACCAGCCAAGGGGCTGTATCCCCAGTTGTGCCAAGAACTCACCGGTGAAGCGATCGCTTCTTTAAGAGTGCGATTCCGGCACCCCACAATACTTGCGGAATCAGTTCTCGACGTTCTAGCAGGCATCAGCTATCTAGAAAGCGAAGGTATTGATACCGTTGCTTTGATAGGTCACTCCTTTGGCGGTGCTGTCGTTATTCAAGCGGCTTTCCTCTCCCAAGCTGTTCGCAGCATCGTGACACTCGCCAGCCAAAGCTACGGTGCTGCGCCTGCTTCCCAGTTAGCACCACGATGCTCAATCTTGCTGATTCACGGTAAACGCGACAAGGTACTTTCACCGTCCTGTTCACAGTACATCTACAGCCTCAGCCGCGAACCCAAGCACCTCATCCTCTACGATGGTGCCGATCATGGTCTTGATGAAGTTGCCGAAGAAGTTCACCAGGAGGTTCGCCCGTGGATTGTAGAGAAGCTGAAGGAGGTTTTAGTTTAGAAATTAAAGGTAGTTCGGATGGTGCCAAGAACAATGTTTAAATTGTTTTCGTTGTGATTCGGTGCGGTGAGCCAAATAATACCGGGAGTAATAGCAATATTATCTGTCAACTGGTATTTGTAAAAGCTTTCACCAAGGCTTAGGAGGAAAGGGAGAAGTTCATAAATAAGTTAGGATTGCTATAGATATGATAGGCTACCTAAAATATTGCCCTACATCTTCAAGATCCATAAACTCCTTCTTTCGCGTTCTCACAATACCTCCGTGCTGCCTCAATAAAAGCAGAGATATCCTCCTCTTTCGTATTAAAAGCAGTCACCAACCGCACCGTAGATTTAGATTCTTCCTCCCAACGGTAAAACCGAAAACCCTCAGCAATAAGCCCTTGAGTAACTAACTCTGGCAGCTCGATAAAAATTTCATTTGCCTCAACTGGGTGACACAATCTCACCCCTGGCAAATCTGATAAACTATGTGCTAATTTTTGAGCCATATTATTAGCGTGGGCAGCATTTCTCAACCACAAATTATCTTTAATATAAGCTTCTAACTGTGCTGACAAAAAACGCATCTTGGAAAATAAATGACCGCTGCGTTTACGACGATAGCCGAAAGTTTTTGCCAATTCTTGATTAAAAAATATCACTGCTTCCGCTGCGATCGCGCCATTTTTAGTTGCCCCAAACGACAGCACATCTACCCCAACTCGCCAAGTAATATCGGCAGGAGAACAACCCAAACTTGCCACAGCATTAGCGAAACGCGCCCCATCCATTTGTAATCCTAAATTATGGGTACGGGCAATCTCGGCAATTTGAGAAATTTCCTCTGGTTTATACACACATCCCGCTTCAGTTGCCTGAGTCAAACTGACAGCGGCAGGTTGTACGTGATGCACAACGCCAGCACCAGCTTTATTTAGCACATTTGCCAAGTCAGCAGCGTAAATTTTGCCATCTGCGCCTGGAAGTGTCACCAATTTCGCACCCCCAGTATAGAATTCTGGTGCGCCGCATTCATCGACATTAATATGGGATTGGCTGTGGCAGTAAATTGCCCCAAAAGGTGGTGTCATTACAGACAATGCGAGGGCATTAGCAGCAGAACCCGTTTCTACGGGAAAAACAATTAAATCTGTCTCAAATAATTCCTGTAACTGTGTTGACAAGCGCTGAGTATATTCATCATCACCATAGGGCATAGCTGCACCTTCGTTGGCAGCAACTACTGCTTCCATGATTTCCGGCGAAACTCCGCTGACATTATCGCTGCAAAAGTTCATATTTCTTATGTTTACCTATACTTATTTCTATCCTAATCATCTCTAAGGAAATCCCCACATTAAGTCTGTGGCTACACAAACAAAACTTGTCAAGGGAAAGTCTTAATAAAGTCCGCACACCATCTGGACGATAATTTGTGTAGCCGATACCCTAAAAGGTGCGGCTACAAATCGAGTATTATATAGCAACCCTATTTAAGTTGTGAACGAGTATTCGCCCTGGTATAGGGACACGGGGCAGTGCCGTGTCCCAACAGAGGTTCACGAATCATTTAGGATTGCTATAGCGTTTCTCAAGTTGGGTGAATATATCGCGGTTCTGACGTTCGCGCTACCTTGGGAAGGACATGGTATTGCCATGTCCCTACAGATGTATTACACCCAATCATTGAATTGTTAGGTAGCTTTTGCTGGAAAAAATTGCTTTGTCTTAAACCCAAAAATCGGGGCTAACAAAACATTAGGAAATTGGTTAACTTTCTGATTGTAATTTTGCACAGTTTGGTTATAACGCATCCTTTCAACAGCAATGCGATTTTCTGTTCCTGCTATCTCATATTGTAAATTAATAAAAGCTTGAGAAGATTGCAACTGAGGATTTTTAGCCGCATAACTTCGGAAACGTTCTATAGCTTGAGAAACTTCTGCCGCCGCTGCGGCTTTTTCGGTGGAGGTATCAGCTTGTAGATAGTTTTGTCGAGATTTTGTCAGTAAATCTGCAAGTTGATATTCTTGTTTAGCGTAAGCTTGAGTAATGGTCACTAAATTAGGAATTAAATCGGCACGTCGAGAAAGCTGATTTTCTAATTGCGCCTGGGCTGCATCTACTCTAGATTCAGCACCGGAAAGAATATTGTAAGTCACGATTCCCCAGAGTGCGATCGCGCCCGCCACAGCAGCGCCAATTATCTTCACCCTTTTTTGCCGCTTTTCTTCTTGTATCTTTCTTTGGCGTACCTCTTGTACCGCTTGTTCAATAAACTCTGGTGGAATGTCTACCTCTGCACCCGCCTCCTTTAATTCCTGCATCGAATAACTTTGATTTTTCTCTGCATACAAGCGAGAAGCAATTTCCAAAACTTCCGGTGCAATTTCTTCAGGAATATTAGGGTTTGATTGGTTCATAAATTTACATAAATATAATTAACTTAAAACTTCTTCTCTTCCTTAACGTTCTATAACCCTAACGCGCATGGCGAGAGCTAGTGCGCCTTGGCAGTTAATTTTTTTTCAACATTTTTAGTGTTAAATGCTATTTTACCTATTCTCTACTATCTAAAGATATACTAAAAAAAAGAATGAACTGCAACGACGGAAAGGAAGGACAAGTAGAGGAGAGGAGTTGATACAATGAGGTAGTCGGGGGAGAAAAGCATACCTAACAACAGGCGTAAAAAGAAAGCAGTTATGCAATGGGTAGCACTTAAACTAAAGCAAAGTTTGTGCGCGTGCGGCTTGAGTGTCGCAGTTCTGGGTTTCGCACCGTCGAGTTTAGCCATAACGGTAGAAGAAGTTCCCAACCCCCGACAAGTAAATGGCGGTTGGGTGACAGATATGGCGCAGGTGCTGACTCCCCAGACGGAAGCACAAGTCAACGAAATTATCTCCAAATTAGAAGCTGACAATGGCAGTGAAATTGTCCTTGTGACAGTGGCAGAAACAGCACCTTCTGCTACGCCCAAAGAATTTGCTACATCCCTGTTTAATCGCTGGAAAATTGGGAAAAAGGGAAAAGATAACGGCGTGTTGTTGTTAATTTCTAAGGGCGATCGCCGAGTAGAAATTGAAACTGGATACGGCGTAGAATCCCTATTGCCGGATGCAAAAGCGGGTAGCATTATCCAACAAGAAATCACCCCAAGATTCAAAGAAAACAATTTTGATGGCGGTACGCTGGCTGGAACCAAAGCGATAATTGTAGCTTTGCAAACAAATGAACCGTCTACAACTTCTCCTAACACGAACGTACCCGAAACAGCTTATAACGCTGATGCACTGACTGATAACGATAACGCTGGTACACCCGGTTGGTTGTTAGCGGGGATAGGCGGTATAGGCGGTATAGGCGCGATCGCGTATACCCTATCTCGCCGTCCAGTGTACATCGAACCGAAAGGGCGATCGCAAAGTGACAGTTGGTTTCCAGGACGTTTTCATTGTGCTAATTGCAAACAACCGTTGCAACACTTAAAGCCAGATTTATTGTTACCTTATTTGAGTAAAGGTGAGCAAGTTGCACAAAATATTGGCAGCATCCAATTTGAAGCTTGGCAGTGTCCAACCTGTAGTAAAACTCTCAGCGAACCAGCTTTTCATATCCGCGCCGATATTAACAACTTAGGTGAATTTAGCAATTGCCCCAAGTGTCAAGAATACACAGTCATCCGCAACGAAAAAACTCTTAGGCACGCTACAACTTTTTCTGATGGTATACGCCTGATTACTTACGACTGCCAATATTGTTCCGATCATCGGGAGGAAGAAGAAATTATCCCTCGCCTTCCGCCACCGCCACCCCCTAGCAGTGGAGGTAGCAGCAGCGGCGGTAGCAGCAGTGGCAGTAGTGGCGGCGGCGGGAGTAGTGGCGGCGGCGGGGCAGGCGGCAGCTGGTAAAAGGATCTGTTGCACCTTGCTAAGAGCAAAAAAATACACCTTATGGCAGGTCTGCGTAACCAAAATTAAATATATCCTTGGAACGGTTATTATTTAAAACTTCAGTAGTTAAGAGCCAGAAGCCATAATTCAGAATAATCTTAAAAAATCTGATATGTAAAAGGCTAAATTCTGAATAATCTAATAACTGTCACAGGAAAAATTGTGGGTACTGGTATTATTCAATTTACCTATAAAATTAGGCTTGAATAATGCCAGTGCATTTTCTTAAAAAGCCAGGTGTTTATTAACAGTGAGGCTAATTTAAAGTGAGAATTGGCGCTTGTTACTTGGGCAACGGAAATTGTGAATTTACCGTTTGGTCTCCCACTCTCAAAGAAGTAGCCGTACAAATTGTTGCTCCGGAACAACGTCTCATTCCCATGCAACAAGATGAGGAAGGCTATTGGAAAGTAAAAGCATCAGGCATTGAACCAGGAACGCTTTACTTCTATAAACTTGAAGGAAACAAAGATAGACCAGACCCTGCCTCAAAATTTCAACCACAGGGAGTACATGGCCCTTCTCAAGTAATTGATACCAATACTTTCGCCTGGGATGATACTAATTGGTCTGGCATACCCCTAGATGAAACGATAATCTATGAATTGCACGTTGGCACCTTCACCACGGAAGGCACCTTTGAGGCAATGATTCCCCGACTTAGTACCTTGCGAGATTTGGGAGTTAATGCCATTGAAATTATGCCAATTGCCCAATTTCCAGGTGAAAGAAACTGGGGATACGATGGCGTTTATCTCTTTGCTGCACAGGATTCTTATGGTGGGCCGGAAGGATTCAAAAAACTCGTCAATGCCTGTCACCAACATGGGATCTCAGTAATTCTTGATGTCGTCTATAACCACCTTGGCCCCGAAGGCAATTACCTATCTGAATTTGGCCCCTACTTCACATCCAAATATCATGGTCATTGGGGAGACGCTTTGAATTTGGATGATAAATATAGCGACGGGGTGAGGAATTTTTGTCTAGAAAACGCCCTTTTCTGGCTTAGAGAATATCACGTAGATGCCTTGAGATTAGATGCAATCCAAGGCATCTACGATTTGGGTGCTAAACACTTTTTACAGGAACTAGCAGAATTAGTTGATGAATTCTCTCAAGCTAATGGCCGTAAATGTTATATAACAGCCGAAAGCGATTTAAATGATGTTCGAGTAATTCGACCCAAAGAATTAGGTGGATGTGGAATAGATGCCCAGTGGAATGACGATTTCCATCACGCACTACACACCTTACTAACAGGGGAAAATGACAGGTATTATCAAGATTTTGGCAAGATTGAACAACTAGAAAAATCCTTCCGCGAAGGCTTCGTTTATTCCGGACAATACGCCCCTCATAGAAAACGCCGTTATGGTAGTAATTCTAAAGAGGAACCCGGATATCGATTCATTGTCTTTTCCCAGACTCACGACCAGATAGGAAATCGCGTTCTGGCGGAAAGATTATCTAAGCTTGTTTCTCTTGAAGGGCTAAAGCTTGCTGCTGGTGCTGTCTTTTTTTCTCCCTTCATTCCCTTTCTTTTTATGGGGGAAGAATACGGTGAAGAAGCACCTTTTTTCTACTTTGTCAGTCACTCAGACCAAGACTTAATTGAAGCCATCCGCAAGAGTAAAGAAGAAGAATTTAAAGTATTTGCCGGACGAGGCGAGATGCAAGACCCCCAGAGTCCTGACACCTTCCATAAGTGCCAGCTTAACTGGGAACAACGAAAAGAAGGAAAACACAAAATTTTGTGGGAATTTTATCAACAACTACTTCAGCTACGTCGGACAATTCCAGCATTAAGAAAGCTGGATAAGAAAAGTCTAGAAGTATCCAGCGTAGAATCGGATAAAATCCTGTTCCTACGGCGATGGAATGATGATAATCAGATATTTTGCATTATGAATTTTAACGATAAAGATGTCGCTTTTACGCCTCCTGCGCCGAGTGGCAACTGGCAAAAGATTTTAGATTCTGCTGATACAAAGTGGATGGGTTCTGGTTCCACATTACCTGATAAACTCACACTAGAGAGAGAATTGACAATCAAACCCCAAAGTCTCGCCCTCTACGAAATAGCAGGATAACGCAATTCTTCGGGGCAGTCGCCTGGGAATGCAGTTGGGAGGCAGAGTCTCTACTGTTCTCGTTACTAGGCTGAGCCTGGTAACGAGGATTAATCGAACAGGTTATTTAGGAGTAAAAACTAAATCATGCGGATTCCAACAGCAACATATAGACTTCAATTCAATTCTGGTTTCAAATTTGAAGAAGCAAAAAAAATTATTGCTTATCTGGCTGAATTAGGAATTTCTGATCTTTATGCTTCGCCTATTTTTAAAGCCAGACAAGGCAGCACTCACGGCTATGATGTCGTTGATCATAACCAAATAAATCCTGAACTAGGAACACAAGAAAACTTTGAAGCGCTGGTGAATGAAGTACAGCATTACGACATGGGATGGGTGCAAGATATTGTGCCTAATCATATGGCTTATGATAGCCAAAACCAGTTGTTAATGGACGTGATGGAAAATGGTTCTAATTCCGAATCTTTCGACTACTTCGACATTGAATGGAATCACCCTTATGAAGCTATCAGAGGAAGAGTGCTTACGCCTCTACTAGGAAATTATTATGGAGATTGCTTGGAAAATGGCGAAATTCAACTAAAGTATGATCACTCTGGACTAAGCGTTAATTACTATAGCCTGAGACTACCCGTAAAAATAGAATCTTATGCTAAGTTTGTCACTCTTAATTTGGGTAAATTAACTAAAGCGTTGGGAAGGTATCATCCAGATTTCGTAAAGCTACTTGGTATTCTTTATCTGCTTAAAAATCCTTCTGAGGAACCAAGAGGGAAAGAAAGATACGACCAGATAGCTTTTGTTAAAGGACTGCTTTGGGAACTTTATACACAAAATCCGGAAGTCAAAGAATTTATTGACAGCAACATAGAGTTTTTTAATGGAGAAAAGGGCAAGCCTGAAAGTTTTAATCCTTTAGATAGTTTACTTTCAGAACAGTTTTATCGTCTTTCTTTCTGGAAAGTAGGAGCGGAAGAACTTAACTACAGAAGATTTTTTACTGTTAATGAGTTGATTTCTGTCAAAGTTGAAGAACTAAAAGTTTTCCATAAAACTCATACTTTAATCGGTCAATTAATTGAATCAGGAAAGATAACCGGACTCAGAATTGACCACATAGACGGACTCTACGATCCAACCGAGTATCTGCAAAGACTCAGAGACAAAACCGGAGATGTTTACATCACGGTCGAGAAAATCTTGGAACATAAAGAAGATTTGCCTGATTACTGGCCGATTGAGGGAACCAGTGGCTATGATTTCTTAAACTACGTTAACGGTATTTTCTGTAAAACTGAAAGCGAACAGCAGCTAAAAGAAATTTATTCCAGATTGACGGGTTTTGAGGCTCCCTATGAACAGCTTTTTCGGGATAAAAAGAAGCTGATTGTAGAGAGAAATATGGCAGGGGATGTAGATAATTTAGCTTACCTTTTGAAAAGAGTATCAGGTCATTCCAGAGTAGGGAGTGATTTTACCCAGCACGGTCTACAAAGAGCCTTGACGGAGGTGCTAACGCTCTTCCCAGTGTACCGAACTTACATCAATCAAGAGGGTTTGAGAGAAAGCGATCGCTCCTACGTCAAGGAAGTTATCCAAAAAGCCAAAGAGCAAGTCCCATTGCTTTTAAAGGAACTTAATTATATCGAAAAGTTACTTCTTCTGGAAGATGAAGAGTTTGTAACCCCAGAACAAAAAGAGTTACAGCGTCACTTTGTAATGCGGCTTCAGCAGTTAACTGGGCCGCTGATGGCGAAAGGAATTGAGGATACACTTTTATATGTGTATAATCGCCTGATATCGCTCAATGAAGTAGGCGGCGATCCTAGCCAATTTGGAATTACAGTTGCAGACTTTCACGAGTTTAATAAAAGACAGCAAGAACGCTGGCCTTATAAAATGAATGCTACCGCAACTCACGACACCAAACGCGGTGAAGATGTCAGGACACGAATTAATGTAATTTCAGAAATTCCCGAAGTGTGGGAAAAACAGGTAAAAACTTGGAGCGAGATTAACGCCTCGAAAAAGCGGAAATTGGATACTCGGACTGTTCCTGAGAAGAATGATGAATACTTGTTTTATCAGACGCTTGTTGGAGCTTTTCCGTTTGAGGAGAGCGAACTTCCAGAATTTGTGGATCGGGTGAAAGAGTATGCGATTAAGGCTGTCAGAGAAGCTAAAGTCCATACAGCTTGGCTCAGGCCAGACACCGATTATGAAAATGGTTTTGTTGCCTTTATTGAAGAGGCGATGAAACCGTCGAAAGATAACCAATTTTTGCAGGAATTTCTGCCTTTTCAAAAGTTGATATCTTATTATGGAATATTCAATTCACTCTCACAAACACTCCTGAAAGTAACGGCTTCTGGCGTACCTGATTTTTATCAGGGAACGGAATTATGGGAGCTGAGTTTGGTAGACCCTGATAACCGTCGTCCGGTTGATTTTGAGCGGCGGTTAGAGTTTTTGAAAGACATCAAACAAAGAGCGCAGACAGATATCTTAAAGTTGATTGAGGAATTATTAGCCAATAAGGAAGATGGCAGGGTTAAGCTTTTCCTAACCGCTAGAATCCTAGAGGCGAGAAAACAAAATTTTGAACTCTTCAAAGAAGGGGATTATTTGCCTCTAGAGGTAGTTGGAAAGTTTAAAGATTGTATTGTTGCTTTTGCGAGGAAGTATGAAAATAGTGTGGCAATTACTATTGCGCCACGATTTTTGACAAGTGTTGTCAAGCAAGGAGAATATCCGCTTGGCGAACAATGGGATGATACCCGGATTAAGTTGGCGCAAGGAATGCCGTCTGAGTGGAAAGATGCGATCGCATCCCAATCCATCAAAGCTAATGGTACAGTGTTAATTGGTGATGCCTTGAAATACTTTCCTGTGGCATTACTTCTTAACTAAAGCAATCGTACAATCGTAAAAAATAAAAAGGAAAAATATTGTGGATCTGAAGTGGCTTGAATGGGCAAAGAAACTACAAGCGATCGCTCAAACGGGTCTGACATACACTACAAACCCTTTTGACATTGAGCGGTACAAGTTAATCCGCGAGATTGCTGCTGAGATAGTGGCTACTTATTCAGAGGGGAATCCACAATATGTCCTCAATCTTTTTGCAGGCGAAGTAGGATATGCCACTCCTAAAGTTGATGTACGAGGAGCCGTATTTCGCGATAATACTCTCTTGCTGGTGAAAGAACGCTCGGATGGTGGTTGGACGCTACCTGGTGGATGGGCTGATGTGGGCGAAAGTCCCAGTGAGTGTATTGAAAAAGAAGTGTATGAAGAATCTGGATTTCATACTCGCGCTGTCAAATTATTAGCTGTCTATGACAGAAACAGACACCCGCATCCACCCATTCCAGAGTATGTTTACAAACTCTTTTTTCAGTGCGAGCTATTGAGCGGCTCTCCATCATTGAGTATAGAGACAAGTGACGTGGCATTCTTTGCTGAAAACGAAATTCCAGAGTTATCTCTCAGTCGCGTTACACCTACTCAGATAGCCAAAGTCTTCGAGTATTCTCGACATCCAGATTGGCCTACAGCCTTTGATTAGGAGCATTTAACCACCCTTTAGATGATGCGAGCATCCAAATCACTCAGAGCTAATGCTACGTTGTTAGTTTGGGAAACCTAGAAATATTTTCCTGTGGCTTTACTTATTAGCCACGCAACAACTGAGTACAAAAAAAACAGTTTCTCAACCAAATTGAGGAGAATATCTTAAATGCTCAGTCTGGCGGAAAAAGATAATTTCAAGCAGCAATTGGCTGCTTTCTTCAATGGGAGAACTAACTACGATAAAGAAAGTGATTTTCACCCTCGTCTTGCTAATCGACTGCTTGAAATTTCCCAGCTACACAGGGGGCAAAAGATACTGGATGTGGCAACTGGTACTGGTTTAGTTGCCATCCCTGCTGCAAAAATCGTTGCTCCTGAAGGCAAAGTAATTGGGGTAGATATTTCCACAGGAATGCTCAGCCAAGCGCAACAAAAAATTGATGCCGAAGGTTTGCAGAATATAGAACTTATTGAAGCAGATGCCGACAAGTTAAACTTCAGTAATAATAGCTTTGATGCGATATTATGTTCTTCAGCGATAGTATGGTTTACTGACATACCTAGTGTTTTGCGCTTATGGCATCGCTTTCTAAAAAAAGGTGGGGTAGTAGTATTCTCTACTTTTTCTGACACATCCTTTACTACATATGCACTGATTAAAAAAATAGCTCAAAAATATGGCATTTTTATTTCAGATGTGAAAGAACCGCTTGGTAGCCCTGGTAAGTGTCACAAAATGTTACACGAGGCAGGATTTGTAGATATTGAAGTCAAAATTGAGCAGTTTGGTGGATATCTTAATCGCAGTCATGTGGAAAAGGCATGGAAAGAAAACTGGAAGACTCCTGGCGGTAATCCGGTATTGCAGATGGAACCCCAAAAATTAAAACAATTTGAGCCGGAATACATGGCAGAAGTTGAGGTGTTAGCAACAGACCAAGGAATATGGAATGATATTACAACTTTCTTTGTACTAGCTCGAAAGTGAGTAGACTTCCGCCGCAGGGCGGACAGAATGCCCACGCTACAAGAAATATTAAAAGTTAAGGATAAACCGTGAATAGTCAAGATTTAACTCAAAAAGAAGCTTTTCTAGCTCCAGAAAAAATTAAGGCAGTGAGAGCCTATATCAAGGAAACTTGGAAGACACTATCTCGTTCTCACGAACATATTTTAGATGCTGCCCGCGATCCAAAAATTGACCATTTTCCAGGAAAAAAGTGGCCTATATATATATCGCAAAAAGAAGAGCGATCGCAAATAGAAGCATCTCTACGAAAAGTCCTCAGTCAGGAAGAATTTAATCAAATCGAAATTAGAACTTTACCAGCCGAAGTTGAGCAAATTGAAGAACATGGGTTGCTCTATTTACCTCATGAATATGTAGTTCCTGGCGGTCGCTTTAATGAAATGTATGGCTGGGATAGTTATTTCATCCAATTAGGATTACTACGGGATGGAGAACTAGAATTAGCGAAAAGTTTGGTGGAACAGTTAATATATGAAATTGTGCATTACGGGACGATTTTAAATGCAAATCGGACGTATATGCTGACGCGATCGCAACCACCTGTATTAACACCAATGATTCTGGCACTCTATCAACACACTCAGGATAAGGAGTGGCTGCAATCTGTATTGTCAGCAACAGAAAGTTTTTATTACTACTGGACTTTGCCACCACACTTGAATCAGGCGACAGGACTTTCTCGCTATTTTGCTTTAGGTGAAGGGCCAGCCCCAGAAGTGCTTATTTCCGAACGGGATGAGGAGGGAAGAACTCATTATGACCGGGTACGAGAATATTATCGTAAATTTGAAGTCGAAGCTTATGATGTTAGTTTGTATTACGACCGAGAGAGCGATCGCTTAACTGATTTATTCTACAAAGGCGATAGGACAATGCGAGAGTCTGGTTTCGACCCATCTTATCGTTTTGGCCCTTTCAATGTAGATATTATTCATTATGCTCCCGTTTGCCTGAACGTTTTGATTTACAAAATGGAGGAAGATATAGCAGAAATTAACGATATTTTAGGATACAAAGAAATTGCCCATCAATGGCGCGATCGCGCTGCATCCCGCCGCCAATTAATTGACAAATTTCTCTGGGATGAAGAAGCCGGACTTTACTTTGATTACAACTTTCACACTGGCAAACGTCGCAACTATGAATTTGCCACAACATTTTATCCTTTGTGGGCAGGTATCGCATCCGAAGAACAAGCAAAAAGAGTTGTAGAAAATTTGCCCGACTTTGAGGCCCCCGGAGGATTACTCACCAGTACCCGCGTCACCGGAAGTCAATGGGATGCTCCCTTTGGTTGGGCGCCATTACAATTAATTGCAGTTCAAGGATTGCTGCGATATGGTTACGAAGAAGATGCTAAACGTTTAGCGCGAAACTTTATATCTTTGTTAGTTCAAGAGTTTGAAAGAACTGGAACACTCCTAGAGAAATACGACGTTTATAACTGTTCAGCCGATGTTTCTGATGAAATCCACTTCGGCTACAGTTCCAATGAAATTGGTTTTGGTTGGACAAATGCAGTTTTTCTGGAACTATTAGCCATTTTGGATTAAAACGCTCTCGGTACGTAAAGGGACGCAGAGTTAAATATTTCTCTGCGTTGTTTTTTGTTTGCCTTTTTAATAAAGGTGCGATCGCGCCTTTCCCTGAAGGGAGTTTCTGAAGATAAAGAAAAGCTTCTGTCTGTTAGGTAAAGAAGCTAAAAAATTTTATAAAGGGTAGTTATTACTAAGAAAAAATACTTATTCTGCATTAGCCAACCCTGCCTTCACTGCGTATGTCTTTATCTTTACAAACCAAATACCAGCAGCGTGTATAACTTGTAACCGACTGATTTAACAATAAATCAACTCTTCAGGTACAAGCAAGCCACCAACATTAGTAGCTAACTTGAAATTATATAAACAAAGTGTTTGTTAGGGCAGTGCTGGAAACGCGATCGCAAAGCGTTGCGTTTTCATCAGCATAACAATTAACAATCTACAGCTAACCGCTTTGATTAGAGCTGTAGATTGAGAAATTGAGTTAGAACAGGGGATAGACCATGATTAAAAATGATTTGGAATACTATAACTTGAATGCTGATAAATGGTGGAAGGAAGATGAGGTATTATATCTGCCTGACCATTTAAACAAATCTAGGTTTGAATTTTTTAATAGCTATGTCCCCAATTGGAAAGGACTCAAAGTTTTGGATGTGGGTTGCGGAGGTGGATTAGCCTGCGAATTCCTAGCCAAGCGAGGAGCTAATGTATCTGGTATAGATTTATCTTTCACCTCAATTAAAGCAGCACAAGAACACGCCCAAAAGAGCGACCTACTAATTGACTACAAATGGGGAACTGCTGAAGACCTCCCTTATGAGGAAAATACATTTGATGCCGTTGTGTGTTTTGATGTTTTAGAGCATATCGCCGATTTGGAAAAAGTTATCTCAGAAGCTTACAGAGTATTAAAGAAAAATGGAATGTTTTTATTTGATACAATCAACAGAACTTTTAAGTCAAAAGTGATAATGATTTGGCTTTTGGAGGATATTTTAAAGCAAATACCGCGAGGGCTTCACGACTGGAATAAATTTATTAAACCCAATGAATTAATTGATTTAATGGAAACAACTGGTTTCAAAAATCTTGAAATTAAGGGGTTTGATCTGACTGATGGCACTAATTTTAAAACGCTGAGAAATATGGTATTTAAAGGGTTAAATAGTCGCAGACATGGGGACAGGGCAGAGTTATTTAACATCCAAATTAACGATGACACTTCTGTATGCTATATCGGCAAAGCTGTTAAGCTATGATGCTAAGGCTGAGGGAATAGGGTTTTATTCTACTTACTCTCTCATTCCCAGAACTGGAAATGTAAAGAGGAGGCTGGAGCCTCCTCTTGAGCTGAAATCTGTTTGGATTGGAAACGAGAGACAGAGCTTTATTCATGCGTTCCCAGGCCACAGCCTGAGAAGGAGAAAAGGTATGCTAAGGTAATCGTTCTAAGTAGCAAATGTACCTTTTTTTGCCTTTTTGCCTCTTACTCTTTATCTTGTTAAGACTCGCGTCCTGTCGCCCATTTGTCGCGCCATTTTACCGTCCCTTCGTTGGCAATAACCCAACGACGACCGACGTTATTTTCGCGTAATGGTGACTGACCTTCACGCCACAGCGCGTATTTATAAGTAATCAACTTTCCAGCACTTTCGTTAAAGGGAATTTCCCCAAACCAAGTGTTAGTGTTGATGTATTCCAGAGGGTAAGCTTTGGATATATCCCAATTACCTAACTCCGGACAATCTCCCATTACCACAACAGTTTCTCCAGGCTTTGTTTCTACAGCATTGAGTTGTACGCGCACAATGGTTTGCCCTTTGATGCGTTCCCCAACGTGACTGATGACAATTACATCCTGTGCTTCTAGTTCTAAGTTTTGTAACTCTCCGTCTTTAACTTCAAATTTGCGCCGCGACAAAATATCGGTATGTTCTCCTTCTGGTAATTCTGTATCAACTGATTCCAGCTTAACAGCTTCACCACGATTCATCGCCACAAAAAGTATAGAATCTCGGTAACGACGAACGTAACAATAAACATCAGGTGTCAGATATTTTTGCCACTGACTCCCCATAGATACCGCAGGATTTAGTCGTCGCAAACCTGAGAGTAACCGGATATCTCGATAAAGGGGTGAATTGGTATCCCACTGAGTCATCATGGGGCGATTGTAGGGGTCATTACCGCCGTTTGTATCGTCGTGGAGATACTGTTCTGTGCCGTAATAGATGCAGGGAATGCCGCGAGAGGTCATAATGAAAGCGATCGCTACCCTGAGCATCTCTGGATGGGGATTCAAAGACTGGAATCGGGGCATATCGTGATTATCAATAAATGTAATCAACTCAGTCGCCCCGTAATAGCGATGATCCAAATCTAGAACATCCTGCATCAGGTGAAATCCACCTTCAGCGCCTTGCGCCAAAGCTGCTCGAATTGCTAAACAAAGACCAAAGTCTAGAATTGTCATCCCAGACTCATTGGCAAATTCCACCGAAAGTTCACTTCGAGGGTCGCTAAAAATCCACTCGCCAAAGATGAAAACATCCGGCTTGTGGGTTACAATATCAGCGTTAAATTCTTGCCAAAACCAGATAGGCATATGCTTAACGGTATCCACCCGCAAAGCATCAACTCCCCGGTCTAACCATTGTTTAATTGCTGATTTAATGTAGTTTCGGTACTCGACATTATTTTCGTTGAAGGTGGCTAAACCAGACAGTTCACAGTTTTGAACTTGCCACTCATCTTCCCAGTTTTTTACTTCACCATAGTGGTGATACCAGCCATTTTTGTCATCATTAAAATCAGCAATTTTCACTCCATCGTCGTAAAGTTCACCCTTCTTACCGCTGAAGTCTGGGTTGCTGTGGTTACACACAATATCCAGCACCAGTTTCATTTTCCGGAGGTGTAATTCAGCAACTAATTTATCAAAAATTGTATTTCTAGTTTCTTGGGTCTTGTTGAGTGAAGGTTCTTCATCTTTGCCAATAAAGCGAGGGTTGATGCGTTTAAAATCTTTTGTCCAGTAGCCATGAATTGCGGCTTGTTCAACAAATAATGCTTCAACTTGCTCGAATAAGGGAGTCAGCCAAAGTGCTGTAACTCCCATATCTTTTAAATAATCGAGTTTATCAATAATTCCCTGTAAATCTCCACCCCAATATTTTCCCCAATCCTTTGATTCTGGGTCGAAAAGTTCAGGATTTGGGCCTTCGCTGTTGTCAGGATCACCGTCATAAAAGCGGTCTACAACGATGAAATAAATGGTTTCTTGGCGAAATTCAATATCTCTGGTATAAAGAAATTCTAAATCTATTTCGCTGTCCGGTTTAGTTTCCGAGACTATAACTTCAACTTCTGCTGTTGGATCGGTAACTTCATATTGACTTGATGAAGCTTGAGATGGAGGAGTTGATACCATAAATTTTAGTGGTACTGTAAGAGTAAGAGTCTAGCCTTTCGATAGACGTTTTTTAAATTTAACGAGTTATGTCCTTTTTTGTATATCTGCCTTAAGGCAGTGTTCAGAAATGGTAAAGCTATGGTATAGGAACTTAGTTTTAGAAATAATTGTGTATTTGGGTGAACTAACATCAATTGCCCAAAATATTGCAGCGTTTAAATAAAATTTTATTAAAATAAGCTCCTGTGAATGTAATTTGCGGCTACAGAAACTTTCGTCCGCCTGCGCGGATTAAAACCTTGAAAGCCTGCGTAAAGCAAGCTTTGTTCGCGTAGCGCCACCATCGGAGGGTAAACGCACTAACGAAAGACTATTTTAGGGTTTACGCACGTCAACACGCTGTAAGGGCATTGCGATGCCCTTACAACAGAATCAGGCATTCACTAATTAACTGCGTAAGTCCTGTATTTAAAAAGCTTGAATCCATTCGCGGACATCGTATTCTGTCCAAATGCCGTTTTGCCAGTAAGGATCGGCTTCGATTAACTGACGGACAGTGGCTTCGTCTTCGGCTTCGTAGATACCAAAGACTTTGGTGAGATCCTTAGTAGGGCCAATGGTAATTAAAACACCGGATTCTTTTTGGGCTGCAAGACCATCTAGATGTGCTTGGCGATAAGGCGATCGCTTCTCTAAAACATCCTCGCAATAACTTCCCCACATCACATATTTAGTCATGGCTAATGGCTAATGGCTAATGGCTAATGGTTAATTGCTAATGGCTAATATAAATAATTAGCCATTAGCAAAACTTAACTTCTCAGACTGACACTAAATTTCTCGACCAGGGCTTCTCGAATTTTTTGATGTACTGGTTCGACATCTTCATCGGTGAGAGTGCGATCGCTGGCGCGGTAAACTAACCGAAACGCCAAACTTCGCTGTCCCTCTGGGACATTTTGACCGCGATATTCATCAAACAATTCCACCGATTCCAGTAAAGCACCGCCAGCAGACGCGATCGCTCGTTTAATTTCCGCTACAGAAATTTTAGTCGAGGCAAATAAAGCCAAATCCCGGTTAGCACCAGGGAAAGTCGAGAAAGGTTTGAACACAGGTATCAGGTTTTCATCCCGATCCAGGTAGTCTAAGACCACATCCAAATCCATCTCAAAAACGTAGACAGCATCTGGCAAACCCCGCTGTTGCCTCATCTGGGGATGCAGTTGCCCAAACGTACCCAAACGATCACCCTGCAACCACAAAGAAGCTGTGCGTCCCGGATGCAGGCGCGGATCGCGTCGGTCTGGTTGATATTCTACAGGCATTCCCAGCCGTGCAAACAAACTTTCCAGCACTCCCTTAGCTTCAAACCAAGTTATCGGTTGTAATGCGCCTCCCCGCGTCCAAGTACCTTGAGTGGGGTCGCCGCCGATAATTCCCGCCACCGAGTCAGCTTCTATTAGTCCGTCCTCTTCCCGCCAGAATACCCGACCAATCTCAAAGGCGTTCAAGGAACCGTTGCCTTGCTCCAAATTGTACTGGAAAGCATTAATTAAGGCAGATACCAACTCAGTTCGCAGCGATGAGTATTCTGCGAACATCGGATTAGCGATCGCTACGTCTCGATCGTCCTCTGTCTTCGCCACAGAGTAAGAGTAGTGCATTACTTCTGTCAATCCTGCTCCCCGCAAAGCTTCCCTCAGCTTGCGCGTCAGCATTTGGTCGGAGGAAAGATACCCAGGTTCAGTTTTATCTGGTAGAGTGTCGCAGAAATTATCGTAGCCGTAAAGACGGGCGATTTCTTCAATCAAGTCAATTTCCCGCTCTAAGTCTCGGTAACGATAGGGTGGTACTTTCACCATCCAGACTGGGGATTGGGAATTGGGGATTGGGGATTGGGAATTGGGGATTGGGGATTGGGAATTGGGAATTGGGGATTGGGGATTGGGACTCCCGTGTCTCCCTTCCCCAGTCCCCAGTCCCTTGTCCCCAGTCCCCAGTCCCTTGTCCCCAGTCCCCAGCGTTAGTTCACATCCCAGCGCAGTCAAGATCCGCTGCACATCTTCCGGTTGAATTTCACCAGTAGCATCTCCCAACTCTACAGGCCCTAGAACCTGGTTTATCCGGTCAAGACGCAGCTCAATCGAACGCATCCAAGCGGAAGGGTCAGGACGAGTATCGGCAACTTCCTGAGCCACAGGAGTGCCACTAGCGAACTGGGTCAAAAGCGCGATCGCCCTCTGACAAGCCACCCCCAATTCTGCCTGATTCACCCCCCGTTCGTAGCGTCCAGAGGCTTCCGTCCTTAAATTCTGGTTGCGAGCAGATCGTCGAATTGCTACCGGGTCAAACAAAGCCGCTTCTAAAACTAAATTCTCAGTACCCTGATAAACTTCTGTTTCCTCACCGCCCATCACCCCCGCCAAAGCCACAGGCTTGTCATTGGCAGTAATCAGCAGATTTTGGGGTTGCAAGGTGCGAGTTTGTCCATCCAGCGTTTTCAGGGATTCTCCGCCATTGGCAAAGCGCACGCCGATAGTCAAGGTGTCGCCCCCTGCAATCTGTTGTAAGCGATCGCGATCGAAAGCGTGTAGCGGCTGCCCCCATTCCAGCAAAATGTAGTTAGTAATATCCACCACATTGTTAATCGGGCGCACCCCAGCCGCTTGTAATCGCTGCTGCAACCACGCCGGAGAAGGCGCAATTTTTACCTTTTCAATTACCGTCCCAATATAGGCGGGGCAAGCTTGCCGCTCCGAAATTCGCACACTTAAACCTGCACTTCCCTCTGGGATAGACACAGAGCTAACTTCTGGTAGTCGGAGAGCCGCACCAGTCAGCGCCGCCACCTCCCGCGCCACGCCCACCATACTCAGAGCATCAGCACGATTCGCTGTAGAAGTCAAGTCTAAAATTACATCATCTAAACCGAGAAGCGATCGCACATCGCTACCCAACTGCGGATTCTCCAGCTCAAAAATATGAATCCCAGCCGATTCCTTCGCCAAACCCAACTCCGCCAAAGAGCAGATCATCCCAGCCGAAGGCACACCTCGGAGTTTAGCCGGTTTAATCTTCAACTCAACAGCAGGCAGATAAGTCCCCACAGTTGCCACAGGCACATAAATATCAACCCGCGCATTCGATGCCCCGCAGACGATATTCAAAGGAGACGCTGCCCCCACATCCACAGTACAGACCCGGAGCTTATCCGCATTCGGGTGGGGTTGAATCTCCACAATTTTCCCCACCACCACCCCATCAGCCCAAGTCCGGCGGTCTTCAATGTCTTCCACCTCAAACCCAGCCATAGTCAGCGTGTCCGCCAACTGGGTTGGGGTCATCGTCAAATCAACTAATTCTCGCAGCCAGTTGAGAGAGATACGCATTTACTCTATGTTTTTACCTAGTTCACCCCGATCATTTTACCGCTCAACCCTATAACTACCCTCATTACCTTATCTTGATTAAGTTTGAAGGGTAAAACCATTCACCTAAGACTGCTTCCGGATGTGCTATCAAAGAAATGGAAACAGTTCTTGTTGCCATGCACCCTAACCTTTATTAGCCCGTTGGTTTGATTACATTTTTATACCTCCTCTTCTGCAATGATGGAAAAACATCCTGAAATTTGCAGCTACCCCCGCTTAGCAAATTCTTTATAGGAAGATAAACCATCTTCAGGCACTCTTTAAAGAATTGTCCGTATAATCAACATTCTTATTGTCCTTTAATGCCTGGATAATTTAAGTTAGGGTAGCAATATCCGGTTGCAGCATCCCGGTGAGTCTGAATGAGCTACTGCCTTAATCCCGCTTGTCCTAGTCCTCAAAACATCAAACACGCCGAAATCTGTCGGGCGTGTGGTTCCAAACTCCTGCTGAGAAAGCGCTATCGAGTGCTGGACGCCTTAGGGCAAGGAGGTTTTGGAGCTACCTTCTTAGCTCATGATGAGTCTCTGCCTGGTGAGCCAAGTTGCGTCATCAAGCAACTGAGACCAGCAACTACCGTAGCCCAAGTCTTACAAATGGCACGCGAGCTATTTGAAAGAGAGGCACGAACCCTGGGAAAGATTGGCAATCATCCCCAGGTACCTCGCCTATTGGACTACTTTGAAGACAATCAGCAGTTTTATCTGGTACAGGAGTATATTAGCGGCTTAACTCTACAGCAGGAAGTGAAAGGATCTGGCCCCTTGAGCGAAGCTGGGGTCAAGCAATTCTTGAGCGAAATCCTGCCTGTGATGCAATATATCCATAGCCAGCAGGTAATTCACCGAGACATCAAACCAGCTAACTTGATTCGCCGCGAACAAGACCGCAAACTGGTTCTGATTGACTTTGGAGCGGTGAAAAACCAAGTCAACCAGGCAGCAAGCAGTTCTGAGCAAACAGCTTTAACAGCTTACGCAATTGGCACACCTGGATTTGCGCCACCAGAACAGATGGCGATGCGCCCAGTTTATGCCAGCGATTTGTATGCTTTGGGTGTCACCTGCATTTATCTGCTGACCGGAAAATCGCCAAAAGACTTAGACTACAATCCGACAACGGGCGAAATGCTCTGGCAAAAGCACGTTCATATCAGCCCTCATTTCACCGACGTCCTCAAGAAAATGCTGGAGGTTTCAGTTCGTCATCGCTATCAGTCTTCCGAAGAAGTCTTGAGAGCGCTTGACCTTGAACCTTATCTTGACACTTTGGCTCAAGGCTTGACAACAGGTAAAGCTACCCCGCAGCGACAACCAGGCGGCCGCTTCAACACCGGAGATTTAAGCTCTCCGACTTACTCCTCATCCCCTTCGGCTGGTACGTCAACCTCAGAACGTCTGGCTATGGCAATTAAAGCGCGTCGAGCCAGGTTAGAAGCGAATGACCAGCAAACGGGGGGCGGTATTCATAGTCGGGCTTTGCCTGGTAATGGTTATACAACTACGCTGAAAAACAGCGATGCTACTGGTGGTTCTAAGGCAAAACTTCCGGCGAAGCTGGATGCAGTCAGCGTACTAAATTACTACACAAAAGGTAGAAGAGACTTTGCTTCGCAAGATTTGAGCTTGCTTAATCTTCAGCGGGTCAATCTATCGGGAGCGATTTTTCATCAGGCAAAGTTGAATAAAACCAACCTTCAGGGAGCTGACCTGTCTAATGCTGATTTTGGTAGGGCGAGTTTAACTGGGGCAATTCTGAAGGAGGCAAATTTAGGCAGGGCTTACTTTAGCACTGCTAATTTGGAAGGAGCTGACCTGCGTGGCGCAGATTTGAGCTTTGCTTATCTCAACCATGCTAATCTCCGAGGGGCAAATCTATGCGGTGCTAATCTCACCGGGGCAAAAATTACCGAGGAGCAGCTGGCGCAGGCGAAGACGAATTGGGCAACAGTGCTACCGAGTGGGAAACGAGGGTTTTGGTAAACTGATATTTTGCACTATTCGCAATAAGCTGGAGGCGACCGCCTCCTGACTGCTCAAATAAAGTTACACAATGTCAGTTTAGTTAATTTGTAAAACTTGCACTGGCTCTCCAGCTTTTATGGAAGCTTGACCTACTCTTAGAACTGCAAGACCGTTGGTTTGAGCTAGGTTAATTAAATTACCAGAACTGTGGCTACCACCTGCTTTCTGGAATTCGTAGGCACCGTTTACTAAATGTAGTTTGCCCCAAAGGTAGGTTTCTCGCTTGCCGTCTGAATGCAAGTCCTGACGCGATCGCGCTTCCATAAATACAGGTTCCCATCCTGCGGCTAAACCTGCAAGTTTCTTGATGGCAGGTTGTACAAACCGCCAAAAACTCACCAAAGATGACACGGGATTTCCCGGTAAACCAAAGTACAAAATCGGATGTTGGTTATTAGAAAACGTCGCGACAGTTAACGGTTTACCAGGTTTAACTGCAACAGCACGAAGATGAATCTCTGCACCCAGTTGAGCGAGAATTTCATCCACATAATCATAATCGCCCACCGATACACCGCCGGAAGATAGTACCATGTCAGCACTAGAGACAGCTTGGGCGATCGCATCCTTAAGAACTTCTGGCTCATCCGGTACAATTCCCAGCATCAGCGGTTCTCCGCCACTCTGCGCTACCAAAGCAGCCAAGGCATACTGATTTGAGTCTACAATTTGACCGGGTTTCAGGGGTTGGTCTGGTGTCACCAACTCGTCACCAGTGGACAAAATTGCCACACGAGGGCGCCGGAAAACTGGCAACTCAGAACATTGAGCAGCTGCTAGAATAGCGATTTCTGGAGCGTTGAGAATTATTCCCGCTGTTAAAAGCGGCGTTCCCGCCTGGTAAAAAGATGCGCGATGACGCACAAAAGCTTGCGGTTCTGGGGAAGCTAAAATAAAGACTCGGTTTTCCTCTCGCCGTGTCACTTCCTGCATTACCACTGTATCAGCACCGTCAGGCATAACCGCCCCGGTCAAAATTCGGGCAGCTTGTCTGGGTTCGAGCGATCGCTGTGGTTGATATCCAGCCGGAATTTCCTCTACAATTTCCAGCAAGGCTGGCTGTTCGGCGCTACAACCAGCGACATCAGCATATCGCACCGCATACCCATCCATCGCCGAATTGTCCCAGTGGGGAAAATCCAACTCGCTCGTTACCGCCGCCGCTAAAATGCGACCATTAGCAGCTAATAAATCTACAACCTCAGTATCCATCTCTCTATCCAGAGGTTGCACTAAATGGAAAATTATTGTCTCTGCTTGTTTAACCGACAGCATTGCCATAATGGATTAGTTGTCTAGGAAGCACAACGGACAAAAGCTTAATATAGAAATAGCCAGCATGAACTGCTTGCTTTGTCCCCTTCTCAGCAGTCAGCACTTCTTTTCATGCCAAACGAACTAGCCACCAGCCGATTACCCAAAGTTCCGATTGAGCGACGGTGTGCTGCCTACGCGATTGATTTTGTGGCTATTTGGCTGATTAGTTTGCCCTTCGGCGGAAACACTCCCGGCCTAGTCCCGATCGCACAGATAGTAGTTTTTATTGTGGCATGGTTGGGTCTGCGGGTGCTTCTGCCAGCCAAAAATAAAGGGCAGAGTTTGGGACGTTGGGCAATGGATATGAAAGTTCTCGACCCCAAATTCCGTAAGACACCCGGACTTTTTGAGCTAACCAAGCGGGAAGGCATTCTGGGACTTGCTAGTCTTTTGGCTATGATTGGACTGAGCATTGGCGTAACTAACGGACTATCTTTGCTGCTCTTGGTTACTCCCCTAGCAGTCGATTTTGGGGTGGCTGTTGCTGATGCCGAGTGGCAACAGGCATTCCATGACCGGGTAGCGCGAACCTGCATAGTGCAGACACGTCGAGGTTTCTCACTAGATATCCGACTAAAAAAAATAGTTGCTAAAGTGACGAATCGTATGAAATAATAGTAATTTGTGGTTAAATTTGTTCAAACTCTGGATCTTGTAGAAATAGCATTATGGCAAGTAAGAAGGGGGTTCGACTGATTGTGACGTTGGAATGCACCGAGTGTCGCACAAACCAAGCGAAGCGATCGCCAGGTGTTTCCCGCTACACAACCACGAAGAACCGCCGTAACACCACGGCAAGACTGGAACTGAAGAAGTTCTGCACCCACTGCAACACACACACGATTCACAAGGAAATCAAGTAATCCTTGGCTAATCGGAAGAAAACAATCCTTGATTTCAACTGACCACTAACAAATAAAATTACCGATGACTTACTTCCGTCGCCGCCTTTCCCCCATTAAACCTGACGATCCAATTGACTACAAAGATGTCGAACTGTTGCGGAAATTTATCACCGAACGGGGTAAAATTCTGCCACGTCGCATTACAGGTCTAACGTCAAAGCAACAAAGAGACCTGACTGTGGCTATCAAACGCGCTCGCATTCTAGCTTTGTTACCTTTTATCAACGCCGAAGGGTAAATAAATTTAGGATACAAGGATTTTGGATTTTGGATTGAATGAATCTAAAATCATCGGAGGCGGAGAAACTGCTTCGCCCCCACAAAATCTAAAATCGCTACGCCGCTAAAATCGAAGATAGGCTGTCCGATGAACGATTACAGGGTAAGCCAAAAAACTTGTGGAGAAGGGAACGTTAATAGAGTTTAGGCTGCATGGAGAGCGGCGTCTTGCTGTCACAGAACGTCCAGAGGGGAAAACGCACTGGATTGTGGTAGACGACAAAAATCAATCCCACACCATCCATCCCCGACAAATTACCTATGAGGTGGCAGGTCAAAGCTATAAGCCTGCACAGATTTCCAGTTTCCTGCAAGAGGTGCAGCGCTATCTAGACCCAACAAGTATAGAAGTAGCATGGGAACTGTTGGTAGAGGATGGGACGACCGTTACTCCAATGGAAATGGCATCAGTGCTGTTTTCCGACCAAAGTCCGCCACTGGTGTACGCGGCTCACTGTTTGCTGTCTGAAGATAAACTGTATTTCAAGCAAAAGGGCGATCGCTATGAGCCTCGGAGCGCAACTCAAGTAGCCGACCTAAAGCATCAAGTAGAAGTCGAGCAAGAGCGGCGCACCTCGCGGCAAGAATTTATGGCACGCTTAACGAAAGCGATCGCAGGCGAGCAGGTGGAGTGGGATCGCCGCGATCGCCAACGCCTAGAAGCAATAGAAAAGTATGCCGCAGTGCTAGCAGATATGCTTCGTGCTGGCTTAAATCAAGAATCTCTGAACCGCGCCTATCCCCCGCCAGCCCCCGTTCTAGAAACCATGAACGATCTAGGACGACCCGGAACTCCTCAAGCTGCTTTTCAACTGCTGGTAGATTTGGGATTGTGGAGTCCGCACGAAAACCTGTATGTGCGGCGCAGTCAGATCCCAGTTCACTTTTCCGATAAGGTGTTAGACGTGGCGAAGCAATATGCTAAAGAAACGCCGAGCGATCTGGAAGACAACCGACTGGATCTGACTCATTTGAAGGTTTATACGATTGATGATGAAAGTACCAAAGAAATAGACGACGGTTTGAGTGTTGAATACCTCGAAGATGGTCGTCAAAAGCTTTGGATACACATCGCAGACCCCTCGCGTTTGGTTTCTCCAGGCGACGAATTAGATTTGGAAGCCAGGCGGCGCACCACTACGGTGTATTTACCGACGGGGATGATTCCGATGTTCCCGCCGGAACTGGCAACTGGGCCAATGAGTTTGGTTCAGGGAAAAATTTGTAGTGCGCTCTCGTTTGGGGTGATTTTGGATGAAGTCGGTGCAGTACAAGAATATGGCATCCAAGCCAGTATAATCAAGCCGACTTATCGCCTGACTTATGAAGACGTGGATGAGATGCTGCAACTGGGTATCCAGGGAGAACCGGAGATAGCAGCGATCGCTAAGTGGGCTAAACTGCGCCAGTTATGGCGACAGTCTCAAGGGGCGATTAACATCCATATGCCAGAGGCGATGATTAAAGTTAATGGTGACGAAATCACCATTGACATTCTGGAAGACTCCCCAGCACGGCAACTCGTGGCAGAGATGATGATTCTCACCGGGGAAGTTGCAGCTAAGTACGCCAAGGCTCACGATATTCCCCTGCCTTTCCGGAGTCAACCCCAACCGGAACTTCCCTCAGAAGAGGAATTGTTGCAACTGCCAGCAGGCCCAGTCCGGTATTGTGCCATGCGCGGGCGTATGCCTCGCAGTGAAATGAGTACCACGCCAGGAAGACACGCAGGTTTGGGATTGGAAACCTACACTCAGGTGACATCGCCAATTCGCCGCTACAGCGACTTGCTGGCTCACTTCCAGCTTAAGGCACACCTGCGCGGCGAACCAACCCCATTTTCAGCCCAAGAGTTGCAAGAAGTCATGCTGGGTATCGGCACTGCGGCCCAAGAAGCAAGATTAGTGGAACGCCAGACAAATCGTTATTGGGGTCTGGAGTATCTGCGCCGTCACGCCGATCAGGTTTGGCAGGCGTTGATGTTGCGCTGGCTGCGAGAAGACGACAGGTTGGGATTAATTTTGTTAGAGGATTTGGGCTTAGAGTTGGCAATGCGTTTCACCAAGTCGGTGAAATTGGGCGATCGCTTGTCCGTTAGTGTCAGCCACTCCGATCCTCGGCAAGATGTGATCCAGTTTCGGCAGTTGGTAGATCAAGAAGTTCAGCCAGCTGCAACTTAAAATAGTTCTGAATGTTGATTCAGGAGTAACGAGGAACTAATTAATAACTCAAAACTTCTATTCAACACTCAGTTCTTTTTAGTTGGGCGAGAAGATCAAGCTATGAAATCCATTTGCAGAAATATCGCCATTCTCTTAATCTCAACACTAATCGGTGGGCTTCCCTCTGCTGTCCGTGCCAATCCCTCTAGTCAGTTACTGAATGTCAATGAGATCGCCCAGACTCAAATGAGTGCTGTCGATTTCTATAATCGGGGCGTTGACAAACTAGATGCAGGTGACTTCAAAGGCGCGATCACAGATTTTGACGAATCTATCCGTCTTGCTCCCAACGATGTAGAGTCATACTACAACCGGGGTTATGCTCGTCATATCCTGGGAGCTTACCAAGATGCAATAAAAGATTACACTGAAGCCTTGCGAATAAATCCGGATTATGCTAATGCCTACGGCAACCGGGCTTATTCCCACTATCTTCTAAAGAACTATCAAGAAGCGATCGCAGATTCTACGGAAGCGATTCGGCTCAATCCCAAAGATGCAAATGTTTATATTAACCGGGGCAATGCCCGCGACGACCTAGGGGATACTAAAGCGGCAATTGAGGATTATAACGAAGCCTTACGTATTGACCCCAAGAGTGCTAGAGCTTACTACAACAGAGGGTTAGCTTATAACCGTCTATCTGAAAATCAGAAAGCACTTAAAGATTACACTCAAACTCTTGCTTTAGATGGGAAATTTGCTGATGCTTACTATAACCGGGCAATTACCCACTCACGATTAGGAAACGGCAAATCAGCAGTTGCAGATTTGCAGAAAGCCGCAGATCTGTTCCGCGCCCAAGGAAGGACAGAGAATTACCAGAATGCACTAGACGCTATGAAGAATATTCAGCTTTAAACACGCGCCCAATCTAAGGTAAAAGGCAAAACAAAGAAACTCATTTTCTCTGTTTGGGGTTACTTTCCACTTTTGCCTTTCCTGCCCGTTCCTTGAAGGTGTAGGGGCGTAGGATTAGCCTAAGTTGGATGCTGAAACAGCAACGAACATTAAGCCGCCAAGCAGAGCGATCGCGCCGATGCTTAGGAAGAGGTAGTTGCGCTTTTGGGCTTCTGTTGGTGGTTCTGCTTTGTAAACTTTTGGCTCAACTGCAAAATTGTTCAAACGTCCGCCATCTTCGGTTGTGTATTTCATAGATGATATCCTTGGCTTTTTAAGTTTTAACAATTGTAACAATAAAAGCTGGATAAACTTTCTAACTTTTGTAATATTTTTTAACAAAGTCAGATTTGAGAGGCTAGGGGCAGAGCAGAAGAGGATAATTCTCACTCCCCAGCCCCCAATCCCCAATCCCCAATCCCCAATCCCTAGTTAGGATTTGAGAGGCTAGGGGCAGAGCAGAAGAGAAGAATTCTCACTCCCCAGCCCCCAATCCCCAATTCCCAATCCCTAATCACTAATCGTGCCGCTTAGGGGAGAACTGGCACTGGCGTAGACTTTCACAGGTATACGTCCAGCGAGGTTAGCCAGACGACCTGCTTGGACACCTAAACTCATGGCGCGAGCCATTGCCGCCGGATTTTTTGCCCCCGCGATCGCACTATTGATCAAAACCGCATCCGCCCCCATTTCCATAGCCTGAGAAGCCTCGCTGGGCGTTGCCAGCCCCGCATCCACCACCACCGGAATTCCGGCATTCTCAATGATAATTTGAATATTCGCCTCATTCTTAATCCCTTGTCCGGAACCAATCGGCGAACCCAAAGGCATTACTGTTGCACAGCCAACCTCTTCCAAACGCTTTGCCAGCAACGGATCAGCATTAATGTAAGGCAGCACAGCAAAGCCTTCCTTAACCAGTTGTTCCGCTGCTTCCAAAGTGCCAATCGGGTCAGGTAGCAGATACTTCAAGTCAGGAATCACCTCTAACTTGACAAAATTATTCTCTTCCTGTCCCAACAACTTTGCCATCTCCCGTCCTAGACGCGCCACCCGAATCGCCTCTTCAGCAGTTTTACAGCCAGCAGTATTAGGTAGCATCCAGATTTTCGTCCAATCCAGCGCCTCCGCCAGCCCTTCGTGTCCCGGTGCCTTTGTTTGCACCCGACGCACCGCCACAGTCACAATCTCGCAGCCGCTAGCAATAACACTTTGCTGCATTTCTTCTATGCTGCGATACTTGCCCGTTCCCGTCATCAGGCGAGATTTGAACGTGCGACCAGCGATTATTAAAGGGTCGGCTGGGAGATCCGAGGACTGATCCAGCTCAGAAGAAGTAGGACGGCTTAATTGAAGCATTTTTGGAGTTGCATTAACAAGTCTAGATCCAGCGTAGAACCTGGAGTAGTGAAAATGCTCTAGCAAGGGGTCAGACTTTTGCTGCCAAATTAGGTCTGCTAAAACGGAAGCAGTCACGGGAGCCAGCAAAATACCATTGCGGTAGTGACCAGCCGCGAGGGTTAAATTCTCGCAAGGGCTAGCGCCGAGAATTGGTAATTCATCGGGTGTCGCTGGCCGAAAACCCCACCAAAATTCTTGAATAGGAAAGTCTTTTAAGGCTGGATAAAGCCGAATAGCCCTTTCCAGCAAAGTTTTTATACCTGTCGGGGTGTTATGGGGTGTGAATCCTACATCCTCGCTGGTGGCTCCAATTACAATTCTTCCATCCCGACGCGGCACGATGTAGATTTCCTCACCATACAGTACCCGACGTAATTCCCCAGCAACCAGCGGGGATGAAACGGATAGCATTTGCCCTTTTTTTGGATGTACTGGTAGGGGTAACAATTCGTTAGACCACGCGCCAGTAGCTAAAACATAGTGTTGGGCGCGAAAATCACCCGCAGATGTTCTGACACCAGTTACTCGCCGATTTTGTTGCTGTATCGCCTCAGCTGCAACGCCTTCTTTGAGGGTTACGCCCAATTCCTGGGCGGCTATCCACAATGCTTGAGCTAATGCGCGATTGTCTACTTGACCATCTTCGGGATACCACCACCCACCGACAACTTCGGCACCTAATCCTGGTTGAATTTGATGAATTGCTTCTTTGTCTAGCCAAGTGCTGACGACTGACGACTGTGTGGACGGGTGAAGCGTTGTGGCGGATTCATCGCTTTTAGCAACGGATTCTAGCGGCAATGCTTTGCTGACCACCGCATCGCTTACGTTCCTACTAACATAAACTGGTGCCAAGATGCCGTTGGGCCAGTAGCCGATGGATCTGCCTGAGAGTTGTTCTAGTTTGCTGGCCCAGTCTGGATACATAGAGCGCGATCGCATACACAAATCTAGCATCGCACCAGGCGCGATACCTTCTGCCTGTGGTGCCAGCATCCCAGCAGCAGCATGAGCAGCTGCTGATTTAAAGTCGCGACTCAGCACGGTGACGGTTGCACCCCGCAAGCGAAGTTCAACGGCGATGCTCAAAGCGATCGCGCCGCCGCCGATGATGAGAATGTCACTTTCTGTGTTCATTTTTAGTCGATTTACCTAGAATGCGATCGCAGGGCTACTAAATATAAATGCGTCTCCCGCATCCAAGAGTCCTATATATATAAGGCTAGTTTCTTATCGTTAGGTTCAGCCTCTCCCTGACGATGAACCCAAACCCGATCTATTTAAAACTACTGCTGAAAACTTAACAAGTATTCACGCTTATTCCGAATTCACTTACATCAGACTCTCAGCTCCTCTTAAAAAGCCATATTCTTCAGCCAGTTTAGCCGATTAGTCGAAGTCTATCCGACTTAGCACGCCTATTTAAGACTTTATCGCCCCTGCTGTTTGCCGACCGACCCCTCAATTGCCTGGTTTCTTTAGTTTCCGCCTTTGCTATAAACCTTTTAGATCATCTATTTTTTTTGTTTATTGTACCGATTTACAAATATAAAATACATAAAATAGTTAAAAAGCTCTAATATAACTCTCAGGAGCCTTTGTGAATCTCAGAGAGCTTCATAAACTGCTATGCGTCTGAATAATCCTTATATTTATGTAAAGTATTCCAAGTAGCCCTTTCTTTTATTGGGCAATTGAACAATAATTCACTTCATAACCTTCAAACAAAAGTAATCTACAGTTGACTTTCAAGAGGGCAGCCCCAAGATTCATGTACTGCCTTTCAGGGAAGACAACCATCCTGGTTTGAAATGAAACTATAGGAGACTAAGCGCGTGAAACTGTCAGTATACGGAAAAGGCGGAATCGGCAAATCCACAACCAGCTGTAATATTTCCGTGGCGCTAGCCAAGCGCGGCAAGAAAGTCCTGCAAATTGGCTGCGATCCGAAGCACGACAGCACCTTTACCCTCACAGGCTTCCTGATTCCCACAATTATCGACACGCTTCAGGAAAAGGACTACCACTATGAAGACGTGTGGGCGGAAGATGTCATCTACAAAGGCTATGGCGGCGTAGACTGCGTTGAAGCTGGCGGCCCCCCCGCGGGTGCGGGTTGCGGCGGTTACGTCGTCGGCGAAACAGTAAAGCTACTCAAGGAATTGAACGCCTTTGATGAGTACGATGTGATTTTGTTCGACGTGTTGGGTGACGTTGTGTGTGGCGGCTTTGCGGCTCCTCTCAACTATTCCGACTACTGCATGATTGTCACCGACAACGGTTTTGATGCTTTATTTGCCGCCAACCGTATCGCCGCCTCAGTACGGGAAAAAGCTCGGACGCACCCCCTGCGTCTGGCCGGGTTGATTGGCAACCGCACATCCAAGCGCGACTTGATCGACAAATACATTTCAGCAGTTCCGATGCCAGTGCTGGAAGTGTTGCCCCTAATTGAAGACATCCGCGTTTCCCGCGTCAAGGGCAAAACTCTGTTTGAAATGGCAGAAACTGACCCCTCGCTTAACTACGTCTGCGAATATTACCTAAATATTGCTGACCAAATTCTGGCGCTTCCAGAGGGCGTTGTACCTAATGATTCTCCAGATCGGGAGTTGTTCTCCTTGCTGTCTGACTTCTACCTCAATCCCACAAAGCCAAATGTGAAGACTGAGGACGAAGAACTTGATCTAATGATGGTTTGAAGGTTGTAGGTTAAATGTTGCAGGTTTGTTGTCATTGGTTATCAAACATTGGTCAAAAAGTCTCCAATTTAGTTATTGGCAAAGGACAAATGACGAATGAGGAAGAAATAGAGACTGACGAGCAAGCTTGCAACTTGTCAACCTTCCAACTGTCCAATTATTCAATGAATATCGAGCTGCTGCGTAAATCTATAAAAGTCAAGTGGCTGGACTATTACCAAGAAAATCGACCGTGGCTGGTGCAACTGGGAGTTTGGGTTAACAGTGAAGGGCAACGTCGTCCTTCTTCCAGTTTCATCTTGGCAACGCTGTCAATTTTGGAGCCACGGTTGACCGAGATGCTGCCCTTAATTGTCGATCTGAACAACGATCCGGATCGAATTGTGGAAGCTTTAGGGCTTAACTTCAACCCTGATGTTGAGCTAAATAATACCCTTGTGCAAAGCGAAAAAGCGATCGCACCGCAGGATGGAAATAACGAGGAAGCTGTCAAAATGCTTCCCGGAGGTATGCAGGAAGCGAAATTAGAGCCACAGAGCCACGCTAGTAGCCTTCCATCCTTAATCGATGAGTCTTGTCGAGGGGTAAAACGCGATCGCGACTAACACCTAATATTGCCAATTTAAGAAATACCAGTTGGAGAGGAAAATAATCTATGACCCTTGCTAATACAGAACCGCAAGCGTTGACTTATGAGTGTGAAACCGGAAATTATCACACATTTTGCCCGATCAGCTGCGTGGCGTGGCTGTACCAAAAGATAGAAGATAGTTTTTTCCTGGTTATCGGTACGAAAACCTGCGGCTATTTCCTGCAAAATGCGATGGGGGTGATGATTTTTGCTGAACCCCGCTATGCGATGGCTGAGTTAGAAGAAGGGGATATTTCGGCTCAGTTGAATGACTATGAAGAACTCAAGCGGCTGTGCTTGCAAATTAAGCGCGATCGCAACCCCAGTGTTATCGTCTGGATTGGCACCTGCACCACAGAAATCATCAAGATGGATTTGGAAGGCTTGGCACCCAAGCTGGAAGCAGAAATCGGTATCCCAATTGTGACAGCTCGTGCCAACGGTTTAGATTACGCCTTCACCCAAGGGGAAGACACCGTGCTGGCGGCGATGGCGGCGCGTTGTCCCGATCAAGCGCCCGTAGTGGAAACTGAGAAGAAAGAAAGGAATGCGATCGCTTCCCTACTCAACTTTGGCAAAAAGAAAGAAGACGTAACAGCAGACGAAGCCGAATATGTCAAGCATCCACCGCTAGTTCTTTTCGGTTCCTTGCCTGACCCCGTTGTTACCAATCTGACACTGGAACTGAAAAAGCAAGGCATTAAAGTCTCCGGCTGGCTACCCTCCAAGCGTTACACCGAACTACCAGTTCTGGAAGAAGGGTATTATGTTTCTGGTGTCAATCCCTTCCTCAGCCGCACCGCCACGACTCTGATGCGTCGTCGCAAGTGCAAACTCATCGGCGCACCCTTCCCAATTGGCCCCGATGGCACCCGCGCCTGGATTGAAAAAATCTGCTCGGTGTTCGGTATTGAACCCCAAGGGTTAGATGAGCGAGAAGCGCAAATTTGGGCAAATTTGGAAGACTATCTCCAACTGATTCGCGGCAAATCTGTCTTCTTTATGGGTGACAACTTGCTAGAAATCTCTTTGGCGCGGTTTCTAATTCGCTGCGGCATGACTTGCCCGGAAATCGGCATCCCCTACATGGATAAGCGCTATCAAGCTGCTGAATTGGCGTTGTTAGAGAAGACTTGCCACGAAATGGGAGTACCTACACCCAAAATTATCGAGAAGCCAGATAATTACAATCAAATTCAGCGGATAAAAGAGCAGAATATCGATCTTGTAATTACTGGTATGGCTCACGCTAACCCATTGGAAGCACGGGGTATCAATACAAAGTGGTCTGTTGAGTTCACTTTTGCTCAGATTCACGGCTTTACTAATGCTCGTGACATTCTAGAATTGGTAACTCGTCCCCTGCGTCGGAATAACAACCTCAAAGATTTGGGTTGGGACAAGTTGGTAAGGGAAGAAGCGAAGATTTAAGAACCTCACCCCCTGCCCTCTTTGCAAGCGGCTACCGTGTACACACAAGTGGAGTCTGAGCAAGTTTCCATCCGAGGAAGATCGACTCCAACTGCCGCAGACCATGAACCAGAGTGGGCATTCCAGGGGGACGCTGGGAGCGA
>NZ_JACJPF010000049.1 GCF_014695915.1 Trichocoleus sp. FACHB-40
TTCGCCATCAATCTATTTCGTCAGCACGGTTTTGCCTCGATCACCAAAGCACTTCGACATTTGTCTCATGATGTGCATCGTCTATTTTCCTTTTTCCAATGAATCAGCCCTGCCCTTTTTAAGGGGGGCTATTCTCAAGTATTTTTTGCATGAGAACCCAGAGGCTTAACCGGGCGCGATCGCATAGTGAACCAGTTGGCTGATGCGGTAACGCAGAGTTTCTAAACCCAGGCGATCGCTTGCGGAAATAAACACCGCTTGGGGAAACTCCTCTTTTGCTAGCACCAGAGTATCGCCATCCACTTGATCCATCTTGTTAAAAACAATCAACGATGGCCCGGGCGTTACTGGCATTTCTGACAAAATCGCCATCACAGAACGAATCTGACTTTGCCAAGCTGGATGAGACAAATCCACCACATGAAGCAGCGCATCCGCTTCTGTCACCTCTTCCAATGTGGCACGGAAAGCATCCATCAAAGAAGGTGGTAACTCGTGAATAAATCCTACCGTGTCTGTAATCACAATCTGCTGCGCCTCGTCTGTCACCGCATCGGGTATGACTAAACGCCGCGTAGTCGGGTCGAGAGTTGCAAACAACTGGTCTGCTGTGTAAACTTCAGCATTAGTTAGCACATTTAGCAACGTAGATTTACCAGCATTGGTATATCCAACTAAGGCAATTGAGGGAACATCCTGATGTTGCCGTTGTAAGCGTAACCGCGAACGGTGCGCTTGCAGCTGGTTGACTTGCTGTTGCAGTCTGGCAATGCGACGCTGAATTCCCCGGCGCTCAGTTTCCAACTTGGTTTCACCAGGCCCCCTAGTACCGATACCGCCGCCGAGTCGGGACATTGCTTGACCGCGACCAGTCAAGCGCGGCAGCATATATTCCATTTGCGCCAATTCTACCTGCAACTTACCAGCACCAGACTGAGCGCGTTGGGCAAAGATATCCAAAATCACCTCAGTCCGGTCTACCACACGGATACCAGTCTGAGTTTCCAGATTGCGGACTTGCGCTGGTGAGAGGTCGCGGTCAAAGACGATCAGGTTAACTCCCAGTGTTTGTGCAGTCAGGGCAATTTCTTGCACTTTACCTTCGCCGACCACGGTCTGGGGATGGGGACGGGGACGTTTTTGCTGCATTGTTTCCAACACTTGCCCCCCAGCAGTATCCACCAACCGCGCCAATTCTTCCAATCCATCTTGGAATTGCAGGGGTGTCATGTCTTGAGTCATCAACCCCACCAGAAGGACGCGATCGCGATCGCTGTCTACTTGCTTGGCAACAAATTCTCGCTGAAACTCGGCTTCTAGTCCATCCACCAGTTCCAGAAAATCCTGGTTACTCAGCGCATCCAGGCTCATCGGTGGCGACAGATTCCAAATTGCTTCCGGATGGGGAACTAGGTGAGCTAGATAAGTTTCTTTGATGTAACCTGTGGCTCCCCCACCGCGTCGCTCAAACCCTCCCCCAGTCAGCGATAGCACTGCCAGCACGTCTAGCCGTTGCATTGCCATTGCGGTCAATGCAGCTTCACTCGGTGCTTCTGATTTCAGTTGAGTAGATATGCAGCGAATACCACTGAGTCTTTCTGCACCGTAACGAGGCAATTCTAGAGCGGGAATCTGCGTTTGTCTGGGGGTTCCCACTCCGACTCGAATCACCTGTCCCCGGCGATTAATGTAGACGGATACAGGCTGATTGATTTCGGTGCTAATTGCTGCCAACCGCTGGGCGAATTCCGCTGTCGTAATGTGATCGCCTGGTAGCCGCTGATGATAAAGTTTCTCTAGCTGCTTCAGCTGGCTGGACTTTAAACCTTGAAGATTACCGTAGATGGTTTCGATAGGCGTTTTGTGCCAGATAACCTGGCTCCTGAATTCTATAAATTTATTTTACTAATTTCCTGCTGCAAGGGAGAGGGGAAAATACCCATTCCCGATTACCAATTACCCACTTTCTCAATTAGTCTTTGCCAAAGGGATGTCTTTTTGATTCCCAAAGCTTTGTCATAGCTGGCGTAAGCTTGTTTGTAACGCCCCAACCCATGTAGCGCTGCGCCTCGGAACATCCAAGCTTCTTTATCTTCTGGTGCAATTTCTAAAGCTTTGTCACAACTTGTTAACGCTTCTTCATAGCGTTTGAGGTGAATTAACACCACGCCTCGGAACGTCCAAGCTGCTTGATTTTTTGGGGCAAGTTTTATAGCTTTGTCAAAGCAAACCAGTGCTTCTTCGTTGCGTTTTAAGTTAGCCAGCGCTTCGCCACGACGGTACCAGATTTCGTGGTCGTCGGAGTCAATTCCCAGCGGTTGCTCGTAGCGCCCTAATCTACGCATAGGTATTTTTACGCCAGTAAACTTGGCTTCACAAGACATTAGTCTATTTTACGATGGGTTTTTCCTCTGGGATCGTTATGTTAAGGGATGCAAAGTAGAGGATGGGTGAGAATGCGATCGCGCTTTGCTGTCAGTGAGAATGCGATCGCGCTTATCTACCTTTCGCCAGTGGCTACTTTGCCATCAGCCTAACTCAGGAAATTAAACACTTCAATTACACTTTTTATACTTCCTATCCGCTGATTCAAGCATTTATTTGGTTAACCAATCTACTAATAATGCAAAAAACAACTAGACGATTGCACGACCTAGACGTATTAACAAAGCTCCGATTATGCCCTTGACTAAAAACACTATCCAATCATTAGGTTGTTGAAAAGTTTCTGAAGCAACCTTATATCCAATTCCTGCCATTACTCCTAAAATCAAAAGTCTACCAAAATCTGCTAGTAATTGATTATGCTGGTTACTAATTTTAAATTGTCTATAAAAAGTGGTTGTATCTACAATCAAAAAATAACCTATAGCGGAAAAAACTACTAACCCTACTAAATATTTCATAAAACTATATATTTTTTATAATTGCCAATCTGTAGCATTGCTCATTAAAAATAACTATAAAGACAAATTTTAAATGTTATTCCTGGGTTGGTGGAGTGCGCGATCGCTTGTGGCCTAGTGAGAATGCGATCGCGCAATTAGTCACTCAGCAGCTTGCACAGCTTTTCAGCAATTTTTACCTGCGTATCAGATGACAATTCACCCAATTTTCGCTGGATTACGGTTGTAGAAACTGTTACCATTTGATGCAATCTGATAGTCGATGGTACGCGCAATCCTGAAGCACAAAAATCGGGATGAGCGCTATCTAACAGGATATCTGTTTCCAGTAAGCTAGATGGAATACGACTGGTAATATAAGCCAAGATGATGTGTCTTTTAGCTCCTACTGGGTTAGTTAAGCAAACGGCTGGACGCACCTTATTAGTCGATAAATCATCATAAGGAAAAGGCGCAAGAAAAATTTTACCTTTCGTCATAAAATGGTTCGCCGTCAGCTAAAGTGTAGATGTCTTCTTCTGGGTCTGTTATAAAACCATAATTTGGGTCACTGGCTACAGTTTTCGCCCCTTCTGGGTCATGGAATGGTTCGCCGTCAGCTAAAGTATAGATGTCTTCTTCTGGGTCTTTCAAAAAATCAAAAGCTGGATTTCTGACGGCTGCTTTCAGCCATTCATATTCTTCCAGTTCTGCTTTTTTAAGTAAAGCCCCTTGCAGTGCCTCTTCTTCCCTATTACTTCCTTTCGGAATCAAAGCCTGAAAACGCTCATCATCTCGAATACCGTCAAAATCTGAGTCATTTCTTGCGATATCCAGGTATTTATCAGGACTCAAGCTAATGGCTTGTTGCAAGTTCTCAATCGCTTGCTCAACATTACCCTGTAAGGCATAACAGCAAGCCGTGTTATACCAAGCTTCGTGGAAGTCTGGTTTAAATTCAAGAGCTTTGTCATAACTAGCGATCGCTTCGTCTAAGCGCCGCAACTTTAAGAGTATAACGCCTCGGTATTGCCAAGCTAGGTAAAGGTTAGGTTGAATATTCAAGGCTTGATCATAGCTGGCAAGCGCTTCATATAAGCATCCCAATTTTAGGAATGTATTGCCCCGGTTGTACCAGACTTCTTGAGCGTTAGATTTTATTTGTATAGCTTTGTCGTAACTAACAATTACCTCTTTATATCGACCTAATCGATATAAAACACTACCCAAGTTATACCGAGCTTCAAAACTATCGGGTTGGATTTCTAGAGCTTTGTTGAAGCTGGCAATTGCTTCCTCATAGCTACCGAGGTTAGTCAAAGCCACACCTCGGCTACCCCAACTCCATTCATGGTCAGGCTGAATTTCTAGAGCTTTGTTGAAGCTGGGAATTGCTTCCTCATAGCTACCGAGGTTAGTCAAAGCCACACCTCGGCTATACCAGCTCCAGTAATCATTAGGGTTGAACTTGATGGCTTTGTTGAAACTCGCAAAAGCATCTTCCAAGCGTTCTAAGTCAAATAGTGCAATACCTCTGTGATACCAGGCTTCGCTAAAGTCTGGTTGAATTTCCAGAGCTTTATCCCAACTGACAATTGCTTCGTCAATGCGTCCTAACTCACTTAGCGCAATTCCCCGGTTGTACCAGGCTTCATAGAAGTCCGGTTGAATTTCCAGAGCTTTGTCCCAACTGACAATTGCTTCGTCAATGCGTCCTAACTTTACCAGCACAATGCCCCGATTGTACCAGGCGTCGTAACCATCATTTCTAATTTCTAGAGCTTTGTGGTAGCTAGTGATCGCTTCTTCAAAACGATCTTGCTTAAACAGCGCATTGCCCTGGTTATAATGAGTTTCGTCTTTGTCGGGCTTGATGTCTAGAAGTTTTTCAAGTTTAGTGACCACTTCTAGAGGGCGTTCTAAGAGGTCTGTTCTCATTTGGGTATATTTTCTATTCAATTTTTTCTTAAATTGGTCATATGAGAGTTGATACAACTGGTTCTATTTTATGCCTTCTTCTAAAAGCAGAACATTTCGCCACTGCTTGGCAACTCTATGCAACCTATCTGACAACCAATCATCGTACTGAGGATAAACTGGCAATCGAGGCACTAATTCCCAACCCGCAGGTTCTAGAATGTCTCTTAGTTGCTGATGCTGAATATGAGGATAATCGGGATTAACTTCGTCTTTTGGCCCAATTCCTCCTAAATCTCTCGCGCCAGCTTCTATACAGGCGAGTAACCAACGGTCATCTGTAACTAGATTGGGGGGGATTTGGATGGTAATATCTGCTGGCAGAATTTGACGGGCTTTGGCAATAACTTCTGGTAATTGATGCGGGTTAAAAGGTGGTGCGTCGAAACTTTGTTGAGTGCCGGGGCTGTGGGGTTGTAAGATTACTTCTTGAATGTGATTGTAACTTTGATGGAGTTGCGCGATCGCATCCAAGGTTTCCCACCAATGGGTTGAACTTTCTCCAATCCCTAAAAGCAACCCTGTTGTAAAGGGAATTTGCAACTTTCCTGCCCATTCCAATTGTTGCAGCCGTAATTGTGGAACTTTACTAGGCGCGTGTTTGTGAACAGTCTGCAAAAGTTGCGGCGTTAATTGTTCCAACATTAACCCCATCGAAACATTAACTTCTTTCAACTTAGCCATTTCCGTAAAGCTCAATGGCCCTGCATTGGTGTGAGGCAAAAACCCCATTGATAATGCTAAATCGCACAAGTCATAAATCAACTGAAACCAGGTCTTTCGGCGTGAGGATTGGGGATGTACTTCACCGCTTAAAATTAAAATTTCACAGACTTCTTGACATTGCAACCGTTTTAATATTTCTTCTGCGTCTTGTAGAGTCAGCCAGGGACTTTTACCCGGCTCAATGCGGAAGTTGCAGTAAGTACAGCGATTAAAACATTCGTAAGTCGGGACAACAGTGTAAGCGGGGCTATACGTAACAAAGCGGGAAAGTGACATAGGTTAGATTTTTATAACGCCAAGGAACGCAAAAGGAATCGCAAAGGAACGCAGAAGAAGAAGTATGATTTCTAGCCTGCTTAGACAGGCTTTGTTTATATAGCGGCGACTACCCTTCGGGAAGGCGAAGCGCCTACAGTCGTCCGGCTTATTTTAATTTGCGCGATCGCTTGGAGCGTACCTTGGCATTGAAAAACACTACTACAATTCAGGTGAGAGGTTATTACAACGGAAATCATGACGCTGACTCAAGTTTGGGGAGCGCTACTTATCTTTATTGTCTGTCCTCTACTAGGAGGATTGCCCCTGACTGCCTGGATTGTTCGCGCATTGTCTGGAAGGCAACTCTCAAGGCTCGGCACGAGGAATGTGTCAGTCTCGGCGGCTTTTTATCACGGGGGACGGCTGGCGGGTATTCTAGCGGTCTTGTCGGAGGCTTTTAAAGGCATTGCCGCAGTATTGCTAGCTCGTGCCTTCTTTGAGACTGATCCAGCGTGGGAGCTAATTGCCCTAATTGCGCTGGTGATGGGGCGTTATTGGATGGCGCGGGGTGCGGGGACAACAAATGTGGTGTGGGGTTATGTAGTGCATGACCCGGTGGTGTCGGTCTTAGTATTTATAATTGGGGGAATTGGCTTTACACTGGTACGCGAGAGGAAGCTGGGGCGAATCTGGGTTTTGATTTTGTTACCCGTGCTGAAGCTACTTTTGCCGAATCGTACCACGGGGGAAGTTGTCGCCGCGATCGCTCTCAGTTCTATCATCGCCTGGATTTACCAAAATATCCCCGATGACCTCGATCTTCCAGCCACGCAAGCACAAAATGGGAATAAGGCTGTGTTTCGTTTTTTCCGAGGTGATAAAGCTATCGTTTCTCTGGATAAACCGTTAGACGCAAACAAAGTCGGTCAGAAAGCTGCCACGTTATCCCAGTTGAAACGTTGGGGTTATTCGGTGCCGATGGGTTGGGTTTTGCCGCCAGGAGATGATCCGGCACTGCTAATTGAGTATCTACAGCCTTCTGTTACAGAACCCTTGGCGGTGCGTTCTAGTGCGGTGGGCGAAGATTCGGAACAATCTTCGGCGGCGGGACAGTACGAAACAATATTAAATGTGACGAGTGGGGAAGCTTTGGAGGAGGCGATTACGCGCGTTCTAGCTTCATACAATAATCCAGCTGCTGTCCAGTATAGACGCGCTCGCGAAGCCTATGCGCGAAGCGCTCCTCGCGACTTGCCAGAATCTTCAATGTCGGTGCTGATTCAAAAACAAGTCCGGGGTGCTTTTTCTGGCGTTGCTTTCAGTCGCGATCCGATTTTCCAGCAAGGCGATGCTGTGGTAATTGAAGCATTGCCGGGAGATGCCACGCAAGTTGTCTCTGGACAAGTTACACCAGAACAGTATCGGGTTTTTCTGGGCGATGTAGAAAATTTGGATGTAAACTCTCTAGAAGTTGAAGGTAGTGGTGATGTACCGCAGGGATTAATTCGGGAAGTCGCCTATTTAGCGCGTCAACTTGAGAGGCAATTTCACGGTATTCCGCAAGATATCGAATGGAGTTATGACGGACAAACGTTGTGGCTTTTACAATCGCGTTCTATCACTACTTTACAACCTATTTGGACGCGCAAAATTGCCGCTGAGGTAATTCCGGGAATAATTCGTCCTCTCACTTGGTCGATTAATCGTCCTTTGACCTGTGGAGTTTGGGGAGAAATTTTTACTTTAGTTTTGGGAGAAAGAGCTGCTGGGTTAGACTTTAATGAAACTGCTACTCTACACTTTTCCCACGCCTATTTTAATGCAACGCTGTTGGGTCAGATTTTCCTTCGGATGGGCTTACCGCCGGAAAGTTTGGAATTTTTAACTAGAGGTGCCAAATTTTCTAAACCGCCTTTTAGTTCTACGTTGCAAAATGGCCCGGGTTTAATGCGGTTGCTTAGACGCGAATTGAGTTTGGAAAAAGATTTTGAACGAGATTATAAAAATTTACTTCTTCCGGTTCTAACTGAAACAGCTACTTTAAATAACCAAGATGCGTTATTCCACCGGATTGAGAAACTTTTGGACGTGCTAAAAAGTGCGACTTATTACAGCATTTTAGCTCCTTTGAGTTTGGCAATCCGGCAGGGAGTTTGGAAAGTCAAAGATATCGATTTGGATAATAGTATAGCTCCGGAAGTTGCTTCTTTGCGATCGCTCCAAGAACTTGCACGGGAAGCCCGGAATTTGCTGCCATCTTCGCAATTATCCCCGGATTCGCCTTCCCTATTCGCAACGCTGGCTGAAATTCCCGATGGACAGACTATTTTGGAACGATTCGATCAATGGCTTGATCGTTACGGCTATTTGAGTGAGGTGGCGACAGATATCGCGGTTCCAACTTGGAGGGAAGATCCCCACGCGGCGCGAGAATTGTTTACTCAGTTTTTGGGAGAGAATGAACCGCCAAGACGCAGAGAACGCAGAGAGAAAAGGGGATGGAAGGTTAATGCTGTGCAGAGGCGACTTGATTTAAAGGGAAAGGTTACTGAGGTTTATAGCCGTTTGTTGGCTGAGGTAAGATGGTGTTTTGTTGCTTTGGAGGAAATTTGGTTACGGTCGGGTTTACTATCTGAGTCTGGTGATATCTTTTTTCTAGAATTTGATGAGGTTCGGCGGATAATTGAAGGGGACAATAAAAGTTTAATTGAGCAAGTTTCGCAGTTGGTGGAAAAAAGGCGGTCGCAACTTAAACAATATAGTCAGCTTACTAATATTCCCCCCTTAGTTTACGGCAATGCGCCGCCAACTCTCAACTTTATCCCTCAATCTTCAATTTCTACAAAGTTGTTGCAAGGAATTGGTGCTAGTCCCGGACAAGTTGAGGGGAAAGTGAAAGTTATCCGCAATTTACAAGCAATTTCTGATATTGACCGCGATACAATTCTAGTTGTACCTTACACCGATTCTGGTTGGGCGGCGCTATTATCTCGTGCTGGCGGTTTAATCGCAGAAGTAGGTGGGCGACTTTCTCACGGTGCAATTGTTGCTCGTGAATATGGTATTCCAGCAGTGATGGATATTCACAATGCTACTAGGCTATTACAAGATGGTCAGCGTGTTAGAATTGATGGTAAACAAGGAATTGTAGAAATTTTGTAAGTTCTAAAAATGAATTAATCCCTTAGCGAATTAATAACAGTCAATATGATAAACTTTGGACTCAATATAGCCAGCCTTTTAGGCATCTTATTAGCAGTTATAGGTATATTAATTATACCTTTAGGATTATCGCTCCGTAGACCCTTCAGAGTGGGGGATGTAATTCAAGATATAGTTTTTGCTGTAATATATTTATTGTCCGGTATCATATTCTTTTTCCAGGGATGGCGACTCGATCCGGTTTTACAATTTGGGCAATTGCTATTAACCATTTCTAGTATCTACTTGCTCATCAAAGATATCCTTCGTCATTCTTCAATTTCCAGAGGTTAAATGAACAATAGCGCTAAGTTTGCTCTCGCCATAATTTTAGGTTATTCCTTGTCCTGCACTCAAGCTACTGCTCAAGTAACTCCTAAAACAAACTGTCCTTATTCCGGGGGTCAGTGGTTAGTTCGGGCTAAAAACGTGAATCCCACTGTTCTTAAACGTCTAGCCAGAGAGTATTCAAGTTTACGACTCAGCCAATGTTACTGGCAAGACACCACTTCTTCTACGAATGTGAGTGGCATCCAAATCGGCCCATTTCCCACTCCACAAACAGCAGGAGTTTTTTACCAGTATCTTACTTCTTATGGGATTCGTTCGACAGATGTAACTATTGTCAATCCTCCGTCTAGACCACTTCCAACGGTAAAACCAACAGTACAACCAAACCAGACAAGATAGAAGGCAAAAGCTAATGGTAAAAAAACTATTAGCAATTAGCTAATTTCATCAGGGTTAATTCCTTGAGAACGCAAGTATTCGGCTAATTTATCTGCCCGTTGACGTTCTTGTTCAACTTTTTGGCGTTCTTGTTCAACTCTTTGACGTTCTTGTTCTAATAATTCTTTCCCCCACAACAGCAAATTTTCCCCCTCATCCCACCAGCGCAACCAATAACCTGTACGTTCTTCCTTTTCCCCTCGCCAAACTCCCAAAAATAATCCCATGTCCGCTATCCAATGGCGGCCTTCGGCGTTTGGTAATTCCAATTCATACCGTCCTGCTTCCAACTTATATACTTCCAGCAGTCCAGTTTCTTGGTCAAAAATTACATAAGTTGGGACTTGAAGTATTTGTTCGTAAAAAAACCACTTACCAGGCGGGTAGGTGCGTTTAACTGAATATTCACCACCATCAGTTTCAGAGAGAAATTCCATGACGACGCTGGGTTTGTCGCCTTCTAGGTTGGGGGTATAGCTTTTGCGTTCTTTACCTGCTTCTAGCACAGAAGGGACGTAAACCCAATCTGGCGCTTTGATTATCAAGTTCCCGTTAACAGTTGCACACAGTCCAAAATTTGAGGCAATCAGCATTTCTGGCTTGATATACCCCATAAGTTCTAGAATTTCTCGGAGTGCTCCTGCAATCAGAGGTTGACCAGTATTTTCCACAGGTTTTTCTTCTAATTGAAAGTCGTCAGGCAACTTTTCCCAGGTGACGGTCAGCGTTGCCATTGGGTGGACAAGATAATCCTGAGTCGTGACCATGACTTTACTATCTGAAAGTTTTAAGTGTTAAATAAACTTAGTTACTGGACTGCTTTGCAGTCTTGCATTAATTATCTACTAAAATTCTTACAATCAACCCTGAACTAAAGTTCGAGGCTTGGTAGCTAAAGTTATCGTCAAGATTTTTGGGTTGTTTGAACCCATTTTAACGGGTTTAAGCTTTAAGAAGAAAAAGTTCTTTTAAGGTTGCCGGAAACCCACTAAATAGAAAACTCCCATTTTCTGAAGTTTTACTCAAAAAATGGGAGAATTATCTGTGCTATGAGAGCTATTTAAAGCAGGTCTAGCCCTTCAACACAACCTAGTCCCAAGGTTGCATACCCGCATCTTCTCCACCAATACCAATGCCCGTGTTAAATATTTCGGCATCAGTAATGATCAGCCCATCCATAGATGCGCCATACACATTCGCGTCGTAAATCTTGGCGTTAGTAAAATTAACTTGGTTGAGATTTGCTTGTTGAAAATTCGCATTGGTTACAAAAGCTAAGGTTAAATTAGCTCCTGTTAAGTTTGCATTAGCCAGGTCAGCGCCTTCGAGGTTGGCGTCCGTAAGGTTTGCGCCTTGCAAATTGGCTTCTCTCAAATCAGCACCAAGCAAATGTGCGCCACGGAGGTCTGCCCCTGATAAATCGCACTGAAAACAATGCCCAGTGGACAATAGCTGCTTTACGTGAAGCGGATTCTCAGCTTGAACTGGGTTAGTGAAAAATAGGGGAGTGAATAAGGCGCATATTGCTAAAAGCTTGAGTTTCATGATTTTCCCCCTTTATAACAAAGATTGGTTCCGTTTTCTTCCTCACACTTCTCTATTATCTCACTAACCTGCTTGAAGATATTGATCTATCCCACAGGCAAGTAGCGATCGCAAACATACTATTTAATTGATTAGGTGCTGTTTGGCTGCGCGATTGGAATTACTGTAGCGTCTGTTAGAACCTGGCGATCGCGTTACTGGCACACACAAGCCTCAGCAAGCGGCAATTAGGGCAGCAAACCAATGACACCTAAAAATGTTAAGTTTCTTAAAATAGTAGAATCCTCACTTGAGGAATAAGCTAGTTGAGAAGTACCTATGTCGTTGAATACCCAGTTTCCCGAATCGGTGGAAGTCGCTACCAAAGCCCAGTCATGGCAGATCGAACTGCTGTATGACGGTGAATGTCCATTGTGTCTGCGAGAGGTCAACTTCTTAAAGAGACGGGATGCAGGTCGAGGGTTGGTGGCGTTTGTGGACATCGCAGGCGATCGCTATATCCCCGAAGCGCATGGCGGTGTTGACTTTGAAACGGCGATGGGGCGAATCCATGCCGTGCTTCCTGATGGTACGGTGATTAAGAATGTAGAAGTTTTCCGCCGCGTCTACGAGATTCTGGGGATAGGGTGGATCTATGCGGTGACTAAGTTGCCGATTATCGGTTCCATCGTCGATTGGCTGTATGGAATTTGGGCTGACTGGCGACTCGCCCTTACTGGACGACCAGATTTGGCGACAATTGTAAGCGATCGCCAGAAGCGCATCGAGTGCGAGACGCAGGGGCGCTGTCGGCTAAATGATGATAATCAACCTTAAAATCGTGGATTTATTAACCTCCAATTCCCTACGTAGGGGCATGGAACTGCCATGCCCCTACAGAAGACGAATTTTATAAGTTATTTAATCTACATTCTTTAGTCAATAAGAATAACCTAACTAAAGGAAGTCAACTACACAAATAGGGTCAAGCTAACCTAAAAATAGACTACTTTCGCTAGTAGGGAAAAAAATGCAAGACTCAGCATATACTCTTTTCATTATCTTTGGTTGTATCTGGATACTAATGGGAGCCGCAGCAGTGGTCGCAGTCCTCAAATCCGATAATCAAGAACTTCAATTTGGCAAATGGGGACTGATAGTGACTCTCCCGATCGTTATCCCCTTTACCCTGGCTCTGCTCTATCAAGTAGCAAGACCATTTATTCTGAAATACCTTTTTTGAAAATTTGGGCTAAATCATAACATCAATCTTTTGTTAACTGGAAAAGTTGGGAGGGAATGAATAAGCGATAAGCTTTCTTCGGTATGCAACGCTTACGCACTGTCCCTTCCGTCCGCACCAACGCAGTGTTTGAGCTTGACATATACGCCCTTGGGATGCTTTCGCCTACAATGAGGCTACAGCAAAGTTGCTAATTAAACTAACTGCTCTATGCCAGAAATCGTAGAGATTCCTATCGAATTAACCCGATTCCAGCTTCCCCAAGCGGTTCACGCACGCTTACAATTTTTGTTGGATCGTCAGGACGAGGGCTATACACTGTCTCAGACAGAACAACAGGAAGCAGAAGGACTTGTTGAACTGGTGGAATTTTTATCTCTACTGCGTTTGCGCTCGACACGGGTGATCAAGCAAGCATAGATGACAACAATTCCAGCTTCCCTCCGTCGATTAGTCATTCAAAGAGCAGATAACCGTTGTGAATATTGTGGGATATCACAAATTGGTCAAGTAGCTACTTTCCATATCGACCACATTGTTCCTGTCGTAGCAGGTGGCGAGACGATTGCTGAAAACCTGGCTCTTGCTTGTGTCTCCTGCTCACTTCGCAAGGGTGCGAGGCAAAGTCTGGAGGATTCAAAGACGGGTGAAGTTGTCTCCATTTTTAATCCTCGCCAACAGGCATGGAAAGAACACTTTGATTGGAATGATGTGCAGTTGCCGGGTTGACAGCTACGGGTCGAGCAACATTGCAAGCACTTGATTTGAATCGAGCAACAATGTTGGCGATTAGGGCACAAGAGGAATTGCTAGGTCGTCATCCACCACCATAAACTTGCATTGACTGAAGTTGCTGTTCTAAAGCTGGCGGACAATGAAAGAGCGATCGCACCCCCTCATCCTGCCAAGCGCGTGAAGCGTAGCTATTCCGTAGGGAATCGCATCCAGCAGTTACAGCAGCAGATTGAAACGTGGCAAGCATTACTGGAGAAGTTGGGAGGCAATGAATAAGCGATCGCATCCGTTTATCCTCCGAGGTGCGATCGCATCCAGCAATTACAGCAGCAGATTGAGGCGTGGCAAGCGATGCGGTCAACGTTGCTTCAATAAAACTCATGTCGTGATAGCTTTTTGCCAACAGGATGCCAGCACATCAGCAAAATTGTTGTCAAGCACAGCAGCACGAATGTCTTTCCCAGTTATGGGCACTACAAGTGTATGCTCTCGGCTTCCACGAAGCATCTCTTTAGGAACAGTGTCTTTGAAGCCATTCCATGAGATTAAGAAGCCCAGAGAACACCGATTGCTACGGTTTTCGATTTTCTCCTTGAATAGAACGAACTCGTTCTTGCCACACTTGTCACTCCAATTCTTACACTCAGCCAACAGAATAGCCGATTCCCGTCTAAAGCGAGGATCATTGCTATCGTTAAGGACAGCAATATCAATTTCTTCTGTCGCTGTCCTGATCCGATCGGTCACAGTAAAACCAGGTATTGCCTCAAATAATCTACTAATAAGTTCTTCTAGAGATCTTCCACGCTCATCGGTGGAAGAAGCTTTTTCAACTGCATTCACAAGTTCGTCTAAACTTTGGCTACCCCATCCAGACACTCGACTTGCAATTTCAGAAAGTCTTTTACCTGCTTCATCAGCCGCTTTTTCGGCTTTTTCTTCTAGCTCATGACAGATTCGTTTTATGTGGTGGTAAGCTTTGCAAAGATTCTTTTCCCCTGTACTAACAACAAATGTCATCTGGATATAAGCACCATCATCGTCGTAGTTTGTTATCTCCACATCATTATGAACCCTGTTACGCAACTCAACAGCACGACGTACCAAGTCTAGATAGTGTTCTAGCCCTATGGGAGAGTACCAATACTTTCTTGTCCAAGTGTAATCTGCTTCACCTTTAATTTTATCTTGGTCTTTGAATAGCCTACCGCTCCAGTCAAGATGCATAACGCCATCTTTAGGTAAGCCAACCTCAATCATCACCTGGTTAGGAATGTCATCTAATGTTATTTTGTTTAATACACTTGGGGGAAGAAAAACTGCTTCATCTTCATAAGCAGCTTCCAGTCGGGCTTTAGCTTCCGCAACGTCCATAGGTACTTAACTTCTTGAGAGAGATAACCCTAAAATATCACTTGACCAGTTTCTCAATGCAATCCTTGATAAGGAGTGATCGCTCTCTCAGCAAGCTTCAATATATTCACATAGAGTAGTTGGTTCGGGAATTGGTAAACCCTCTTCTCGCAAACCATCCAAATGAAAAGCGATCGCTTCTTTTATCTGTTGTTCTATCTCCTCAATCGTTGCACCTGTCGCCACACATCCAGGTAAATCTGGAACATAAGCTGAATAGTTGCTCTCTAGCTTTTCAATCACAATCGCATAGCGCATTATTCCTCTTCTCCTGCTTCCTTCTCTTCCTTAAGCTGAGCTTGCTTTAAAATGCTGTTTAACGTGCCAGGTGCTAGATCGTCGGAGGGTTTCCCTGCAATTGTGATTAAACCGGACTTGGTTGAATGCTTGAACTGACGATGACTGCCCCTAGTTCTTGCCAGATACCAACCATCCTCTTCTATTAGCTTAATCACTTCCCGAACTTTCATGCTGAGCCTCTAGCACCATTGCACCCTTTCATCCTGCCAAAACGCGATCGCTTCACTCTAGCGGGGAGAAGCCCCAATGCTCTTGACAAGAGCAGAAATCTGTGGAGCTAAAATGGAGCGAAGGCGATCGCTTTCTCTATCTCTATCTCAAATATCAGTTGTAGCGATCGCTCTTTCGCGTCCAACTCAGCATAATAATGATCAGACAAAGCCAGATTATAAATTCTGGGCTTTTCTGTTGCAGTTATTAGCGCGTTGTCGCTGCCGTTTCAAAACTCAACCTTATAAACAGCCAATAAGCGATCGCTACCAATGTCATTTAAAGTTTGACTTTGCCGTAATTTAAAGCCAGGTTTTGCCACCCCATTCTCTCAAACCCTCATAGACCCGTTGTATGAATATTCTAGCGAGATAGCCTTTTAAAGCCTGATTTTGCCGAAATACTATTTTTAAAGTTTGATGTTGCCGAAATAGACAGGGCTTGTTATGATGCTTTTATCGGTAAACTTGAAGCAATTTTAGGAAGGATAGCCATGCTCTCCGATGGTGAATTTCAAGCATGGTGCGATCGCCTGCAACTCTCACAACAACAAAGAGATTGGGTTAACCAAATTCGCACATCTCCTCCCGTCCGTAAGGTCAAAGGGAGTTCAAGAAATGTTCATGGCCCTTACGCTAGTAAAAAAATGGGCAGAACGATTCAATTTGAATCCCACACCGTTGAATTACCTGCGATCATTCAATTTTATGAAAATGATGACTCAGTTTTAGAATACTGGGAGCAACCGATTAAATTCACTATCAAATGCTCACCTCAAGGAAAACAAGCTACTACTATTGCTCATTACCCTGATTTCTTTGTAATGAGAAAGAATCGATGTGGGTTTGAAGAATGGAAAACAGAGAAAAAGCTTGACACACTAAGCAAGGAACAGGCTTATCGTTACCAAAACTTGGAAGGAAAATGGGTAGATATCATTGTTCAAGAATATACCGAAAACTTAGGATATTATTACAGTCTTCGCTCAGATAGTGAAATTGATTGGGTCAAATATCGGAATCAGAAGTATTTACAACCTTACAAGCAAGGATATTTAGATCAACAATACATCCTTGATGAACAGGTAGAATTCCATATTAAAGAGATTATCATTAATAATCCGGGTATTAACCTGACAAATCTGCTTAAAAAAGCGCAAAATGCCACCATTGACGATATTAATACCTTAATTGCGCTTGAAAAAGTTTATGTCGATTTAAGTGCAGTCGCCTTAGTCGAACAAGATAGAGTACATCTATTCCGTGACCAAGCGACTGCCGAAGCATACATTACTGCTACTCATTATTATAGTGAACCTGTATCTAGCAGTGTGCAGATAGTCGATCTCAAAGTGGGTTCATCATTTCTTTTAGATGGAAAAAGCCTGACTATTGACCATATTGGAGAGAGTAAAATTTTTCTCAAAGGAGAACAAGGAATTATTCATTGGACTCATGCAGAATTTCAACAATTAGTTGAGTTAGGGGAAATTAGTCATCTTCAAACAAAAGAACAGAAAACCTTAGATGAGGAGGAATGGCAACAATACTTTAGAGAAGCCAGCCCTAAAGCTTTAGAAATGGCTAATCAGCGATATCAAGCAATTAAACCGCTTTTAGATGGGGAGTCTTATGATTCTCTGGACTGTAATGTACCAGAACGAACCTTACGCCAGTGGAAAGCCAAATATCGCAAAGCGAAGCAAGAACATGGAGTTGGTTTGGTAGGTCTAATTCCCCAATATAAAGGTAATCCAACTCCTCGCTATTCTGATGAAGATTTAGAATTCATTGATAAGGTAATAGAAGAACACTATGAAACCTTTAAACAAAAGAATGCTTGGCAAACTTATCTAATACTAAGAGATAAATGGGAGGAATCAGGACTCATCTCTCCAATTCCTAGCCATACATTTTACTATGAAAGGCTAAAGAAACGAAACTCTTATCAACAAACTAAAAGAAGGATGGGGCCTCGTGCCGCTAATAGTCTTTTGGGGCCTTGGTTAATTAAACCCACTACCCCCCGTCATGGAGATCGTCCTCTTGAAATTGTGCATATTGACCATACCCAGCTTGATATTCAATGTGTATGTCCCTACAGTAAGACGAACTTAGGCAGGCCTTGGGTAACAGGCATGATTGATGCTTATAGTCGTCGGATTTTAGCGTTATATCTAACTTTCGATCATCCGAGTTATCGGTCATGTATGATGGCTATCCGCATCTGCGTGCAACGGTTTGGGCGATTCCCTGAATGGATTGTTGTAGATAACGGAAAAGAGTTTCAATCTACTTATTTTGAAACTTTATTAGCTCGATTTGAAGCTAGTAAAAAACATCGTCCCAAAGATGTTCCGAAATTTAGTTCGATTATTGAACGTTGGTTTGGGTCACAAAATACGGAATTTATCAATAATTTAAGGGGTAATACCCAAATTATGAAGCACGTCCGGCTCGTTAAGAAAGAAAATAATCCAAAAAATTTAGCGGTTTGGAATTTAGAAGAATTATACGAGTATTTGGCTTTTGGCTATGCTTATGGAGTTTACGATCGGGCAGAACATCCGGCTTTAGAAGGAATGTCTCCTCAACAAGCCTTTGAATTGGGATTAGCTAAAACGGGACATCGCCCTCATCAATATATCAAGTATGATGAGCAATTCAAAATTTTAACCTTGCCTACAAACAATAAGGGTACGGCCAAAGTTATTCCTGGTAAGGGAGTAAGGATTAACTATCAAGATTATTGGTCGAATGAATTTTACAGTGTGGAAAACCAATCGGTTCCCGTCCGCTATGATCCCCTTGATTATGGTGTTGCTTATGCCTATGTTAATAATCATTGGGTAAAGTGCTTATCTAATTATTATATGAAGTTTCAAGGTTATTCAGAAAAAGCGGTAGAGATAGCATCAACCGTTTGCAGAACAAAACAACAAAAATATAACCAGAGCAAATATATAGGGTTTAAAGAGATTGTTGACTTGCTGAATAATGCAGAAGAGCATGAAGAAATAATGTTACAAATCCGTCGAGATCAATCGGCTAAATTAGTTTATAATTTAATCGAAGGAACTCTTAGTAGCGCTGTTTTAAATTCAGTAGATATTAAACAGCCTTCCGAACCCAAGACTAAAGAGATTGAAGAGACTATTTTCGATAGGGAAGAAGCTGTTTTACAGCCTAGCCTGTCTAGAGAAATTAACCTTGACAATATTGAACCTTTCCCTGATGAGGAATTATGGTGATGGCTAATAATCGTCCGTTTGGTCTAGAAATTCTTCAACAATCGACGGATAATAAGCTTAAATACTTTAAAGATGTGATTATTCCTCATCGCAATATCAGGTTGCTTTTAGAACAGCTACTCAAAAATGCGATCGAACCGGATGATGCTTTAGTATATCTGGTGTTTGGAGTAACAGGCGTAGGTAAATCTCGCTTGAAAGCAGAATTTGAGAAACGATTACTTAAACATTTTGAAGATGAAATTATTTCCAATCCTGGGAGTTTAATTGTAGGGGGAATCGAGGTAGATAGCGCTGAAGGAGGGAAGTTTAACTATTCTGATTACTATATTCAGGTGTTGGAGTCTTTAAAGGAAGTTTTGATTGATTATAAGGAAAATTATGGGATTGATTTAGAAAATGATAACGAAGATAATTTAACAGGAGATCATGAAGGAAAGAATGCTAAGGCTTTGCGCCGAACAATGCAAAAAGTTTTTTTACACCGTCAGTTAAAAGCTTATACCCTCGATGAAGCACAGCACTTATTTGATGTGGCAGGGGGAAGACAAATTAATGTTCAAATGAACTGGCTTAAATCAATTGCTAATAAAACTCAAACAGTTCATATTTTATTTGGAACGTATGAGCTATTAAAATGTCAACAAGTGAACGGTCAGGTAGGAAGAAGAAGTGAAGATTATTATTTACCTCCCTATTATCTAAATAAAGTAGAAGACCAACAACATTTTATTAAAATTATTATGACGTTACAGCAGTATTTCCCTGTGGAAAATGCGCCCCAATTAGGCGATAATTGGGAATACTTTATGGAATACTCGATAGGATGTGTGGGAATTCTCAAAAGTTGGTGGTATCGCGCCCTCAAAAATGCGTTAGATGATAAAGCCAAAACAGTGAGAATGAAAGATTTTAAAGCGAGGGAGTTATCCGCAGGAAGACGAAATAAGATTAAAGAAGAGTTAGAAGCAGGAGAAAGACTTTTCGCCAGTTTATATAATGATGGAAACCTCAAGAAAACTGAATCTACTGACAGTTCATCACCCAAGAAAGGTGGAAGGGTTGGGGAGCGTAAGGTAGGTAGAGACTTAGTAGGAATCAATCAAGAGGGATGAGTATTTACTCAGAGCTTTGGAGTCCAAAGCCCCTAGAAATTCCTCGAAGGAGTCGGTTATTTTGTCTTGAACCTATTGCAGTAGGAACTCCTTACACAGAAAGTCTGAGTAGTTATCTCAATCGTTTGGCGCAAGAGCATTGTTTAACCTCTCAGAAGCTGATTATGGGAGAAATTGCTCCACTTATCCTTAAAGATGAGGATAAATCTGAGCTACTGTCAAAAAATATCAGTCACCTATTGGGAAATAGCGATGTTAAACCAGCCATCAACGGAATGCGGGAAATGACGGGAAAGTTGGTCACTGTCTTAGAAGAGTTAACAATACGTCAGGATTTACGTTTTTTGACTCTTTTAAGCTGGAAAGGAATGATTTATGACAAGGGGTTATTTCGGAACTATCGCGCTTGGTGTCCTTGTTGTTGGGAAGAGTGGGAGCAGACAAAAAAGACCCTCTATGAACCATTATTATGGTCATTTAAGGATGTAGAATTTTGTTTGATTCACAAACAGCGATTAATAGAAGAATGTCCTCATTGTGGTTCGCGTTTACCTGCGATGGCTAGGTTTTCACCTGCGGGATTTTGTTCTCGTTGTTACGGGTGGTTAGGACAGGAAATTAAAGGCGAAGAAGAAATAGAGAAATATCGAGTTAATATTCAGGGAATTGGCGAATTAATTGCACTTACTCCCCAATTAGGATATACACCCATCCCAATCGAGTTAACGCGCAAGCTACAATTAATTTTGTTAGTGTTTGAACAAGCAATTGGGAAGGATTTGAAGTTATTGGGAGATTTAGGGGTAATCATGGAATCTTTGAGGATAGCCTCAACAACAAATCAAAGTCAACCTTATCATTTGGTAAAGTTGATTATTCCTGTGTGCCAGAAGGCGAAGATTAGTGTATCCCAGTTATTCGGGTCAGATTTTAAGGAATTGGGACAGATATTGTTCGGGAATTTTAGTCTAGAATTAAAGTTGTAGAAGTTAGTATAAATAAAGATTTATGCTTAAATCAGTTTTGAAGGGAAGAGACGATAATACAAGTCATGACAACATATATACAGATTCCCTATTAGGAGAATCTGAGAGAAGAACCACCAAGTCTTATCTGCCAATATTAAAGTGCCAACTTAGAAGAATTTCGTCAGGCGGCGTACAGCTATTTAGGTAGAGCGCATGATGCAATTTTTGAACTGACAGATGCAATATTGCTGACCTATAATGCCTACAGTTTGGCGGATTTGTCATTATCCTCAGTATTCAGTCCTAAATCGCCAAGCATCTACGAGGTATTACAAGATACCAGACCACAACGACAAAAATTTATGAGATTTACATCAAACACATTCTAAATATCTCAGACGATGCTGCGGATACAGCGAATCAATTAGCTTGCTATCTTCTGTAGGATAGGTTTATTCCTGCACTGCTTTTTCGATGAGTTGTTCGACGCGGGATTTGGCTTGGTTGAGGAGCTGTTTGGATTCCTGCTTTTTGTCGATTGAATCCCTGATCAGTAAAGTTATATTATCATGGAAGTCATCAGAAACATAAGGAATTACTAATTTGGCAATGTTTCTATTTGTAATATGACCGACCGTTGTAGCTATTGTCATATCGCGAAGTAACTGGGCTTGCCCAACACAGCTATTTATTATGAATGCCACGTACTCCGATGAAATCTTTGCATTGGATAATTGCTTTAAATGTGCGACCCGTTGATTTACATAACAGTCGCCTTGAAGGAGACTGGCGTAGAAATATTTTATTCCGTCCATACCAACAACAATTTCCCCTTTATTAGCTTTTGGAAAGCCAATTTTTTGAGCGTAGTAGGGATCAATGCTAGTTAATTCGTCTATGTCAATATGATTTGGTCGTGTGTTGCGAATGCGGACTACTGGCTCTCCTGAATTATTATTGAGGAATTTTTTGCTATGCCAGGGAAAGCCATTGCCAACAGAAAAACAAGAGCCAAGCTTTATATGCTCAAATTCAGTTATTTGGGCAACGATGTTTGCAGCTACAGGATTAAAATACTCTGGGTCAGCTCGCCGCGACATCTCTAATTCACTAAACTGTGCTGTATAGCCTACTGCTTTATCAAAACGTAATTTGTCTAGCCCCATCTCGGATTCGAGAAGTTGTTGGGCTTTTTTGTAGGCTACTTCACTTGATTTCAATGTAAGGTAGGCTGTTTTTACCGAATCAGCAACTTCTTCTTGTGCGCGAATATCCAGTTTAGGGATTTTGAAATGTTCAAGGATTTTCAGATTAACGTGACCCTGAACACCACCACTTGCAAATCTGACGAGCTGTGTTGATCCGTAAACAGAGTTCATAAAAGCGACAAGAAAGAAAGAATTTATTTCGCTTTCTTCATTTACATCGACAATTATGATATCAGCCGAGTTGATAACTTTATCTTCAAGGTAAATAGATGCCGAACCAAAAGAGCCACTTCGCGCAATTAAGATGTTGCCAGCCTGTACTTGTGACTTTTTAAGTTTTGCATGAAATTCTGATGTAATGGTAACTGAGTGGCTGAGATCTAAAAAAAACTCTTTAACATTTTGCGTTTGGAGGAGAAGGACACCATCTTTGCTGTCTTTGCTATAGTGTTTGACCATTGAGCCAACATGCCCAACGTCAATCTTCTTGGCAATTAAACGAAGCGAAGTATTTGGTATGCGCTCAAGCAAATGATCATTTGCCAAATATTCTGGTCGGAAAAACTCAGCATCAAGCCGCCCAAAATTTTCCGTAATTTCAGAAAGGGATGTCTTGCTCCAAACCGCCATTACTCAGCCCTCCAAAAATCAAATCCCTGTTGCTGAGCAAAGCGCACAAATGCCTCGGTCACGCAAACCTGTTCGTCGGGAATGCTGGCTGCATTGGCTAAATCTTTGGCAGTGAGGTCATAATTCACTAAATCTTGATTAACTTTGGGCTGTCCACTAGCATCTTCCACTAGATGGCCATCTTCGAGCATATATTCGTAATCACCAGAATTATTCTTGCCGCCACGCTTACTCACCGCCATAAAGATCGGGTAGTCCAACCTTTTTGCCACCTCGGCAGCAATCCATCGCTCCTTGAGAGTAGCAATAAGGTCGTCATCAGCCAGAATCAACTCCAGTTTGCCCCGATTAGTTAGTAGCTTCAGATCACGCTCCGCGTTGGGAATTTCCTTTTCTAATCGCTTGATCTCAGCATTGTATTGTTTGATTTTTTCTTTCTGCGTAACTTTAAGCTCCTTCATTGCCTTCTTATGTGCAGCCTTAATCGGGTTTAGGCGAGTGGAGAGTTCACGTTTGGTTCCATCGAAGGTGTTACTGATGTTATCAATCTCAGCCTGCTGTTGCTGCTTCAAGACTTCCACATCTTTGTCAAAGTCAGCAAGCTGCTGTTGCACCCGGCTCAATTCAACCTTGAGATTATCCACCTTCTCTTCAGCTTGGACAAGACACTCTTCATCACTAGGTAGTTCAGCCGTTTCGTTATCACCAGCTTCTTCTTCGCCGTTATCTTCCGTCATATCCTCGGCTTCCGGTTCGCTAAAAATCTCGCTGATTAGGTCAGCTACGGCTTCTGGAATGGCCTCCTCCAACACCTCGCTCTCGGCATCAAGTAAGGATTGAATCTCAGCTTCATAGGCTGGACAATCCTTAGCAACCTCATCATGTACACGGGCGATATCGGCCAGTTGTTGCTTAGTGTATTTCTGGACGAACAGTACCGAGGTCTTTGTACCAGTGTGAGGCTTGAAGGTGTTGGGATGCAGCCCCACCACTGCTAGGAGCCTTGCTTTCTTTAAAATCCACTCACGGATAAAAACCAGTGAAGAATTGTTGAATTTTCCCTGGGGCAGAACGATGGCAGCCCGACCGCCAGGACGTAGCATCTTCAGAATGCGCTCGATAAAAAGCACATCGCGCTCTTCCTTCGGGGCTTTGTCGTCCCCAGCACGCTTTAGAGCTGGTTTTGCCAAATCGTAATGAACCAGCATCTTACGATCTTTCATCTCCCCAGCAAAGGGTGGATTCGCGAGGATGACATCGAATTTCAACTCCTCAAAATATTCCCAAGCCTTGTCGTCATCTCTCAGGGTTTCGTTTTCTGGTATTTTGACTGCCGTTAACTTAGCCTGCCGCAGACCGTGCATCAATGATTGTCCAGAAGCACTCTCATACCAAGTTTTGGGATCGAGACTGCTAACATCAGGTCCGAAAATATTCGTGTGGCCATCCCCAGCAATTAGCATCAGGGCACGGGAAGTCTTGGCAGCACGGGACTCAAAATCAATGCCCCAGAGATACTTGGCTGCATATCTGTGTTTGCGTAGTTCTCGCCTTTCGTTGTCGTTAGCAGGGTAGCACCAATCCATAGCGTGTAACAGGAAGCCGCCAGAGCCACAGGAAGGGTCCATTACGTACTCTCTTTGCGTCGGATTGAGCATTCGCACACACATCTCCACTACATGGCGCGGTGTGAAGAATTGGCCTTTCTTCTTCTTAGCTTCGGTGGGTAGCAAATATTCAAAGGCATCGTCCATAATGCGTAGATTGGAACCCATAAGCCGTAACCCCTCAATGGGCCCAATACACACCTGTAGATGACGTTTGGCTAGCTCAATATCCTCATTATCTCTGAAGATGCCAGACCATTCTTGACAGGCCCTTTTGAACAGACCATTAATGCGATCATAGGTAATATCAGAATCAAGGGCTTTTGTGAACTCAACAGTTCCACCTTGGCGATTGTCTAATGCCTCCTTTTCGTCCCAGATTTTGGCAAAGATTAGCTTGAAAATCTCATTGAATTCATCTTTGCCGCTATCGGCCAGAACCAGCTCTTCCAAGTCCTGAATAATCTTCTTGAAGTTGAAATCCTGTTTGAGCTGAAAAATCGTCTTTTTCGTCTCTAGAACATCCTTTGGTTCCTGCCCTCGCTTAGGAATATCGGACAGGGTATCGTAATCTTTGGGATAGGGACGATAGAGAATAATATTGTCGCTCCCGTTAGACCAGACCGCAACTGGCGCACCTTTGGCATTCATATAGCTTCTGAGCTGTTCAATACCGTCTTTGCGTTTGGGTTTTTTGCACTCAACAATGATCTTCGGCGTTTCCTTAATATTATCGGTATAGACAATAATATCGGCTGCCTTAGTGCCGACCTCAGTTCCGAACTGAACGCTGGCCTCTAGGTCAATTTCATCGTCCTTATAGCCGTATTGATGGATCAGCTTATAGACCCAGAGCTGACGCACAATCTCTTCAGGGGCAGATTTGCCATCCTCGACAAATACCTGCACCTCTTCATTACCAGATGAGAACGGGATAAAGCTCTTGAGATAGTATTTGGTTTTTCCTGCATCACGCCCAGTGGTGGAGGTTTTGGGGTAGATGGACAAAATTTCATGAATCGGCTTGCCCAAGCTCTCAAACTCGGTAAGCTCATACTTAGTGCTGGGGTCTTTAAAGATTCGGTCAATAATCTCTTTAGTATTCAAGGAACATTCCTTTATAAAGTCAATAGACTTAGGATGGATAATATTAATGGAATATTATGGAAATCCTTGCTATTTTTGACACCAAATAATATCGAATTACTCCCAGGCAAAGAACAAAATTACAAAAATCTTTACACATTAAAATTGTTAGTAAGTAGCTGGATGGAATTAACTATAAAATAGAGAATCTACTAAATTAGCCTGTAATGCTTGCTCCTTTACGCATCATTTTGACCCCAGAAGAAGACTGTACCTTAGCTGAACTGCGACTTGCTCAGCACCTGCCTCAACGAACCCGTGACCGGGCACATATGTCACGCCTAAACGCTCAGGGATGGAATGTGCCAGCGATTGCGGAGATTTTCGAGTGTCATCCTCATACGGTCAGAGCGGCCCTCAGGCGGTGGGAAAAACGGGGATGAGGAGGACTGTGGGAAGCCCCAGGGCGGGGGGCAAAACCAAAGATGGCAAGCTTCCGATCTGGACACCTGACGGACTGTTTGGAGCACGAACCCCGCACTTACAACAGCCTGCAATTAGCTAAGAAGCTCAAACAAGAGCGATTGGTGGATTTGAGTAGTGACCGATTGAGACGATTGCTAAAAAAAAACCTATCCCTGGAAGCGTAACCGACACAGCCATCGTCGGAAACAAGACCCGGAGAACAAGGCACTCAAACAGGCAGGCTTGGACACTTTAACGCGAGCGGCGCAGGAGGGGCATATTGAGCTACAGCTATAGCCCGGTTGGAAAGCAGAAGCGGATGGAACAAAACCCCAATCGCTCTTGTTTACCTGATTAGCATTTTGGGGTTGTGGCAACCGGGACAACGGTTTGAGTATGCCTTGGCTCAGGGCGGATTCAAGGGCAAAAGCTACATTCAGGAAATGGATTGGGTTGCACAGAAAGCCGCACAAACCTTGGCTCAAACCGGATGTCTCACCGTAGTTGTGCAGGATAATGGCTCCCTGCATACCAGCTTGTTGGTGCGTCAACAGTGGTCGCGTTGGCCCAGGCACTCGTCAAACTCTACAGCCTCATCCGCAACGCCTACACCACTCGCCCCTACGTCGATAAAGAAATCACCACCAAGACCAAGGAATTAGTCCGACAAAACACCGACATCTACAACCTAGAACTCCCAGACGCCATTCAAAGCCTCGGTGCAGCAGAACTCGAACACCTCAAACAAAGCGATACCTCCGATACCGTCAAAGTCCTGAACCTGCGAAAAATGCTAGCCACCGTCGTCCGCGAAGAAAGTGCCGCCAAACCCTTTCTGCTTTCAATTGGGGAACGTGCTGAAAAGATAGCAGAAGCTTACGAAAACCGACAAATCGACACCCAGGTAGCCCTATCCGACTTTGAAAAATTAGCTCAAGAATACATTGATGCCAATGCCGAACAACAGCAACTCGATGTGGATGAAAACACCTATGCTATTCATACCGTCCTCAAGCTAGCGGTTGAAGACTTAACCGTAGACCAAGCCAGAGAAATCAACACCATCTTTACCCGCTTCCCAGACTACCAGTGGAACGAACAGCAAAAGAGTCAACTAAGGGCAGAACTCTATAAAGTCGTGCGTCCCCTCGTCGGTGCAGGTCGTATGATTAATGTCACCAACACCCTTTTGAAACTCCAGCGAGTATGAAATGCACAACTAAAGCAACTTATCAAGACACTGATAATTTGCGAAAGGCAGTGCATCACTGGGCAAGCAAAATCGGCGTAAACGTGCAGCAAATTCACCTGCGCCAGATGAAAACCAAGTGGGCATCGATGTCCACCACTGGGCGCTTAACCCTGAATACCGACTTACTTACCCTACCGCCAGAGTTGGCAGAGTTTGTAATTATCCACGAACTGGTGCATCTGCTGGTTCCCAATCACGGCAAGGTATTCAAAAGCTTCATGTACGCCTTTCTGCCTGATTGGGAGGAACGAGAGCAGCGCTTGCAGAGCAACTATGGAACAACCATAAATACTAATTGTCAAGACGGATAGAGTTCAAGTAATAACCTTTCAGGACGTGGTGCTATCGCGCAAGGATTGCAGATTCTTACGGATAGTATTCGTGTTGGGGTGATTGACTCCTAGTTGTTGTTCAGCAATTTCTAAAGCTTGCAGATACAACGGCTCGGCTTCAGTGTACCTTTCTTGAGAGTGGTAGACTGCTGCCAGACCGTTCAGGCTTTGTGCGACATCAGGATGCTCTTCTCCCAGCAGGCTTTTTCTCAACTCTAAAGCTTGCAGATGCAACGGCTCGGCTTCGGCGTACCTTCCTTGAGACTTGTAGAGTAGAGCCAGATTGTTTAGGTTTAAGGCCACAGAGGGATGCTCCTCTCCTAGTAAGCGTTTTCTCAACTCTAAAGCTTGCAGACGCAAAGGCTCGGCTTCGGCGTATCTTCCTTGAGACTTGTACAGTCCCGCTAGATTGTTCAGGCTTTGTGCGACATCAGGATGCTCCTCTCCTAGTAAGCGTTTTCTCAACTCCAAAGCTTGCAGATACAACAGCTCTGCTTCGACGTACCTTCCTTGAGAGTGGTAGACTGCTGCCAGACCGTTCAGGCTACTGGCGACATCGGGATGCTCCTCTCCTAGTAAGCGTTTTCTCAACTCTAAAGCTTGCAGATACAACAGCTCGGCTTCGGCGTACCTTCCTTGAAAGTGGTAGAGTAGAGCCAGATTGTTCAGGCTAGTGGCGACATCGGGATGCTCCTCTCCTAAGCGCCCTTTTACTGTTATCAAACATTGCTCATACCAAGGTTCTGCCCGGCTGTAGGCTCCTTGACCTCCGTAAAACCGCCCTAAGCCAATAAACGGCGAAATTAAATCCTTATCACTTAACCAGTTCGTCTGGTGTTTTGCGGCTTCGGCAACGTGGGGGATAGTGGGTGCGGCTGTGATGATATCCTGTTGCGTTGGGGTATCCGGAATTTGCAGCGCGACTGCTACCATCGCCCGACAGAACCCCCGTTTGAGTTGGTCTGCCTGGGCTAATTGTTCCAACTTACCTCTCAAGAATTCTCGAATCAGCTGATGCAGTTGATAGCTGTGTTGTCCGCGACGCTCCAGCAAACTGAGATTCAACAGCGCTTCATCTCTAGCATCCTCTAACGCTTCCTTTTCTTCGTCGGGCAAACATTGCTCTACCAACGACCAAGGAATGGGCGCAAGCGCAAACAAACTCAGTAGACAAGCTAATTGTTGAGCCGCTTCATCAAGTTCCTGCCAACTCAACTCAAAGGCAGCAGCAACCCCCAATCGTGCTGTCATATCCTCAGAGCGCTGTTGCAGCGAACGATGCTCTAATCCCAATCGCTGACGCATTTGAGTAGGGGACAAATCTGGCTTGCGCTTCAAATATCGCCCCACCAGCTCCAACCCCAAGGGCAAATATCCCAATTCTGCACAGAGTTGTTTGGCTTGGTCGAGTTCTGCGTGGATGCGCTCCTCTCCAATAAATGATACCAACAGCTCTATCGCCGCATCTTCAGAAAGCATCTCCAAGCGTAGCAACTCAAAGGATTCCCCTAACCCAAGTCGTCGGGTTGTAATCAGTATTTTAAACCGAGGTTCAGCAGGGGGCAAATAGGGCTTAATTTTTTCATAGCTCTTGACATCATCCAATACCAGCAGCACCTCACCCCCTCGCCAATGCCGCCAGCAGTAAGCCACCTGTTCTAGTAAATCCAACCCGTCTGGTATCTGTAAACCTAGTTGAACCCTAGCAAAGCTGATAATTTGAGTTCCAATATCGGATTGTGCCGCCTGCAACCAGCACAATCCTCCAGGGTAAGTTCCTTGCTGCTGATGAGACTGAGCATATTGCAGCGCTAGTTCGGTTTTACCAACGCCCCCCATTCCAGCAATGGCACAAATGGCGACTCGTTCCTTCTGCTGCAACTGTTCATGTAGTGTGTTAAGGGCTTCATCCCGCCCAACGAATTGAATCACACCACTGTGCGATAGATTAGAGGGAATCTCTTCTGGACGAATACCAGTAACTGTAGGAGTAGCAAACAATTGACCGCCCTGATTGTCTCGCCAGCGCAGATAAAGAACTGGACGATACCACTGGTTAGAGTCAGCCCCCATCGCCTCTCGTCCCTGGTTGACAGCTACACTCAGAGAATCTTTCTGCCCCAAAGAGCGATAAAATTGTTCGGCAAACTTAGTCGCTGCCTCGACACTGACCGAGTATTGCATCGCCACCACTGCTGGGACGCGATGACCAATTAAGTTTTGCGCCGTGCCATTAAATATTGATTCTCCAGCTACTGCCATCCCGGATTGACAGGCACTCAGCACTACCAAAGCCACCCCACCCGTCTGATGAGTACCGTCGCTCAAACGGGTCTGATGTAGCAGCGTTCCCAATTCTTTGGCACTAATATAATCAGCTTCACCCTCCTCATTCTCAAACACCAGATATCCTTGAGGCTCAGGCAATGGAGCAAGACAAGTTTCTTTTTTACAGCGTTCGACCTTGATTCCCTTATACATGGCACCGCACTGCTGACAGCGCTTGCCAAACAAACCGTGTCCATCAAAGTGCAGAACGTGGGGCGCTTCCTTGCCTCGGTTTTCGGTGAGATAAGTTCTCAGTTCATTGAAGGTGGGATACTCCAGTTCCCTCAGACAAATATGTTCGGCATCGCTGGCCTTCTCCAATCCTTTGCGGATAGCCTGCTGTTCCCGTTTGGAAAGCGGTTTGAGTCCCAATTCTGAGTCAGACGCTGCCGATGACACCAACAGCACATTGACTTGTTCGACTGATGGCAAGGAAGGCGGCGCAGTATCGTGGGCAATGTATCGAGAGAAACCGAGCTGGTGATGTAATAAAAATCGCTGCCCATCATGCAACAGTTCCCACGGATAATCGGATAAACGGGAGCGCTGCACGACATCAGCTTCTAACTTTAACTGCACTAGCAGTTGGGTGTTTTTTTCTTCCGCTTGACGCAGTGAGGAATGTAACGCTCTCTCAACCTTAGAACCGGGAAGAAACAGGGCGCGATAAAGTTCTTTGCCAATTGTGACTTGAAAATTAGGATGGAAAGTTGCAGGGCTATTTCATTTTAAATAGGTGCTTGAGTGTGTTCAGGCTGAAACCAGCAAGACGTTGGGCTTGAGCCATGTTCTCAAAGCGATTGTCACGATATAAATTGAGCGCAAA
>NZ_JACJPF010000005.1 GCF_014695915.1 Trichocoleus sp. FACHB-40
AGACATGAATGGATGAGGCTTCGTTTGCGATCGCCTTCTTTTAGAATGGCTTCTAAGTTGGGTGGATGCCGCAATTGAGCGCATCTTCAATAATTCTTCTGCTGCTCATCGGCAAAACACCACAGCCATTGCTCTCCTAATTCTGCCGAACTGATTACAGTATGTCCGGTTTCCTCATAGTGACGGCGAGAATGCTGATGTTCTGAGGAGTCGCAGCACAGCATCTTACCGCAGGTCTGACAAATGCGAAGATGCACCCAGCGACCATTGATCCGAATGCACTCTTCACAGCGAAACACGGGATAGTTGGCTTTAGAGATTAGGTTTTCCAGAGTCACTTCATTGAGGTGTTGGCAGGGCATAGGGTTTTCTGATAAGTGTATGAGTTGGAGTTGCTGATTGAATGCTTCCAATTCTAAGGTCTAAACTAGCGATCGCTTTCTTCTCAAGTGGATGGAACTTAATATAAATCGAGATGCAGTAACCAAGGAGAGCGAATGCTGAACTAAGGCTTTCTATGGTGACTTATCTGATTACAGGGGCAAATCGCGGTATTGGTTACGAATACTGCCGTCAACTCAATGAACGGGGAGATCCGGCGATCGCAGCCTGTCGCACCGTCGCCATTCTCCTGCTTAGTTCATTCAGTTCTTTTAATTTCCTCTGCTCGTTTACGTTCTGCCCGACGCTCAATGCTATTGAATCCCAGGAGCTGTACAGTGGTTCTTCCTTCCGGGGTTAAGCCAATAATTTCGTCATCTCTTAAGGAGAAATGTTCGCTCCATTGTTGAGTGCGGGGATTGTACAAAAAACTGAAGTCGTTGGTTTGTGGATCGAAAGAGCCAAGATCGGTTCCTTTGTAACGGTTACACCGCCAACAGGCATAGGCTAAATTTTTAGCAGTAGTTTCACCGCCATGCTTGATAGCAATAACATGATCGACTTCATGGACATAGAAGCTGACATCTGCTGAAATTTGGCAGTATTCGCAGCAATATCCGGATCGCTTTTGAACCAAGCGGCGTAGGGATTCAGATATGTATGTCACGAGTTAGTGGGGCGCGTGAGATAAGGCAGATTGCCAAGCTTTAGCATGATCGCGAGATGTTCAATTCGCTCATACTCGTTGAGTTCTTGAATCTCAGATGGTGTAATATTGCCACTTTGATTTTTGGCAAGTAACGTACTGAGTCGCTCTTGCATTTCAGGTGTGGGGCGAAAGGCGGCGATTTGTTCTGGGGTTGGCTGACTCGTCAGAAAGTCCAGAATGTAGCGGTAGACATGAGCCGGAAGGACAGCCTGCTGAACACACTGCCGTAATAATTCTGGCAAGCGATCGCCTAATTGAGCCAGTTGTTCGGAGAGGTCGTCTGGAATTTCAATCGTGATAGTTGCCACAGCGAGAACCATGCAATAACTACACTATTCGCTATTCTATGCCGAGTTGAGAGCTTCTCCCATAGTTTAAGCTGCTGACTCAGTGGAGGGTTTATTAAGGTGATCGCTTGCTTTCTGTACCCTTGAAGAGATGACTGTGTGTTCGGTTGTCAAAGCTGAGTTGTTCTATGGTGCGCTGCGAAGTAACAACTTAACTCGAACTCTGGAACGGCAAAAGGAATTTTTAGGGCGGTTTGCCTCGCTTTCTTTTGGGGATGAGGTTGCGATCGCGTGTGGTCAAATTCGTGCGCGTCTTGCCAGTGCGGGAACTCCGATTGGTGCCTATGATTTACAAATTGCAGCGTTAGCAAAGCTTTCCGAAGGAATCGCTCTTGCAAATAATCTAACGCTGGTGACACATAATACACGAGAGTTTGGGTGTATTGAGGGGTTGCAGGTTGAGGATTGGGCAATGGAGGCGTAAGCGATCGCCTCTAGGGTCTAATCATCATCAACTGTTTGCAGTTGAGGGGCAACACTCCAATTTAATACTCATCCACAAACTGAGGATGTACCCACAAAAACTCGCGGCGCTTGTTTTGCACTGGCATCAATCCGCCAAAACCAGGGTCTTTCTCTTTCAGTAGAGCTTGAAGTTTTCGCAATACTGCGCCTTCGGCTTGAATCGCTTCACCGTGTTCTAAATCGGGAGTATTGGTTTTAGATTGCCAATCAACGGCGACATCACTACCTTTCAGGGTAGATTCCAGACTTTTTTGCCCAAAATCGAGTTGTTCCTCAATAGCTTTATAGGTTGTGTCGTCTAGCATCAGTTTGGTGGCAGAACCTGCGACTGGCAAGATCAACCCTAAGGTGACAGACATAGTTTTGAGGAGAGGTGCGGCTTTAACAAACCACTCACGGGGCAAATCCAACTCATAAACTCCCTCTTTGCTTCCGGGTGGATTTAAAGCAGGTAGCGGTAGGCGAGAATGTTCGCACCAGAGGGTAATTTGAAATTTAGCGCTTATCCATCTAGGGCGATCAAAAAATCCCGGCTCGACAGGCTTAAAGCTAAACAACCGTGGGCCATCTTTGGCTTCATCGGTAAGCATTTGCATCAGTTCAGCAAACTGCTGATCGATCTGGCTCAGGATGGCAAGATGTTCTTGAGACAACGCTTGAAATCGTTCCTGATCTCGACGATCGAGCGTAACCAAATCTCTGCGGATAACTTTTAGCTCGTCTTTTACAGCGCTTCGGAACTGATCGACAATCTCTTGGGAAAGGGGAGGAGCAGTTGGTGCATTGTAAAGCAGTTGGTCAATGTTTTGCCATTCATCACAACCTGAAATAGGACAGGGAAACTCATGGCGATTCCTCTTTTTGCTTTCAATCAGCTTTTGCACCTCAAACAGTCCTTGTCCGGATGCATTCATCCCGCAAGGTTGGATGCAAGATACCATAACGTTACAGCGCAATCCTTGCCAAAAATTCTCGACCAGCCATTTCACCTCTTCGGTAAGATAGGACAGAAATCGCTCTGGATAAGCAGCTCGGACTGTAATTTTTACATCTGTACCAATCTGTTCTAGCAATGCCCGACCGTTGTAGTCGTTGTCAA
>NZ_JACJPF010000050.1 GCF_014695915.1 Trichocoleus sp. FACHB-40
GCCACTCATCACAAGTTATTGGGCTTAGTGAAAGCGGTTCGCCCGCGTCATCGAGAGATTGATGCTCTTACTGGTATCATCTGGGCATCCGCTCCTTAAGTTGACACCAGTGGGCATTGCCATGTCCCTACCAAGGTGGTGAAAACAAAACAACCGCGATGTATTTCTATCCACTTGAGAAACGCTATAGTCCTTGAATCTCTGGCGTGGGCTTTCGTAGATTCTGAGTTGTCGCCTTAGTAAACAACTGAACTACAAAAGCCCTTTCGATTTTTGGCGGAGGTATTGTTTAAAGCAATCGATATCGCAAAAACTAAGCTTTTTTCAACATCTTACGCTTACCAACCAAGAAACCACCCACAGAAATTAAACCTAACATGGCAGAAGGTTCAGGTACAGACTCAGATGGGGGTAGCTGATACGTCCGGTTCCAGCTGTAAATGGCAGTGTGAGATGTAGTGTCGCTAATAGAAGCGTCCGCAGCAAAAGCGCCAGAATCTATTGCTGAGAAGCCGAAAGCATAATCAACCACCCCATTGAAGGTTACTTTGGCAATCTCACTCATTTGGAAGAATTTGCCTTGTTGGACTGATTTTGTGGCTAAAGCGACTATAGCTTGATCCAGAAATATGTTACCTGTGGCGTAACGAGCATCATTTTTTGGCTTTAGATAATTCGGGTTGGGAATTGGCTGCCCAAAAGTAGGGTTAGGTACTGTCTTTCCATTCTGACGAATTGTCTTTATGGGATTTGGAATAGTCTGTCTGGTATCTATATAAAGTCCAGCCCTATCCAAGTGTCCAACCAGGTCAATTTGTAATTTACCTGTTTGGTCATCCAGCGCCACAGCGCCGACGTTAGGATCTCCAGCACTGTACAGACCTTTTGTTTTCAGTGTATCCAGCATCAAATTATATTGATCCGCAGTCGGTGAGGCTGGTAGCAGGGAAGCGTAAGCGCCGAGGAAGCCGTCTAGCCAGCCCTTTGCCAATTTCTCATCTTGCCAATCTTCTTGTACGACAGTCTCGACTTTAACTGTATTTTTTCCTAGATTGGCAGTGAATCCAACTCTTTGAGGGTTTTCACTTCCATACCAAAACTCAACGTTGGTGGCGGCGCTGTCATCGGTTAAAGCTTGGGTTGCTTTATTAATGTCATCTCTGGTGATGTCATTTAAAAGTTGTCTTTCAATCCCATTGACAGTTTTATATTGAGTATCTCCAAAAAGGTAGGTCTGAAGTTGGGGTTTGTCCTGGTAAGTGCTGAACTGAATATTACTAGGTTTGAGTGTTGTAGCGAAGGCTGGGTTAGATGCGATCGCGCTTACACCTACAACCGAGGCACTAATTAGTAATTTCTCGATTGCCTTTAGCATACGGGTTTGCTTGGAAAATTCCTGGTTGTTCAGTCTTTTGGAAGAACCTATTAACATGACTTGACCTTTTTAAAGTTAACTAAGGTGGGATATAGCCTGTCTGAGGATTCTCACTTTAAATGTGGGTTCCTCACACCGGAGTTGCTTTTGTCTGCATTACTCTCGGCGAGGATTTCTCTCACAGGTCATGTCAATTGTAGAAATTCCCAAAGCTGAATAGGCAAATTTAGCGTGAACTGTTGTCACGCCTGAGTAAAGAATTGAACAGGTTTTTACAAGCTATTTACCAGTATTAATACTTGAGTACGTAAACTGGTTTTAACTCAAAAATAATGGCTATTTATTTACGTGTAATTACTTGCGTAAAAACAACGATGCCCGTTCCACCGCAGTTTGCAAAATTGCTGGATCGTGTACCAAGGCGAAGCGCACATAACCTTCCCCAGATTTCCCAAACCCGGCACCGGGGGAAGCAGCAACACCAGTAATTTTTACTAGCTGGCTGCAAAATCCGATGGAATCGTTTGCCCAAAGTTGAGGCAACTTAGCCCATACGTACATGGTGGCACCTGGGGTAGGAACCTCCCAGCCAATCCTGTGAAGCGCTTTAACGAAGGTATCCCGACGTTGGCGAAAGGTTTCAACTGCTGCCTTTACACCTTCTTGCGGGCCATTAAGGGCAGCGATCGCGCCATTCAAAATTCCCCCGTATTGGTTAAAATCAATTGCCGCTTTTACCTGACGCAAGGCGCGAATCAGCTGAGCATTTCCAATTGCGTAGCCAATGCGGAAGCCGCCCATATTGTAGGACTTGGACATAGTAAAAAACTCAATCGAGACGCTTTTATCGGGGTCGGCTTGCAAAATTGAGGGAACCGCTACGTCTTCAAATACTAGATCGGCGTAAGGAAAATCGTGAACCAACACGAGATTATGCTGCTGGCAAAAAGCAACTGCTGACTGAAAGAAAGATAAAGGCGCGATCGCAGTCGTGGGATTATGGGGATAGCTCAGTACCATCATCCGTGACTCTTGCAAAACTGGCAGGGGGATTTCTTCAAATACGGGCAAAAATCCATTTTCTGCCCGTATTGGCATCGGATAGATTTGGCCGCCAGCCAAGTACACTCCCCCAGCATGAGAAGGATAACCAGGGTCAAGCAATAAGGCAAAATCCCCTGGATTCAGTACCGCTAAGGGTAAATGGGCGGTGCCTTCCTGAGAACCAATTAGAGGCAGCACCTCAGTTTCTGGATCGACAGGAATACCGTATTTCTGCGTATACCAGTTAGCGGCGGCTTGACGAAAAGCTTGAGTTCCATGAAAAAGTAAGTAGCCGTGGGTACTCTGGTCAGATAGAGATTGCGCGATCGCATCGATGATATGAGTCGATGTCGGTAAATCAGAAGAACCCAGCGACAGATCAATTATCTCCTGTCCAGCGGCCCTAGCTTTTGCCTTCGCCCGATCCATATCAGCAAAGACATTTGATTGCAGTGGTTGTAAACGCTTGGCAAACTGCATATTTAATCCTTTGTCCTTTGCTAATAGCTAATGGCTTTTAACAATTAGCCATTAACTATTAGTCATTTACAAGTGAGTTTCCAGCATACTCATCAATGTCTGTTTCCCAATGGCTCCCTCGTGAGATTCAATCACCTCACTGTCCTTAAACAGCCTGAGAGCTGGCAGACCTTCCACTTTGTACTTTGCCACAGTTTCGGGATTGGGGTCGCTTTCCATTTTCACGACCTTGAGGCGATCGCCATAAGTATCGGCAGCTGCTTGCACTGTTGGCGATACCAGGCGACAAGGGCCGCACCACGCAGCCCAAAAGTACACGAGTACAGGCTGCGCTGCTTTCAGGACTTCCGTTTCAAATTCGGTATCTGTAATAGAAATAACACTGCTGCTCATCGCAACCTACCATCTGACACTATTTTGATTGCACTAACCCATTAGGCAGGTATTAACCCTGCTGCTTGTTGTTTCTACAATAGACCGAATTTTACCCTGAAAAAAGTACAGGCGGTGTTTTCCGGTCTGTAGGAGTTTCGCTTCAGCCAAGGAAAGTACATAGTAACCCGCTTCTATCGCTCAGGGTAGAGTCATTGCCCTTACATTTATTCTAATTTTTGGATAGTCAAGCTTGTTCAACGCCAAAAAAAGCAGCTTTAAAATTCATTATTAAAACAAAGCAATGTTCTTTCAAAGAGTTTGTCTCACACTCGCCAAGGCGTTTATTTACACATTTCCTGTAACTTTACTTGCTCTGTTGCCTGATGGGGCAATAGCGGTAAGCTTGTCTGGGGATAGCGATTCGCCCAACACTTCACGCACTGCGATCGCGTTATTTACCGGATTCGGCGAAGACCCTGCTAATCCGCAGACTGGTTTGAATATACTTAATACCTTACTACAGAACCAGTTTGGGGGTAATTCTGTTCGCCCCTTCGACAGCAGAGTTTTTACATACGCGCAGTCAAGCGACGCATTAAACTATCTCCAAAGTTTTGATAACCTGACTTCTATAGGGATAATCGGATACAGCTTAGGCGGAAATGCAGCCTCTGTGTTTGCTAAAAATTTTCCAGCCCCCCAGCCAATTAATCTGCTAGTTCAAATTGATTCCGTGGGTATTTCTGATGATAAAGTACCGGACAATGTGAGCAAAGGATTTAATTATTTTCAGCGAAATCCCAGCTATCCGGGCGGCTCCATAACACAAAAAGTTATAGAAAGGGCAGTAACGCTAGCGGTACAAAAAAATGTTAAGGGTGCTGATAATGTAAATGTTGAGGAACTGTTCAACGACCAAAGCATCGTTCACATCGGCATTGATAATGACGTGCGTTTGCATCAACTAATTGCCAACAACGTCAATGATTTTTTAATTAATCCTTTGACTCCTGTTCCTGAATCTACTTTTGCTTTTAGACAAAATAGTTTTAGTAACCAAGCTAGTGTTTCAGCCGCCGATGTACCCGAAGCTTCTACTACATTAGGTGTTGTAATGTTTGGTGTCTTCGGTGTCGGTTCATTGCTAAAACGCCATCAGCAACAGAAAGATAAGGTTGATAATTAATAATTTTTCATCTGGTTCAACTGCTTGTTGAATATTGATTTCAAGCTGTTTTAACAGTTTTGAGCTTTGAGCTGGAAATTTATTTCCCCGCTCTTCAGGTAAGAAACCCTACATTATAAAGCAAAAGTTGGGTAACGCGATCGCATTACCCAACCAGGACTTACGCAGTTAATTAGTGAATGCCTGATTCTGTCGTAGGGGCATGGCATTGCCATGCCCCTACAGCGTGTTGACGTGCGTAAGCCCTACCAACCTATAATCTGACCCTTTTAGCGTCTAAGTAAAGCCTCAGCTTAGAGGTTATCCAATTGCTTTTTTAGGTCTTCTAACTCGTTATCAACTGCTGAATTAGGTTGCGAGGTAGAAGTTGGTTTAGCTGCTGGTAGTGCGCCTCCTGATGCTGTTGCAGGGCCCAAAGACATCTGAGCTTTCAACGCCGCCAATTCATCATCAACGTCATTGCCGGATTCCAGCATGGCAAATTGCTCTTCTAAAGCATTGCCAGTGAGTTCTTGCGCTGCTGTGGAACGAGCTTCCAGTTCCATAACTTTTTCTTCCATGCGCTCAAAGGCTCCCATCGCGCTGCCGGTTCCCAAGCGTCCTACGGTGTTTTGTAGCTGCTCGTTGGCCTTGGCAGCTTGCGCCCGTGCCTTAAGCATATCCTTCTTGGTCTTGGCTTCAGAAATCTTACTTTCTAGAGCAATTAAGTTGCGCTTGAGGGCATCCACCTGAGTCGTTTGCTGATCCAGGCTGGTTTTCAGGGTGCCAGCAGTTTCAGCATATGTCTTCTTGCGTACCAGCGCCTCTCTAGCAAGATTCTCATCGCCTTTTTGGATAGCCATCTGAGCGCGTTGTTGCCAGTTGTTTGCTTCGGTTTGGTTTTGGTTATACTGTTGCTGAGTCCGCTTTTGTCCGGCAATGGATCTGGCAACTGCCTGACGCAACTGCACTAGGTCTTCCTGCATATCGATGATAGACTGCTCCAGAATCTTTTCTGGGTCTTCAGCCTTGCTCACCACGTCGTTTAGGTTGGCTCTGACGACTCGGCTAATGCGATCAAATAATCCCATGACGCTGTTTATCCTCTTGGCGTGTACTAAAGTAGGTATTTTGCAGGCTCTATGGAGTAGAAAAGAGCAAGTTCAATTTAGTAGATCAGTTTTTCCGTTGGTTATGCTGTCGGCAATTCTTGGTAACACCATTTCCAGTCTAGGGTGGTATGCAAAAATGACTCACACAACCTTTAGGAATTGTTAAAGACCGATCGCTTTTCTTTCTAGTCTAGAAACTTCACCACAAAATCGGTAGCTTCCAGATCAAGAACTTTCCAACTGGGAGCGGATTTTTTGTAATTCAGGATCTAAGCTAGGATCTGAGTTGGCGCTTTGAGTAGACGGCAATTGCGGTGTCTGGGTGCCTTGACCGAGTTGAGCTTTCATGGCGGTTAATTCGGTGTCGATTTCACCAGCATCTTCCAGCGTCAGAAATTTCTTTTGCAAATCGTCAGTTCCGAGTTCAGCGATCGCTTCACTTTGTGCTTCTAGTTGCAAAACTTTATCTTCCATCCGCTCGAAGGCGGTCAGGGTACTGGTCGTATTCACGCCGCCGATCATTTCGTTAATTTTCGCACTAGCTTGGGCAGAACGAGCGCGAGCGATGTACATATCTTTTTTGGTTCTGGCTTCGGAGATTTTTGCTTCTAGCGATCGCATATCTTGTTTGAGCCGGTTAACCATCTGGCTTTGCTGGTCTATTTGCTCGCGCATTGCCTCTGCTGTTTCTTGATAACCTTTGCGCTTGGTCAAAGCTTGTCTGGCTAAGTTCTCGTCGCCTTTTGAGAGTGCTAGTTGGGCGCGCTCATACCATTCAGAGGCGGTGTTTTCCGCTTGAGAGTATTGGCGCTCAGTACGTTTTTGAGTAGCGATCGCTTGAGCCACAGCTTGGCGCAGTTGAATCAAATTCTCCTGCATTTCCAAAACCGTTTCTTCCAACACTTTTTCTGGATCTTCCGCTTTTCCAATCAAATTGGTAATGTTGGCTCGAATTACTCGCAGAATGCGGTCGATCAATCCCATCTCAAGTCTCCATTCACGACGCTTGGATTTAGTGTTGGTGGCTCTCCGGTCGGCTACTGAATAATCAAGACATTAGCGATCGCGGACACGTTAGAAACGTTAACTGAATGCTATGTCACCTACAAAGCTTGCCACCTCCAGCTTAAGGCTGATAGACCGATGCAGAAATCCCTTGTTTTTCAAGTTCTGTCACCAATGTTTTAGCCTGAGAATCTTTTTTAAAGGCTCCCAGATAAATTTGGGTTCCTTGCGGTGACATATAGGCATCAGGTACAACTTTCCGCGCCTCCTCAAAGGAGGATGGCCCGTTGTATTTCACTACCACATAGTAGAACCCTTCCGGATTCGGTGGGGCAGGTTCCGTTGCTGTTGGGGAAGCGCTTGGTTGTGCCGAGGGAGTTGTGGCAGCAACAGGCGATCGCGCGGGCAACACTGGTAGAGGGGCGGGGGGTTTAACTGGAACTATCGCCCCAGTTCCTGACGGCACGCCAGTAGTAGATTCAATAGCAGGAGGATTGGGTAACGGGGCAATCGATGGCACCGATACTTGAGGGCTAGGTACTGCCACCTGAGGCGTTCTTGATGATGAACTGGGAGTAGGCTTCAACGTACTCAGCGTGTCCAAATTCAAGTCCTTAAATTCATCCGATGAAAGGTCTGGCCCGTTGGGTTTCCCTGTATCGGTTGCTGGTGAGGCATTAGTTTGGGGAGTCGTTGCTGTCGGACTTTGAGCCACAGTGGGGGTGGATGGCTTCCAGAATCGATCTAGTCCCAGAGAACTCAGAGTAGATGGATTTGTCACCACATAGCCCAGCATGGCTGTGGAAAACAGCAAAAGTAACAGGGAACCAACCCCCAAGGGAGTAAGAATATTGTCCAGAAAACTACGTTGTGACCGAGCTGCCGCTTCTTCCTGTGCCAGACTTCGCAGCAGTTGCTCGGAAGATTCCAGATAGTCATCCGGCTGGATAGTAGTTGCTGCCTGGTCGATAGGTTCCGGCGGTACTGGCACCTCTGCTGGTGCTGCTTCCGGCGCTCTAGGAATGGGTATTTCTGAGGCGGCGGCCAAGTTAAAAGACGGCACTGCTGCGCTATGTGTCTCTATCGGCTCCTTGTGGGTTTGTTCAACCGCCTTGATTTCCTGTGCTGCCAGTGGTGGTTCGCTTGCTGGCGTTGCTGGGGTGGAATAGGCCTCTTTTGGATCTGGCGATGGATTCCTGCCGCCCGTGGCGTTTACGGAAATCATGTCGATGGGTTTGCGAACCTGGTTGTGACCCATGCCACGAGTTGGCGGCACGCCCCGCCCTGCCCGTTCGCGCCGATATCTGGATAATTCCTCTTCTAGATGCACGTCGAGGCTGCCCAGAGCCGCCTGCAAGGCTGGGTTGATGGGCTGGGCTGAAGAGGAGCGACTAGATGATTCAACCGAATGACCTTGACTCATAGCTGTTGCAACTGACGAATCTTGGAGAGCTGCTTTGCCTATTCATTAGACGCTTTTTTCGGCTTCTAGGCAACCGTAACCCTAATTTGTAGTCTGTCGTTAGTTCGGTACGATCAAACCTGATGGCTGATTATTCTGCCATTTAACTCCGGGTTACAACAATGTCTTTTAAATCTCTTAACCATATCTTAGACAGTATCGAAAATCAGGCGGCGTGGCAGGCTCAACAAGAATTTAAGCGTTTGCTCAAGTGTTGGACTGAGGTGGTGGGGGGGGCGGTGGCAGCCCAGACGCGACCAATTTCGATATCGCGGGGAGTGCTATCGGTTGCAACGAGCGGTGCTGCTTGGGCGCAAACTCTTACTTTTGAGCGTCAGCGGATTTTGCAAAAGTTGAATGCTAAGTTGAGCAGCCAGTTGGTGGATATTCGCTTTTCGACGGCTCAGTGGCAGAACAAATCTGTCTCTAGCCGCTCTCCCTATGCTGAGGAACAATCTGTGACTTGGCAAGAGCATCCCAGTCGGGTTGAGCGGATGTCTTCGGCAGCACTTTCTGGCAAAAAGCCTGAGCTAAAAGAGTCAAAAGCTGCTTTTCAACATTGGGAATCGGTAATGCGGGAGCGATCGCATCTCTCACCTCTGTGTCCCCAGTGTCAGTGTCCCACACCCCCAGGTGAACTTCAGCGCTGGAACGTTTGCGCTCTGTGTGCCGTCCATAAATGGCAACGCTAGTTTTCCTCTGCTATGTTTTTTTTGTTTTAAATGTAACTGCTCAGGGTTACTTGGGCAGTTACATTTGTTATTTTCAGGTGCTGCTACCGCTTTATTTACCGTCTCTGTTGCATTCCGCCTACTCCCAAAAGTAAGATAATGAGCGCGATCGCGCTCGCACCATTTAACGCCAATGCCTACTTAAACATCTAATGTCTACATTAAGTATTTTTTTTGCAGAATTATTCCCTTCAATTAAACGTTTTTCTGCCCCTGTTTGAAATTAAATTAGGTTTCTTCTTAAACGCATACCCTTAACGTTTGTCTTGATCCCCATCAGGTTCCTATTTAAATCAGTATTATTACCTAAATTTTATATTTCAATTGCAGGGCCATTTATGTATGTTTATGTATGTTTATCACAAGAAAATTAAGAAAACATAAAGCCGTTTTTTGGAGCGGGGATCGTAGAACACAGACAGGATAATAGATTGCTTGATTTAAGGTTCTTTGACCGTTTATAGGGAATTTTAATATAAGACATAGAAAAAAGAAATTCCCTCAAGAGGATTCCCATGAAGACTGTAAATTCTATGACTTCTGCCTGCCGGTATTGTCAGTATTACAAGCCGGAGGGACGACGTGGTGGTGTTTGTCAGCAACTTGGGGTGCCAGTTCGAGCTAGCTGGATAGCGTGTTCATTAGCGCTAAAAGCCTTTGCTCCTTCATGGGAAAGTTTGGAGGGAATTATGCGCTGGCAAGATGAAAATTTGCGGGTGCAGCAAGCAACCTCATCGAAATGCGCGATCGCTTGTTCTCAGCAACCAAGCGAGGAGCAAGAGAACCCATCTACTGACCAACAACCAGCAGATGATGCACTGCTTGTGTGACTAAACTGCCAATCGCAAGCTATCCCAAGCAGGATATCTTGATAAATATATATGCCATAGAAAATAAATATTACCTCTTTCAAAAGTCGCACTTTTTTAAACAAAAGTGCGACTTTTGATTTCATAGGTTGGAGGTACTGGTATCAGTTAATGGTTCATTGCTCTTGTGGGGCAAACCAGGAACTATGCAATACACTATTAGGGCAACCAAGGGTATTTACGGAAATCAGGCGATCGCTTTTCGAGAAACGCCTGCTTCCCCTCGGCTCCTTCCTCGGTCATGTAATAGAGTAAGGTGGCATTACCAGCAAGTTCTTGCAACCCCGCTTGACCATCGCAGTCAGCGTTAAAGGCAGCTTTCAGACAGCGAATCGCAATCGGACTTTTTTCTAAAATTTCGCTAGCCCACTGGATACCTTCCGTCTCCAGATGTTCCACTGGCACAACGCAATTTACTAAACCCATTTCCAACGCCTGCTGTGCGCTGTACTGGCGGCAGAGAAACCAAATTTCTCGCGCTTTTTTTTGTCCGACACACCGGGCGAGGTAGCTGGCACCAAATCCACCATCAAAGCTGCCAACTTTCGGGCCAGTTTGCCCAAAAATAGCATTATCTGCGGCGATGGTAAGGTCGCAAATCAAGTGCAAAACGTGTCCCCCACCAATAGCGTAACCAGCTACAAGGGCGATTACAACCTTGGGCATCGAACGGATCAGGCGTTGCAAATCGAGGACGTTGAGGCGCGGGATGCCATCATCATCCACATATCCAGCTTGACCCCGCACGCTTTGATCGCCACCAGCACAAAAAGCGTATTTGCCATCTGTATGAGGGCCAGCCCCGGTAAATAAAACTACGCCGATGCTGGTATCTTCACGGGCATTGAAGAAAGCATCGTAAAGTTCAAAAACAGTTTTGGGGCGAAAGGCGTTGCGCTTGTGGGGGCGATTAATGGTAATTTTGGCGATGCCGTCTGTTTTGTGATATAGGATATCTTCGTAAGTTTTGGCGGTTTGCCAGTTAAGTTGCATAGAGGAATTAGTAACTGGTTGTACTGGTTGTACTGAGGACTAAGGAGTATGAATATGAGTTAGGAATTAATAATTCTTCGCTCGTAGAAAGAGGGGCTAAGCCTTATCTCTACCTCACTCTTATAGTTCCCAGTACAACCACTACAATCAGCCCTCAGTAAAGGCGACTCAACACGTATTCAGCCATGTCAATCAGGGCTTGATGGCATTCTGAGGTGGGTAAAGAAGCTAATTGTTGGACGGCGAGTTGGGCATGATGTGAGGCTAATTCGCGCGATCGCTCAATGCCCTTCCCTTCCATTATCAGCGCGATCGCTTCTTCTAAATCCCCATCTTGGGTAAACTCTCGCTCGATTAGCACCTCTAAGTAAGGTTTTTCTTCTAAAGCAAACAATACGGGTGCGGTGAGATTACCACTTTTTAAGTCAGACCCGGCTGGTTTGCCCAACGCTTCTGTCGAGCCTGTGAAGTCAAATATATCATCTACGATCTGGAAAGCCAACCCAAGGTGACGTCCATAGCAATACAAATTATCCGCCACTTCCGGCGACACATCGCTCAAGCAACCAGCAGCCTTGGCACTGTTGGCAATTAACGAGGCAGTTTTATAGTAACTTTTCTCCAGATAAGCCTCAATCGACAAACTCGTGTCAAACCGATTCAGCCCTTGCTGAATTTCTCCTTCTGCCATATCCATGATCACTTCTGAGAGTAGCTTGACCACTTCCAGGTTATCTAGATTTGCCAAGTACCAAGAAGATTGGGCAAATAAGAAATCCCCCGCTAACACAGCTATCCGGTTGCCAAACCGACTGTGAACCGTAGCCACACCCCGTCGTATTTCCGATTCATCTACTACGTCGTCATGTACCAGGCTTGCGGTGTGAATCATCTCTGTAATTTCCGCTAACCTTCGGTGACGTGGCGTGATGTCTTGATCTAGCATCGTCGCCCGTGATATCAGTAGGACAATTGCGGGTCTGACGCGCTTTCCTCCCGCCCCGAATAAGTGTTCTGCCGCCGCATAGAGGATGGGATGACGCGCACCAACCAATTTTTTCAAGTTCTCCGTGAGAACACGTAGGTCAGCTTCAACAGGGGCAAAGAGGGTAGTGACTGAGGTCATGGATTAGCCATTCAGGCGTTAGTTACGAAATTTTACATTCTTGTCATTTATTTTAAGCTAATGATCCCCTAGAGGGAAGGTTTTATTGGTTAGAGGATGCTGACCAAGGCTTTTTCGGAAATTGTATAGATTTGTAAAGTATATAAAAAAAACGGCTTTAACCACTGAGGATCTTGTGTTACTCTAGTATGTAAGGATTTGAATAACTTCATAGACTTACTGAGTAGAAAAATTACAGGTCACGCTTTTGGTGTGTCTGTGATGAGTAGTTATGACGGTTTTTGGTAGGCAGTAGCATTTCTGGCTTCCTGCATAATCTCACAGTGCATTAGCGCTGGGGATAACAGCCGTCAGAAAAATAAAAGACTTGCGAGTAGCTTTCTTTATAGGGAGCTTTGCTGGGTGAAGTACCGTTGAAAGTCCTATATTTTCAAACGCACTTCTAGGGTCTGGCATTAATCAATCAAAAATTTTAGGTATCGGAAACGACTACCCAAAATTTTCATAAGCAGCAATAAGCTCAAGCATAGCGTGAGCCAAGTTTGCTATTCAAAAGTTTGTTATAAAAATTCACCATTCTTTAGTTGTTAGCGACGTTATGACGTATAATGATATGCCTTTGATTATTCCCGTTCTAGCTACTGGTTATTTGTTAACAGTGTATCTGCTGTTGATTTTGGCGCAGCGGACTGTTAAGGGTGCAGGAAGAACGAAATCTGCGCCCTAGCGATCGCACTTACGGACAACAAGCTTGTTGTTAGCAGCCTAAATTCGACTGCTAACAGCAAGCTTAAGGTAATTGTCGGTGTAGCATTGCTGGTAAATAAACTTTTTCAACCTCTGGAGTGCAGCCGAGCCACTGTACGGACAGTTTGGCAAACTGTTCGGGACAGCCGCTAACCGCAAATCGAGTTGCCAAAGGAGGGCGAACATTTCTCAATCCCAATAAATCAAGCTCTTGTGAAGCAGCGGAAACTACGTGAACTGCTGGATCGCAAAGGTTAACCGACCTGGGCAGAATTGTCCTAAGAATCGGTGCCAAGTGAGGATAGTGGGTGCAGCCGTAAACCAGCGTGTCGATCCGATATTGTAGCAAAGGTGCTAGGTACTCCCGCGCTACCTCCAAAGTATAGGGGTCATAAATGCGGTTTTGCTCAATGAGCGGCACAAACTCTGGGCAACCGACTTGCCAGACAGAGACAGTAGCATCAACTTCTAAAATAGCGCGGCGATAGGCATTACTGGCAGCCGTGGCTGGGGTAGCAATCACACCAATCCGTTTACCCAGCCCAACAGCAGCACGCGCTCCAGGCAAGATGACCCCTAAGATTGGTAGGTCGAACTCAGACCGCACTGCCTCCAGCGCCAGAGCGGAACTGGTGTTGCAAGCCATAATCGCCATTTTGACACCCTGATCTACCATCCAGATCAGAATTTCGCGCACAAACTGCAAAATTTCAGATTGAGAGCGGGTACCGTAAGGCAGTCGAGCCGTATCGCCAAAATAAAGAATCGACTCATTAGGCAGATGTCGGTAGAGTTCTCTCAATACAGTCAAACCACCGACACCGCTATCAAAAACGCCTATTCTGCTTCTTTGTAATATTTCATTGCTTTTTTGTCCATTTATGTGTCCTTCTTGTTTGCTGTTCATTTTCAATCGATCACTCCCCACTCACCACGAACCAAGGCTCTTAACCGAGGCTTAAAGATTTTGTTGAATGTACTGTAGAATACCGCGAGCGATCGCTTGTGCCATCTGACTCTGGTAATCAGGTGAGCCAAGTTTCGCCGCCTCTTGTCGGTTAGTAACAAAACCAACTTCCACTAACACAGATGGCATAGAACTCTTTCTCAGTACATAAAATCTCGCCTGCCTCACCCCTCTATCTTTAGCATCAGTAGCCTGCAAAATGCTGTTGTGAATGCTTCGAGCTAAACGCCCGCCGCTAGAGTAATAGTAAGTCTCTACCCCTTGCACATCTGGACGACCACCGATTGAATTAGCGTGGATACTGACAAACAAATCGGCGTTTGCCCGTTCAGCCATTGTCACACGCGGTTGCAGGTCAACGAAATAGTCATCCTTGCGCGTCATCACCACCTGAACACCCTGCCGCTCTAGCAACGCCTCCACCTGCCGTGCGATCGGCAAAATGACATCCACCTCCTTGAGTCCACCAACGCCGATAGCTCCGGGATCTTTGCCTCCGTGTCCGGCGTCTACCACCACCACCAATCGTCCGTTACGAGGGCGGGGTGAAAACTCTGGGGGATTATTAGTTTCCGGTGCCGGGACGGGAATTGTATCAGGACGGGGAAGCACTGAGCTAAAGCGACCGCGTTGCAGTTGTAGTGCTAATAGCTGGTCAGTCAGCTGATTGAGTTCACCAATCTGCACCCCATCTCCCGGTTGCACCAGAATTACCACAGTACGAGGGTCTTGCTGTACAAGACGCACCCGCCGCACCATAGTCTTAGCATCTAGAGTGGGCCCTTTGACTCTTTCAGCCAAAGTCGCAGAAGGAATAGTAATTCGGTAGGCCCCAGCTGAGCCATCCCATTTTCCAGTAAACTTTACAGACCGATCTGCTCTGATGAATAATTGAGTTCCGGAGAGTTCAACCGATTCAATCGTTGCCACCTCACCGTCACGGCGCGTTGTTGGCGTTGTTGGCACCGTTCGAGTTGGGGGATTGAAAGGGGAAGGCTGATTGCCAGCCAAAGTGGGGCTTTCAATGCTTCCGGCAGTAGTTCCCTGCGGTAGTAGCACAATACCGCCAAAACCGCTGACGCTTGCCTGCCAGTCGGGACTTTCCTTGGTCACGTTCATCGTCACTCGGACGACTGAAGGTGAAGTATCTACCTGAGATAAGAGAATGCGACTGACACCATAACGATTCACCCGCGACTCTGGCGATGAGAGACTACGGGATATGGTAGCGCCTTGGATGTCAAAGGTAATATTGCGGCGATCGCTACTCCGCTTTACCTTAATAATTGAAGGGCGATCGCCGTTTGTCCGCAAGAAAAACCCATCATTCGTCACCTGTATATCTTCAATTTGAGCAACCGACCCACCGGGGCTGGCGGCTGCTTGACTACTTAAAGATCGATTGAATCCAGAGGACGGCGACAAATTTCCCAAAGTTGGCTTACTGGGAGAAGTTGGCCGTATCGAGGAGAACGAAGAATTTACTAGAGTTGGTCTAGCAGAAGAATTTGGTAATTGTGAAACTCGTTGAGGTTTTGGTAATTGTACCGACCACTGACTGGGGGAAGCTCCCTGAAATACTACTTGCTCCGGATCAAGCGTGTAACCAGGGTCTAATTCAATCACCAGGCGAGTAACATTACCCTCAAACTGTCCCACCCGCAAACTGCGTAACGCCCCCGCCAACTGCTGAGTCACCGTTGGGCGTCCGAAAGTTGTACCAGGCAAATCGATTACCAGACGTGAAGGATTAGCCAAAAGCTGGGCTTTCGGCTGCACTCCATCGTCAGTCCTAAAATCCAGCCGGTTTTGATTAGTATCAAAACGCCACGAAACCAGTTTTGCCGCAAAAGCGGGAGATGTAACCAGAAAAAGGCTCAAACAACTGGGTAATAGCCAGTAAAGTCTCACTATCGTTTCTCCAAAAGAAAGGTAAAGACCGAGTTAAAGCGGTCTGTACGCTCTAGTCCTATTTCGGGTGCGATCAAGTCGCATCCGGGGCATGGCGTAGCCAAGTTAATGATTTTAGACTGGGTTGAACGATACCACGACTGTGGCAGCAATGCAGAACATTAAGCAGGAATGGCTGATTTTACTTGCCATCTTTGGAGATGCCCTATCGAACTGGATTCATGTGTCCTAAATTTTTGCCCCTGGTGTTTGGCAATTAAGTGTCCTTATGCTGCCCATCGCTACATCGGTTACTCAAAATTCCCTCTAGCGAGAAAACTTTTGAATTCATTGAGTCACGCCCCAAGGACGTTGAGACAGTGACTTAAGTTTCTCTAAAAGCCTTTATTTGTTAGTTGTTAGTTGTCTGTGGGTAACAGTTACAGGAAATTGGGAATTGGGAATTAAGAATTGGGAATTTTTAATCACTCTCCTTAACCGGAACTGCGGGAGCCTCTTGAAACACAAACCTTAATAACGGGGGTGCTAAGAAGGTTGTCAAGATGACCATCATAATAATCGCGGCTTCTGTGGCTTCAGACAAAGCACCACTCGCGGAACCAACACCAGCAAAGACTAATCCTACTTCGCCTCTAGGAATCATTCCGACACCGATCGCTAATCGATTAATCTGGGGTTGACCAAATACTGCAAGACCAGTAACAACCTTTCCGGCAATTGCCACTACGATAAGGAAAATGGCAATTATCAAACCCTCCCGGTTACTAGGAACAGCTGGGTTGAGTACGCCTAAATCTGTTTTGGCTCCTACCGTGACGAAGAAAATCGGCACAAACATATCGGCAATGGGACACACTTGCCTTTCCAACTCTTTACGCTTATCCGTTTCGTCTAAGACTAAGCCAGCGGCAAAAGCTCCGAGTATGGCTTCTAAATGGATGGCGGCGGCAAGATAAGCCATAATAAAGGCGAAGATGAAGGCTGGTATCACCAAGCTACCGCGTGTCTTGAGTTTCTCGGCAATCATCATAAAAGATTTGTTGAAGACTTTGCCAAGCAAAATCGCACCGAGCAAGAAAGCACTGGCGCTGATAATCAGATAGAAAACGTTACTTACGTCCACTTTGCCAGTTTTGGCAAGACTTGCCACCACCGCCAGGACGATGATACCAATTACGTCGTCTATGACGGCAGCGCCAAGAATAATCTGACCTTCTTTGGAATTAAGACGCCCTAGTTCTGATAGAACTTTGGAGGTAATACCAATACTGGTTGCAGTCAAAGCTGCACCTGCAAAAATCGCAGGCACTGCTGGAATGCCAAACAAGATCATCAGTCCCGCAGTGCCTGCGGCAAATGGCACTGCTACCCCGACTACTGCTACGAGTAACGCCTGGATACCGACATCCATCAGTTCCCTGAAATTCGATTCCAGACCAATTTCAAATAGCAAAATGATCACACCCAGTTCTGCCAGAACGGACACGACTTCGCTTTGGGTTTGAAACACGCCTACCGCTGCGTCGGGAGTTAACCCCCCAGTGGATTGGAGGAAAGATATAATTACAGAACTGGAACTGTCTGCACCGCTTTCTGGAAATACCAACAGATGCAGGGCGGAGACACCCACCACCACGCCTCCGACGAGTTCGCCTAAGACGGGCGGTAAGCCGATGTTGTTAGATAATTCTCCCCCGATTTTGCTGGCAAGGTAAATTACGACTAAACTCAGCAGTACCCCTGCTAGGACGAGTGGGGCGTTTTCTGCTTCTGGTGTTGCTGTTGCCAGCACAGGAATGGTTTTGTTCCAAAGTGGAAATGAGAATGGGGTGATAAAATTCACCCAGGCAGTTGAAACTATCTCCATTGGGTCTGCATAATTCATTCTTCTCACTGTACAAGCTTCTTTACAAATCCCTGCGTCGATTCATCTGTGGAATTGGAGTGAACTAGGCTACAAGATGATTGCTCTCTAGGGTATGCGATCGCTCTTAGCGATTCCTCACTCAGCCTAATTAGTTCGATTTGAGCTTTGTCTTTCTTATTGAGTATAAATACTTGTACCGACTAGTGCGATCGCCTTAAAAGTATCTTTAGTTCAGTTGCCAAAACTGTAACTGTTTACACTTTCTGGCTGCTGTAGTGGCACAGTGAGAACATTCAAACTGCATTACAAGCGGTTATGTCTGTGAGGAGAATCTATGAATCTAACTTTTGCGTCTAGTTTTTGGAAGCAGGCTGGGCTGATATCGTTAGTCTTGAGTGTGCTTAGCTTGAGTATTGCTACAAGAGCTGTTGCCCAAGAAAAAATGCTGCGAACCCTGACTGTTAGTGGGCGAGGTGTCGAAAATATTCCCACAACTTTGACGCAGGTGCGGCTGGGGGTGGAAGTTCAGGGGAAAGTTGCAGCGGATGTGCAGCAGGAAGCTGCCCGACGCTCAGCTGCTGTGGTGGAGTTGCTAAAATCTCGTAATGTGGAGAAATTAGAAACTACTGGCATTAGCCTCAATCCGATTTACAGCTACGAGAACAATGTCCAGCGTCTAACTGGGTATAGTGCTACCAATATTGTCAGCTTTCGGATTGATACTCAAAAAGCCGGAACCCTTCTGGATGAAGCGGTTAAAGCAGGGGCAACCCGGATTGATGGTATAAGTTTTGTAGCTGATGATAGCGCGATCGCGTCTGCTCAAAAACAAGCTCTACGGGAAGCTACCCAAGATGCCCAAGCCCAAGCTGATGCTGTTTTGAGTTCCCTAAATCTGACTCGTAAGGAAATCGTTAATATTCAAGTCAATGGCGCTGTTGTACCGCCACCACGGCCACTCCCCATAGCTGATATGGCTATGCGGTCTGAGAGTCTAGCAAAAACCACTCCGGTAATTGGCGGTGAGCAAGAGGTAGAGGCATCAGTTACCCTGCAAATTAGTTATTAATCTAGGGATAAAGCATTAAAAATTCAAAATTTAAAAGGGAAATTCTTCTTTTTAAATTTTGAATTTTTAATTTTTAGAACTCGCTATCGTTATAGCTGCCCACACTAGCATCAGTGTCTCGCTTAGAACCAAGGAAATCTAGACGATCCACTTTAATGACGGGTGTAGAACGGCTGGCTCCGGTATTGCGATCGCTCCAAGTATCAAACTTTAACGAGCCTTGCACCCCAATCAAGCTGCCCTTTTTCACATGAACAGCGGCCTTATCCGCCGTCTTACCCCAAAGTTCTAAATTGAACCAGTCGGTTTTCTCACCATCCCGCGTCCAACGGTTCACTGCCAGCGTCAGCTTGCACTTAATGCTTCCTGACTCGAAATACTTAACATCCGGATCTCCACCTACACGCCCTACCAGGGTTACAACATTCAGAGTCATAAGTTTTTTTTAGTACATTTGTACTCGCGTATAGTTAAGTATACTTTAGCGAACGGAAATCTTAGTCTCAAATTAACTTTATCCTGATTTACTCTTTGACGATTAGAATCATGCTTGGAAATCAGTTTGAGGCAAATTTACATAAAGAATTCTTGTTCCTGACTAGACTCAGGATAGAAAACGTAATAGAATCCACCTCGGTTCCATTTCCGTTAAGATTCCGTCACACACAACAGCATTTCATTTTGGGGGCGTAGAAACGAGTGGGTCTTTTCAGTCGCTTTTCCTTATCCCGGGACATGGGTATCGACTTGGGTACTGCTAATACCCTGGTCTATGTATCCGGCAAAGGGATTGTTCTCCAAGAACCCTCTGTGGTTGCTATGGATATGGACACTAAAACCCCGCTGGCCGTGGGGGAAGATGCGAAAAAAATGTTGGGAAGAACTCCCGGCAATGTGGTGGCTTTGCGGCCCCTTCGCGACGGTGTCATTGCCGACTTCGACACTGCCGAGCTAATGCTTAAGCATTTTATCCGGCGGGTTCATGAAGGCAGAGCATTAGTCTCTCCTCGGATTGTAATCGGTATTCCTTCGGGTGTCACTGGCGTAGAACGCCGAGCCGTTATGGAGGCAGCATCTCAGGCTGGTGCTAGAGATGTTTACCTGATTGATGAGCCTGTTGCTGCGGCTATTGGCGCTGGACTACCAGTGGCAGAGCCTACGGGTAACATGATCATTGATATTGGTGGCGGCACAACTGAAGTTGCCGTGCTTTCTTTACAAGGAACGGTTTTAAGTGAGTCGGTGCGCGTGGCTGGTGATGAGCTTTCGGAAGCTATCATGCAGTACATGAAAAAAGTCCACAACCTGGTAATCGGGGAACGTACCTCTGAAGAAATCAAAATTCAGATTGGTTCTGCCTACCCCACCAGTTTTGATGAAGAGGCAATCATGGAGGTGAGGGGTTTACACCTCCTCTCTGGCTTGCCCCGAACTGTTACTATCAAGGGGCCGGAAATTCGCGAAAGTATGTCTGAGCCGCTTTCAGTGATTGTGGATGCGGTGAAGCGAACCTTAGAGCGAACTCCTCCGGAACTAGCAGCCGACATTATCGATAGAGGTATCATGCTGGCTGGTGGCGGTGCTTTGTTGAAGGGGCTAGATACGCTAATCAGCCACGAAACGGGCATTGTTACTCACGTAGCGGCAGATCCGCTGTCGTGCGTGGTGCTGGGGACAGGTAGAGTGTTAGAGAACTTCAAACAACTGGAGCGGGTCTTTAGTGGGCGATCGCGCAGTATGTAGCAGTCAGCGGTCAGTGGTCAGTAGTCAGGCAAAAGTTGGAATGTTGGAACGTTGAAACGTTGTTAGGTGACAACTTTCCAACCTTCAAACTTTCAAACGCCAAACGACAGTGGACAATGAACGACGGACAACGAACAACGGACAACGAATAACAGACAACGAATAACAGACAACAGACAAAAAGCTGATAGCTAAATGTATACACTGCGTCGCTGGTGGGTTCGGCACGGCATACAAGTTATGGTGGCGGGGGCAGCTATTGGGAGTGCCTGGTTAATCCGGGAAACCCAAGGGGCAGCCGTGTTTGAGGTTTACCAGTTGCTTACCCGTCCCTTTCAAACTGAAGCCCCGCCACAAGAGCTTAGAGAGAATGCCCGCGTACAAGAATTGCAGGATCGCCTGACCGAACTGCAAAACCAAAATCAGAAGTTACAAGAGCTTCTAGGTTATGTACAACAAAGGAAACAGAAGGCGATAACCGCGCCCATAGTCGGGCGTACCCCGGACAATTGGTGGCAACAGGTCACTTTGGGGCGTGGCACTGAAGATGGTATCCAAAAAGACTTTATTGTTATGGGTACAGGTGGCTTGATAGGTCGCATCGTGGAAGCGACACCCCGTACCAGCCGTGTCTTGCTGATCAGCGACCCTAGCAGTCGTGTGGGTGCGGTGGTTAGCCGCAGCCGCGTTATGGGTTATATTCGGGGATACGGCTCTAATCGAGTGGTGATGCAGTTTTTTGACAAAGTACCGGATGTCCGGCGGGGCGATGTTGTGGCAACATCCTCTGTCAGTAAACTGTTCCCTCCAGGCTTGCCACTGGGTCGCGTCGAGTCTGTAAATTTGGAAAAAACCCCAGCTCCGGAAGCAATTATTAAGGTGACAGCGCCGATTAGTTATTTGGAGTGGGTGGCAATATATCCCAAATAAATTTGTTTATTTATTGGCTAATAGTTAATGGCTCTTGAACAATTAGCTAATGACAATTTATTAATAACTAATAATTAATAACTAATGATTAAGGTTTCTAATTTGTCACCTTGGGCGCGTCAAATTGTCAACTGGGCAGTAACCGTTGGCTCTGTGGTGCTGTGCTTGCTAATCTTGCCGACTCGCCTACCTGGAATGGAGTTATTAGGAATTGCCCCCAATTGGTTGTTGATTTGGGTGGTGGCTTGGAGTGTGAAGCGAACAGCTGTTCAAGGTGCTGTAGCGGGTTTGGTGTTGGGACTGATCCAAGATGGAATGACCTCACCCGAACCCAGTCATGCTTTGAGTCTGGCCGTAGTAGGAATTTTAACGGCTCGGATTCAAAAGCAGCGGTATATTGAGGAAGATTTTATTTCTGTGGCGTTAATTGTGTTCGCGATGGCAGTTGTGGCGGAGACGGTGAGCGCAATTCAGTTCACTATCGGGAGCGATCGCACTCTGGCAGCAATTTGGACTTACCACCAGCGCATCGCCCTCTCTAGTGCCATTCTCAGCAGTCTCTGGGCCCCAGTAGTTTACTATCCGTTGAATCGTTGGTGGCAGCAGATGAATTTGTTGCAGCAATCTTGAAAAGTTGCTAACTGCTAATTGTTGAACAATTAGCAGTTAGGCATTAGTCTAGGACTATTGACTTCTAGCAGGTAATGTGCAACTGAAAGTAAGTCACTATGAATGCAAGTTGGCTGAAATTGCTGTAATCTTTGGCGAGAGCGAATGCCGCAAGTGAGAGCTATTGTGGGAATTGAGACTGCTTGTCCTGCCAAGATGTCGGCTTCGGTATCGCCTACCATCCAAGCTAATGAGCTTTCCCTGTTCGGCTGAGAGTGTTGGGATATAGCTTTTTCTAAAAGTTGCGTTTTCACGTGGGCGTAGTTTACATAGGCAGCATCATCGTCTTCGGTTCCATAGATGCCACTAAACAGCCGCGCCAAACCGTAATTCTGCAAGATTTGGGTGACTTGGGATGAAGAGCGCAACGTCACTAATACCAGCTTAAAGCCCTGAGAATGTAGCAACGGCAGCGCCCAATTTACTCCAGGCTGCATCTTGTCTTTTTGTAACAGTGCTGGTTGATTCACAATGTTTACCACGCACTGCAAAAATATATCTATCTGCTCTCCAGCTAAGCCAGAGCGCATGGCAATTTCCACATCTGGGACGCGCTCTTGCTTCATTTGCCAGAACTGCTGTAACTTGAGCATTGTAATCGGCAGGATTTCATCCTGAGCTTGGTACAGCTCTTGAGTTTCAGCTAAGGCTAACTGATAAGTTGTGTAGTAGCGCCTGGAAACATCTACGATAGGACCGTCAAAGTCGCAAAACACCGTCAGTTGTGGGCAATACGGGGAAGTGGCTTGACGTTGGTAACACTGGGGTGGTTGCGAAACTGAGGGGGCTGTGCCTTTCATAAGACGTTACAGATATCAACTTTTAGACACGTTTATTTACCTTAACAGGTGTAACATAAGTTTTTAGAGGATTTAGAAGAGAATTTATATTAGACATTTTTATAGAAATAACAAGCGATCGCTTGCGGCCTAGAAACAGCCTCCAGCATATCCCATCGCGATCTTATGCTGGCTTGCCCCTTAATTAATTAAACTCAGGTGTAGCCAGGACAAGCAAACTCATGGATAAATTTCCCAAAGACGCCCAACAAGAGTCGCCTGTAACCCTCAATGATAGCGCCATGATGCAGCGGTGCATAGAACTAGCCCTAAGCGCCAGAGGACGAACGGCTCCCAATCCCCTAGTAGGTTCTGTAATTGTCAAGGATGGGCAGATTGTGGGCGAAGGGTTTCATCCGGGGGCAGGTAATCCCCACGCAGAAGTATTTGCGTTGCGGGAGGCTGGCGATCGCGCCAAAGGAGCCACAATTTATGTCAATCTGGAACCTTGTAATCACTACGGGCGGACGCCTCCCTGTTCTGAAGCGTTGGTAGCAGCTGGTGTGAGTAAGGTGGTGGTGGGTATGGTTGACCCCGATCCGCGCGTGTCCGGGGGAGGTATCGAGCGATTACGACAGGCGGGGATAGAAGTAGTTGTAGGAGTGGAAGAGGAAGCCTGCAAGCAGCTCAATGAGGCTTTTATCCATCGCGTTCTTTACCACCGTCCGTTTGGCATTTTGAAATACGCAATGACTCTGGACGGCAAGATTGCCACTACTACGGGACACAGCGCCTGGATTACGGGCATTGATGCCCGGAATGAGGTGCATCGTACTCTTCGGGGATCTTGCGATGCTGTGATTGTGGGTGGCAATACTGTCCGCCGGGATAATCCCCACTTAACCAGCCATCAAACTGAGACTCGCAATCCTTTAAGGGTAGTGATGAGCCAATCTCTGGATTTACCCGCAGAGGCTCATGTGTGGGAGACAGTGGTGGCTCCTACTTTAGTGTTAACAGAGCAAGGAGCTAATCCGGATTTCCAACAGATGCTGCTGAAAAAGGGTGTAACCGTGGTGGAGCTAACTGGGCTGACACCGACAAAGGCAATGGCATATTTATATGAGCAGGGATTACTTTCGGTGCTGTGGGAATGCGGTGGCACTTTAGCAGCACGAGCGATCGCCGAAGGAGCAGTGCAAAAAATTTTCGCTTTCATTGCTCCCAAAATTGTCGGTGGTAAGGCGGCTCCCTCTCCGGTAGGGGATTTAGGGTTGGCAACTATGACCGAGGCTCTGACCTTAGAGCGCGTCCGTTGGCGCACAGTTGGCTCAGATTGCTTGGTAGAAGGTTATTTACCGTTAGTCAGTGGCTAGTGGCTAATAGCTAATAGCTTATTGTCAATTGCCATTAGCTATTAGCTAGGAACTATTAGCTATAGAAATATGCTCGAAGTTATTTTTGGCAGCCTGTTGGTTGGAAGTTTGGGAATGGATGCGGTGATGCTGAGCGGATGGATGCGCTGGCAGCAGGTGGTTACACGTCAGCAAGATGAGGAGGAGGAAGAAACTTTGACTCGTTATGAATCTAAACAAGACTCCGCACCAGCAGAGTTGCTCTCTTCTAACGGCGGTTCTGTGGGAGCATCCAAAGAACCGCGGATGATGGGCTGGGAATTTAAAATTGTGCGCGCCTCGTCTGATTTGTTTCGCAGTTCAGCTATTTTTCAAAAGCTGTGTGAAGAAGAGGCGCAATCTGGCTGGATTTTGTTAGAAAAACTTGACGATCGGCGGGTGCGGTTTAAGCGAGCGATCGCTATGCGGGACATTATTCCATCGGAATCGCTTTCGTATGACCCTTACCGTAGCCATTATGGGACTAGGTTAAGGCGGCGTACTGGGGTTTATGCGATCGCAGCTGTTATTGCTATGTCTTTACCCGCTTATTTGGGCTATGTTTTGGTGTCGCGGACGCTTAATAATTCCTCTCGGACTATCTCACCGCCAGATTCTCCCCCGGAGAAACTGTCCTTCCCAACGCGCCCTCCGGCTCCATAAAAGCATTCGAGACGCGATGAACATCGCGTCTCTTTTTCTAATGCCGAAGAATTCTTTTTTCCATCAGAGCCTTCTAGTGGGTTTCTTGCCATACAGACTGACGCTCTTGAGCTAGATCCCGAATCAAGGATAGCTTAGAGTGCAGATAGTCGCTCATTATGTTGGCTTCATCAGAATTGAGCGATCGCTGTTGTTTTATCTGCTTGAGTAGCCACTGTACCAAGTTGGCATCGTCTAATTTCAACAGCATATTGGCCTGAGTGGTCTCAATTACAGTCCAAAGCTGACGTAGCATTGTGGGAGTCATACAGTCTCCTTTTCGCGGATACTTGTGCTTGGCGGTGGAATCGGTGGTAACTGGTTTTATTTGTACGGTGAGCGGAGCTGGTTACGGCTCCCTGCCTCTACTTAATTATTCCTTTAGTTTTCCACGATAACTTATCTGGTAATAGCAAAAATGCGATCGCACAAGTTGAAACAATAGTTACAAAATACTTAACAAAGTGAATAATAACTTGACAAAGATGGAGGGTAGGGGGTTTCGCTTTCTCAGTTTTCTCGCCGTTTCATTATCCCCTCTACCCCAGGCAAGGGAACTTTGGCTGTAAAAATCTGTAATAACTGTCGCTTAAATATGATTTCTGACCATACTAGATATTATTATACCAACAAATATATAACGCTACAAATTAGGCTAGCAAAAGGTTTCATCTGTTTTAAATCAGTTTTTGGTATTTAGGGGGTTGTAAGCCAACTGCCCCATTCTCTTTCTTGTTGAGGCTTATAACTAACCTCGGCTTTATCCCTTTCGGAGCCAGTTGTGACACGTGATCGCCCAACTCCCAACACGATCGGGTATATGGATTTGCCACACTTAAAATCCTGAAATCGTCTACTGGCGAGGATTTGCCAATCTAGAATAGTATCAGGCGATCGCTTTGTTCCACTTCATCATCCCCACTGTTGCGTTTTGTAACGTTTTTCTACCTCTCCCCCCCATAGCTCCATATCGTGCTAGTATCGTAAGTGAGAATAAGTTCGGTAGCAGCGTTTGTTTTTAGAATTGACAGGCATTTTCCTTTTAGTTTTGACAGGCTTGTCTCCGAAATCTAAATCTCTACAAAGCTTTGATTTTGGAGAAAATCTATGTCAATTTATGTAGGCAATCTTTCCTACGAAGTCACACAAGAAGACCTCAGTGGTGTTTTTGCAGAATACGGTAGTGTCAAGCGGGTTCAGCTACCTACTGACCGCGAAACAGGTCGCATGCGCGGCTTTGCTTTTGTGGAAATGAGTACGGATGCTGAAGAAACCGCAGCCATTGAAGCGCTTGATGGTGCTGAATGGATGGGCCGCGATCTGAAAGTTAATAAAGCCAAGCCCCGCGAAGACCGAGGTTCATCCTTTGGTGGTGGTGGTGGCGGCGGTGGACGGAGAAATAGCAATTTCTCTAACCGCTACTAAGCTTTAAGACTAAACTCTTTTAGCCCTAATAGATAGCCCCAGTCCACTTTAAGTGGACTGGGGCTATCTATATATAGGTTCTGCCTGTTTAAGAAAGGACTACATCCCAGCCCAAGGGATAACACGATCCGTCACTTTGTCACTGGCGATGGCTGGGCGAACATTCTCATATACATCAGGATACGTTGCTTGTAGCTGTTCTTCTGTGAGATTGGCATTAAGCACAGTACCATCCTTTGTGCTAACTGAGTATAGCAACCCGTTTGAATCCAAAGTGACGGTAATGGTGCGATCGCGCATAACCAGGCGAGTTATAGCGGGATGCTCTTGGGCGCGGGTTGCAGTAGCGAACAGGCTGAACCCTAGTAGCAGGAGAGTAGCGACTGACACTTGAGCCATAATGTATCCTCCAATAACATTGGCTCAATGTTAGCGCTAATTACTTCGGACACAGTAGCGCCCTTATCAACTACTCTGCTGATGTAAATTCAAAACTTACGACATTTAATTTGCGAACGTACAGAAATGGAGAATAGCGGATTTGAACCGCTGACCTCTGCGGTGCGATCGCAGCGCTCTACCAACTGAGCTAATTCCCCTAATCTAAACTTAATTTTTTGCCTTACCTATTCTAGCACTTTACTTTTAACCTGCGGTTGCCTGCGGTGTCGTGCGGGAAAATACTTGCTGCACCCGCTCCACTTCTAAGTCGGTAAAATAATCTACAGCCCAGTTAGTCCAACGCTGGAGCATATGAAATGGGTAAGTATGGGCTACCCCCACCACTTGCACACCCGCTGATCTCGCCGCTTGAATTCCGGTTGGGGTATCTTCAATCGCCAGACAATTAGAAGCTTTAAGGTTGAGGCGTTCTATCGCCAAGAGATACCCATCAGGTTCTGGCTTACTGGTAGTGGTGTCATCCGCAGCAATAATAACCGAAAAATGCTCAAGTAACCCGGTGCGATTTAACACCAATTCTACTTCAGCACGGAGGGCATCGCTGACAATAGCTAGTTTCACCTCATGCAGCCGCAGCTTTTGAATAAAGTCCTCTAACCCAGGATAAATTGGCAGTTCCTCTAACTTATCCAAAGCCTGCTGGTAGGCTTGCGTCTTGCGGTTCACCAATTGGGTTAAATAGCCGTCTCTGACTTCTCTGCCGCGATTTGTGAGAATCTGTTTTAGGCAGAAGCGATCGCTTCTGCCTAAACAAAATTGCCGATATTCCCCTGGTTTTGAGCGCAGATTTTCCGAAATTAGAATTTCATCAATCAGACCCCGGTGAATTGCCTCATCCTTAATAATTACACCGTTAAAATCAAACAGAACTGCCTTCAAAGTCATGCCAATGTGCCATAAGCCGGGATACCCAAGCCCGCCAAATCTTCATTATCAGCTATGTCAGCGATCGCTGTACGCCTGGAATTCTGGGCTGGGATAGGTTTAACACCTTTAGTTAATTGGTGTATCGCCCACACATCCTGAGTTTGCACAGCTTCAAATCCTGCCGATCCCATCCAAGCATCGACGCTATCGGCGGCGTAAGCTCTAATATAAGGCTCCTCAAAAATTTCGCTCAACCAATCAACTTGGCGAATAGTTTTCTGATTCCCATCCAGTATTAAAACCTCTCCTCCAGCCTTCAGCAAGCGGAAACTTTCCCGCAGAATGGCACGCGATATCTCTGGCGGTGTCTCGTGAAACAACAGAGAAGCCGTTACCAAGTCAAAAGACGCATCGGGAAACCCCGTAGCTTCCGCACTGCCATGCAAAAATTGAATATTAGCTCCAGCGTTTCTGGCTTTGTATTCAGACATTACCAGCATATAAGGCGATAAGTCTAAACCAATAACTTCAGCTTGGGGAAAAGCCTTTTTTAACATCAGAGTTGTGGAACCTGTACCGCAACCTAAATCCAGTATCCGTCGCGGTTGCCCAGAAATTGCATCAACCAAGCTTTGACGTATCCAGGCTTCGTTAGGCGGCAAAACATACTGGGTAATGGGATCGTAGGAAACTGCCGCACCAGGAGTAAGATAACCGCCCTGTATGCCGTGGAAGTTTTGACTACTGTAGTAAGAAGGATATTCTAAATTGGGATTGCGGAAGCGATCGCTCTCCTTTTGCCAATCAACGCTTTCATAAAAACGCCGTAACCCCTTCTCATCAATGAACATCCGAATCACAGGTGCTAAGAAGCGCTCATAGATTGAGTTCTTGCCAACCGCCATAGGATTTCATCCGGGTAATGTGAATACCAGAGGAGCATACCTCCTCTTTACGAATCTTAATGTAACTTATACCTCAGAACCTCTGCCTGCGGGTTGTCTCTAGGGATGACAAAACTGTAATTTATATGTAGTATTAAAGTAATATACAACTTTTGCCGCAGCTATCCCATCTGAGTCTGCTTTATTGACGGGAAGTAACCTTGCGGCAATACGGATCTTTATTTATAGTTAGCACACGTTTATGCGCTACGAAAAGTTAGAAATTTCGACTCCAAAGCCAGTGCTATCTTGGGCAAATCATGCCCTTGGTTCTGATGAAACCAAGATGGCAAAGAATGTCGCCTCCCTACCATTTGTCTTCAAGCACGTAGCGCTGATGCCAGACGTTCACCTTGGCAAAGGTGCCTTGGTGGGTTCTGTCGTGGCTACTAAAGAAGCAATTATGCCAGCTGCTGTGGGCGTAGATATTGGTTGCGGCATGATGGCGATAAAAACGCCATTTACCGCCAAACAATTGGAGGGAAAGCTGAAGCAAATTCGTCTGGATTTAGAAGCAGCGATTCCTGTTGGTTTCAATGAAAACAAAGATGTTGAAAAAGCAGTTTTAAATTGGCAGGGTTGGCGAGATTTCAAGGAAGTACATTCAGGGGTGCAACGCCTAGAAAATAAAGCCATGAAACAGATGGGTTCTCTGGGTGGCGGGAATCATTTTATAGAAGTTTGCCTGGATACCGAGAACTCTGTTTGGCTGATGCTGCACTCTGGTTCGCGCAACATCGGCAATATGCTGGCACAAAACCATATTGGCACGGCTAAAGAACTAGCGAAACTAGCAGGCGATCGCTTACCCGATCCAGACTTAGCTTACTTTGTCGCTGGTACGCCAGAATTTGCCACCTACTGGCACGATTTACAGTGGGCGCAAGACTACGCCCGTTTCAACCGCGACGTGATGATGGCGCGTTTTAAGCGAATTGTAGAAAAGCATCTCGCTGGGGGTAAGCAGACTAAGCCGTTGCTGTCAGTGAACTGTCACCACAACTACGCCGAAAAAGAAGTGCATTTTGGCGAAGATGTGTATGTCACTCGCAAAGGTGCAGTCCGGGCGCGTGAAGAAGATTATGGCATTATTCCCGGCTCAATGGGGGCAAAATCCTTCATTGTTAAGGGTAAAGGTAATGCTGAAAGCTACTGTTCTTGCAGTCACGGTGCTGGACGTTTAATGTCTCGAAATAAGGCAAAGAATGTCTACACGTTGGATGATTTGATTCAGCAGACAAATGGTGTGGAGTGCCGCAAGGATGAGGGCGTTTTAGATGAAATCCCTGGCGCTTATAAACCGATTGAGCAAGTCATGGCTAATCAAGCGGATCTTGTCGAAGTTGTGGCGACGCTAAAGCAGGTTGTCTGTATTAAGGGTTGATTTATGTAGGGTGGGTATCGCCCACCTTTTTTATTTTTTAACGCAAAGGTACGCAAAGGTTAACGCAGCCGTACGCAGATTTTAATTAAGTTAAAAGGTAGTTTAATAATTTTCACAAATTAATCAAAATGATGTTTTTTATTGGTCTATTTTAAAATATAATTTGAGAAAAATTGAGTTAATGCTTCTCGCCTCATCAACAAAGCTTTTACGAGGAAGTAATAGAAACTATGATTGCTATTCGACAATTTAACCAGATGACTCCCCAAGAGTATCTGGAATGGGAACCCACTCAAGAAATCCGCTACGAATACATTGATGGGGAAGTCTTTGCCATGACTGGGGGGACGAAGCCTCACAACCGGATCGCTGGCAATATCTACACGGCTCTAGATAGTCATTTACAAGAGAGAGGCTGCGAAGTCTATATTGCAGATGTTAAGGTGCAAGCCTCTGAGAATGGCCCCTATCATTACCCTGATGTGGTGGTGACTTGCGACTCCAGAGATCGAAACTCTAATCAGTTTGTTCAGTATCCTTGCCTAATTGTAGAAGTCCTTTCCCCTTCTACAGAAGCTTTTGATCGGGGGGGTAAATTTGCCCGATATCGTCAGATGGAAACTTTACAAGAATATGTGCTGATCCAGTCAGAACAGATAGGGGTGGAGTGCTTTAGGCGCAATGAGGAGGGTTTGTGGGTGCTTTATCCCTATGAGTCAGGAGATACATTCACTCTCTCTAGTGTGGGACTTTCTCTAAGCGTAGATGCTGTATATCGACAAGTTAGATTTGAATCTACGGAGACAGAGGCATCTTGAAGTATATGCTTTTGCGCGATCGCATTCTGACACGAGTGATCGCTTATGGTACTTTTCATCTATAAAGGGCTGTGGGAGTTTCCCCAGAAACTAGACACCGCTGGAAGTGGCGATCGCTATCTTTCAAACTTCGCCACATTTCCCAGAAATCATCGCCGCCGCAGCGAGTGAGATGAATAATGGTATCTACAGCAGCGCGATCGCAAATATTGGTGAAGTCCTCTACAGGCTGTAGGATTAACTCACAGGCGGATTCCTCTTCTAAGTAGATCACCCGCAAGCTACCAGTGTTAATCAAATAGTCGCTCCAGTAGTTGGAAAGCTCTTTCGGCTCGTGGGAACCACTGAACAGCAAAGTTCAAAAGGTAGATGTTTGCACTACGTTAGGTGAATAAGCTGTAAGCTTTCAGTTTATCCACCTCAATCGGGGAAATATACAGAAAGTTTCTCCATAATTAACGATTTATACCAATTACCTAAATGGCAGAAAATATGAGCGAAGAGTTGCAATGGCGGATCACGAGTTTCTTTGATTATTGGAGAGAACGACACGCATTTATCCGTGATTTAGACTTCAGCAAGCACAGCCATGAAGCTAACGTGTTGCTCTGGGGAGAACTTGACCAGCTTTCCAACCTATGGGCAGGCAACATCGGAAGTAAGCAATGCGGCAAGAAAATGGGTAAACGCAATATTTTCGACGCTTTCCTTGCACGCTACGGTGGTGAGCTATTCCAGCTTGTCTCATTACCGGACATCTGGAACCGAGTCGATAAAGGGAAAGCTGCGGATCTACCTGAGAATATACGCACATTTTTGGGCACAGTTGGGGGACGCTGTACTCCAACTGTGCTTCAGGAACAACGTACCCGTTGTACCTCGGAGGACTGGAGTTTGGATGCGACCATCACTAGGACTCTGGCAAATTACCCGGAAATGGATCGCACTAAGCTTGAGGAATGGCTAACTTTTTCTCGATACGGCGCGATCGCCTACAAGCAAATGCGGTGTGCATACATCCATGAGGGGCGACCGGGAAAGGGTACGCACAGCTTCAAGTTACACGGATTCGCAGAAAGACCCACATACCGTAGCGCGATCTATGCTGCGCCCCCGATCATGGGCTTCGATATTGAGTTCATGTTACGTGTATTGGGGTTCTGCATCGACGAGTTTGAAGCTGATGCACTAGCGTTGCAGGCAGATCCCGTGCCCGAACAATGATGTACCATCATCGGTTGTCTGTAAGGCGTATCGAGGGGTTCGTTGTCAGCAGAGGAGCCTAACTTGCTGCTAGAGCGGACGGGCGGTCTCTTAAAAACTCGGTACGATTTCAAAGAACTCGCTTATCGATGAAGATTCAATGGATCGGCGTAGACAAAATCTATGCCTAGGAAAATTCGAGAGTTAAAAGCTCAGATTGCGCGTGAAGGATTTGTATATCTGCCCAAGCGCGGCAAAGGTAGTCATGAGCGTTGGCGACATCCAATGCTTAGGAAAACACTGACAATTCCAGGCAAGGATGGAGATGATGTGCCACTTTACCTAGAAAAGCAGTTAGCACAGTTATTAAGTGAACTGGAAGAGTTAAGGGAGGACGAGGAATCATGAATCGATACAGCATGATTATTCAGTGGTCAGATGAAGACCAACTTTTTCTAGTCACAATCCCAGAGTTTTGCGATCACGTTGTCATGCCTTGCACTCACGGTAAAACTCGTGAGGAAGCAATTCGTAACGGGGAAGAAGTGATTGAAATGTACTTAGAAGCATGGCTTGCCGAAGGTGAATCCATCCCTGAACCCAGCACACTTCAAATTGCTTAATTATAATTTCAAAACTTTTACTCTGTAGTCAGTTCGCCCAGCTTGAGAACGTGACCCAGGTAAAAAAACAGACAGACAAGCCGATACTCATTGCCGTAAACACTCAATTCCTTGCGGGACGCTACTACTAGCATCAAGGCGATGTCGTGCATAAGCGATCGCAAATTGTCATAAAATTCGTTATCAAATTCCTCAGTACGTTTGGAAAGACTTTCTCCAGCTCTTGAAAGGAGGCTCCAGCCTCCTAAACTGCGCTACCAGGCTGAGCCTGGTAGCGAGAAATACGATAAATTTGGACGATTAAAGCGTTGCTTGCAGCTGATCTAAAAGACCCTCAACATAAGTCAAAGCACCGCTAATTGTGGCTGGATCTTCGATGTCTATTCCCACATACTTGCGTAACGCTTCCACCTGATTCATGCTTCCCCCTGCTGCTAATAGATCCAGGTAGCCAGGAATAAAATCTTTGCCTACCTGAAGATATTTTTGGTAACAAGCGAGACTGACAATGTTGGAAGCTGTGTATTGATAGCAGTAGAACGGTTTAAAGTAGATGTGGCCAATCCGCGCCCAATCATACTGGTGTTCGGGTAAAATTTCCACGGTATCGCCACAGAGTTCGCGGTAAAGTTCCGTCCACTTTTCATTAACAAAATTGTGGTCAAAACTACCTTGGACGGCGCGTTCGTGAATTGCCAATTCTAAGCGGCTAATTGTGCTTTGGCGGAATAGCAAATTTAGCTGATCTTCCAATTGCCGGGTTATTAGCGATCGCTTAAGTTTTTCGTCGTCGCCAGCGGTTTTCAGCAAGTAATCCAACAACAGCAATTCATTAAAGGTTGAGGCAATTTCTGCCAGCACCATTGGCGGATTACTGTTAAAATAAGTTTGGCGATCGCCTATCCAGGCAAAGTGCAAGCCATGCCCCATCTCGTGCGCTAACGTAAACAGAGAGTTGTAATCTTCTGTGTAAGAAAGCAACAAGTAACTGTGCTTACCATGAGTGTAGGAGCAGAAGGCACCGCCGCGCTTACCGGGACGCACTTTGGCATCTACCCAGTTTTTCACGAAAAACTCTTCTGCCCGTCGAGCATAGTTGATGTCAAACTGTTCTAAAGCAGAGAGCAGGGTTTCTACACCATTTTTGTACTCAATTGGCGCAGCCTGGTCGTCGCCATCTGTCCAAGGTGCATAGATGTCGCAAATGCGAATTTCTTGATTCAGCGATTTTGCTTTTAGCTGGTAGTAGCGTTGGAACAGATCAAAACGCGATCGCGTTCCTTCCATAATCGCCCGAAACACAGCTTCCGAGACTTCATCCGCCAACAGTTGTTTGTGCAACGTCGAGGCGTGCGATCGCATCTGACTTTCCAGCCGATGATCTTGCGTCACAGTGTTTAAAATATAGCCATACAGCAAGTTGTGCTGCTGCATCACTTTCCGCACCGACCGATAAGCGTTGTAGCGCACCTCAGATGAGGGATGAAACAGTAATGCACCCAGTTCCGCCTCGGTGTCAGATGTTTTTCCCTCTGGCGTGGTAACAGGTTCATACTCCTGCTCTCCGAGATGAATAGAACGCAATTGAATAAACGCTTGCCGACCTGTTAAACTATCTTGATTACGGGTTTGCTCGACTTCTTCAGAAAGTTTGTGAGGGCGATATTGGGCGCTCCGATCTAAGTAGTGGTTGTAGGTAGATAAGGCTGCTGAGCCTTGCAATTCGCTAAATTTAGCAGCGTCTAAATCCTGCAATTCTAGGTCAAAAAACAGCAGTTGGTTTTCAATTCCAGTTAAGGCTTCTCTCACCTTATCTAGAAATTGCTTCGCCTCATTGTTGCGCGTATCCGCTGAGAAAACCAGAGAAGGGAAGGCATAAAGATAACCAGATTTTTCTGCCAATGCTTCTAGCTGTTGCAGACATTGCGCCAGTTCTTCCGGTGTCAGGGAACTAACTTTTCCCCGATAATTTTGCCTAAACTGGATTGCATCCTGCTGGAGTACCTGCAAATCTTGCGCCAGATGGGGATCGTCAAAGCCTTTGTAGAGGTCACAAAGATTCCACTCTTGAGGGCTATCTAGCTGGTCTAAAGTGGTAAGTGCTTTAGATTCATTGGCATTAGAAGACGATTGCACCAAAGCCAAAGTTAAACTCCTTTAGAAAATGTGGTTGAAAAATGCTTTGAAGAATGTAGTTACTTGTCTATTTTATCCAAATTGATTTCAACCTTGCTGCGAGTAGGTTAGAGTTCTTCTGTTTTGGATAGTTTACTTAGCCAATAAGTAGGTGGACATAATTAAATAGTGCATAGGGTATCTTCCCCATTGCCTGCCACTAAAGCAAAGTGTGGGCAATACCTATCCTAGGGATGCGGGCTATGGGAAAAGATAAGTTTCTGAGGCAGGTTGATTTTTTAATACATTTTAAACTCAATCACAATATAATTTTTTATTTTAATAGATTTTTAAGGAAGGCTCAGGTAAAATAAGACACAATTATTCTGTCAATGCTCATATAATTTTCAGCAATCCTTCACAGCTAACGAATCATGAGCAGCGAAACACAAAGTTCAACGACCAACCAAAAATTAAACTCCAGCGCCTCCGCAGCTGCCAAGCGAATTTTGATCGTTGAGGATAGTCCCATGAATCGAGAGTTGCTGAATGACTATCTGGGATATCTGGGATACGAAGTTTTCGCATTGGCAGAGGGATCGGGCTTTTTTCAGGCGCTGATTGACTTCCAACCTGACTTGATTTTGCTAGACTTGAAGTTACCGGATATCGATGGGTATACCATACTCCAACAAATCCAAGAAGGAACAGACTGGCTGCACATTCCTATAATTGTTGTTTCAGCTTTTGCTTTTCAAGTAGACAAAGAAAAAGCTCTTAGATTGGGCGCGCGTCGCTTTATCGTTAAACCTGTAAATATCGTTGATTTGAAGCAAGCCATACAAGAAGAACTCCAGATGGGGAGTTTAGAGGCTTCTTGTTAGTTTGTTCAATTTATTCGATTTTGTTCTTGTTAATATATTCCTCCACTGTTTTGCTAAGAGTTTGTATAGAATGACTGATTTCCACAACCTGAGTTTCGACTCGTGACAATAAGAAAACAACTGTTTGAAGTTGATTGAGTGTTTCATCCATAGCGTTTCGGTAGTTGGCCTCAAACTCTTCTAATTTCATGACTTTAACCGGGTGTGTAAGGTAGTAAATAAAGCGATTACTTGGTTATATCAGCATATCAAAATTCAAAATTAATTTAACTTATTCCAGATAAAAATCATATTGACTACTATAAATTCATCCAAGAGACTAATTCCTTTATCGAATCTTTAAAATTAATATAAAATTAGGTTATAGAGAATACAAAAATAGTGCTAGTTGCGAAATATTACTGAGATTTTAATATTTTTTAAATGCCTATCCTGAAATACTACTGAATTGGGAAATCGTCCAAAAATACATCTTGCGAGATTTTACTGATTTAGCGATCGCGCTACCCTTTTCTCAATGACGTATTCCAGTTAAAGACTGCTGCTTTCAAGGAGTGCTTTGTTTATGACAGATCCGCAAATGCTGAGGGATGGGAACGAGTTATCCCCCGCTACAAATCAAAGCGGTTATGTCTCGTCTGCTGGAATGACCCCAGCGGGGAAAACATTGCCGCTAGTCAAAGATCCAGAACGGTTGGAGAATCGCCTGAAGGAGATTCCGCCAGAACCGGGAGTCTATATCATGCGGGATGGGTGCGATCGCATTCTCTACATCGGCAAATCGAAGAAGTTGCGATCGCGCGTTCGTTCCTATTTCCGAGACTCTCAGAAATTAAGCGATCGCATTGCGATGATGGTACGCCAGGTTGCCGAGATTGAATTCATCGTTACTGACACCGAAGCCGAAGCCTTGGCGCTAGAGGCAAATCTTGTCAAACAGCACCAACCTTACTTCAATGTACTCCTAAAGGATGATAAAAAATATCCCTACGTACTGATCACCTGGTCAGAACAATATCCCCGTATTTTCATCACCAGGAATCGGCGGATAGGTAAAAAAGGAGACAAGTATTATGGGCCTTACACTGATGCAGGACTGTTGCGAAATATCCTGCGAGTAGCCAAGCGAATATTTCTGCTGCGACAACGACCGCAACCGCTATTTACAGATCGTCCTTGTCTAAATTACGACATTGGGCGCTGTCCTGGTGTCTGCCAGCAACTAATTTCCCCAGAGGAATACCATAAAACAGTGCAAAAAGTGGCAATGGTGTTCCAGGGACGCACTGGCGAACTAATTGACATCTTGACAGCGCAAATGGAACAAGCGGCGGCGGAACTAAACTTTGAGGCGGCAGCGAGGAAACGCGATCAGATTGGGGGGTTAAAATCGCTGACAGCTGACCAAAAAGTGTCTTTGCCAGATGATACCGTTTCGCGGGATGCGATCGCTCTGGCCGCTGACGAAAAACACGCCTGCATTCAATTGTTCCAGATTCGGGCGGGAAAACTGGTGGGACGTTTAGGCTTTGTTGCTGAGGCGGACTCAGGAACGCCGGGAGCAATATTGCAGCGCGTTTTGGAGGATCATTACCAAAACGCTGAGTCTGTGGAAATCCCCACAGAAATTCTAGTGCAGCATGAATTGCCAGAAGGCGAGATGCTGGGAGAATTCTTAACGGAACGCAAAGGGCGAAAAGTTAGTATTCTCGCGCCACAGCGCCAAACTAAGGCAGAATTGGTTGAGATGGTGGAGCGCAACGCCCAACACGAACTGGCGCGGATGCAACGAGTAGGCGATCGCAACGAACAAGCGATGCAGGATTTAGCGGCGATTCTGGATTTGCCAGATTTACCTCATCGCATCGAAGGTTATGATATTTCCCACATCCAAGGGTCGAATGCTGTAGCCTCGCAAGTAGTGTTTATTGACGGCTTGCCCGCAAAGCAGCACTATCGCCACTATAAAATTAAGAATCCCACCGTTACATCTGGTCACTCTGACGACTTTGCTAGTCTTGCTGAAGTCATTGGGCGGCGTTTTCGCAAGTATGCTGAAGATCCGCAATTACAACGAGTGGGAAATTCCGATTGGCCTGATGTGGTGATGATTGACGGTGGGAAAGGTCAGCTTTCATCGGTTGTCGCTGTTTTGCAAGAGATGAATTTGATGGAAGATTTGCGAGTCGTGAGTCTTGCTAAACAGCGAGAAGAGATTTTCTTACCTGGTGAATCTTTACCACTTCAGACAGATGCGGAACAACCGGGCGTGCAACTTCTGCGGCGATTGCGGGATGAAGCGCACCGTTTTGCTGTGAGTTTCCACCGTCAGCAGCGGAGTGATAAGTTAAGGCGATCGCGTTTGGATGAAATTCCGGGCTTGGGTTTCCAGCGACAAAAGGAACTTTTGGCGCATTTTCGCTCGGTTGATTATATCCGGGAAGCGTCACCAAAGCAGCTGGCTGAGGTTTCGGGTATTGGCCCGCGTTTGGCTCAGGAGATATACGATTATTTTCATCCGGCTTAATACAAACCGCTTCAATCAACTATTGGCTTAATCCCTGCATCCTTCGCCCGTTAGAATAGAAATAAAGATTGTTTAGATTTGTAAAATTGGGACATCTATGGCTCCCGCTGTTTTAATCGAAAAGCTCGCCAAACGCTACGGTTCAGTAGAAGCCGTTAAAAACGTTTCTTTTCAGGTCGAACCTGGTGAAATTTTTGGTCTTCTAGGGCCAAATGGTGCTGGGAAAACTACGACTCTGCGTGTCTTGTGTACCTTGACCAAGCCTGATGCTGGCAAAGTTGAGGTATCTGGCATCTCGGTTATCGATAATCCTAGAGCGGCAAGGGCTAGACTAGGTTATGTGGCTCAGGAAGTTGCGCTGGATAAGGTGCTAACTGGGCGGGAAATGCTACAACTGTCCGCTGCACTTTACCACCTCCCCGGTGCAGTCGCGAAACAGAGAATTGAAGCGGTGCTGGGTTTACTGGGATTGCATGAATACGCCGATAAAAAGACTGGTACTTATTCTGGCGGTTTACGCAAGCGTCTAGATTTGGCAGCTGGGTTATTGCATCAGCCAGATGTCTTGGTTTTAGATGAACCGACGGTGGGATTGGATATTGAAAGCCGTGTGGTGGTTTGGGACTTTTTACGCCAGCTGCGGGCGAGTGGTACATCTGTGTTAATTACCAGCCATTATTTAGAGGAAATTGACGCGCTGGCGGATCGGGTGGCGATTATTGACAAAGGTGTGGTAATTGCCTCTGGAACGCCGTCTGAGTTAAAGGATAAAGTAGGAGGCGATCGCATTACTCTCCGCATCCGCGAGTTTTCCCCAATCGAGGAAGCCCAAAAAGCAAAAGATATGCTAATATCTTTACCTTTTGTGCAGGAAGTGATTATCAATGGCGCTCAAGGTAACTCTCTAAATTTAGTAGTGAAGCCGCAAAGTGACGCTTTGATAACGATTCAGCAATCTTTACAATCAGCAGGCTTACCGACTTTTGGTATTGCCCAAGCTAGACCTAGTTTAGATGATGTTTACCTGGCTGCTACGGGTAAAACTTTGATGGATGCTGAACTTGCAGCATCTGCTAGCCGCGATCCGAAGGCTGAGAAGAAACAAAATATGCGATAAGTTTAGATTTTACATCAAGGCATAGCTTTGATATCTCGTTCCCAGGCCGCAGGCCAGGAAAGAGGTTTGGGAGGCTCAGCCTCCCGACAGTTATCATAGGGAGATTCAGATGAGTAGTACGTTAACACCTCCAAAACCTGACATTCGTTTGCAGCCACAAGCTGCTAGTCAACCAGTTGCATCCAGTTTGTTTGGCGATTTTATTCAAGAAACTCTGGCTTTAACAAAGCGTTTGTTTATACAGTTGCAACGCCGTCCCTCCACTCTAATCGCTGGGATAATTCAACCGTTGATGTGGTTGGTTTTGTTCGGGGCGCTGTTTCAAAATGCTCCTCAAGGCTTGTTTGGTAATAGTCTCAGCTACGGACAATTTCTCGGTGCTGGAGTAATTGTTTTTACAGCCTTTGCGGGAGCGTTGAATGCTGGTTTGCCAGTAATGTTTGACCGAGAATTCGGGTTTCTTAACCGTTTGTTGGTGGCTCCTCTAGCTTCCCGATTCTCGATTGTTGCAGCTTCAGCTATTTATATCATCGCTTTGAGCTTTATCCAAACGGCTGTAATTGTTACAGCTAGCGCTTTGCTGGGTGCGGGGTTGCCAAATATACTGGGGTTGAGCGCGATCGCTCTAATTGTCTTCCTGCTCGTTGTCGGCGTAACTGCTTTAAGCCTTGGTTTGACTTTTGCTTTACCCGGTCACGTCGAGCTAATTGCGGTAATTTTTGTTACTAACTTGCCGCTACTGTTCGCCAGCACTGCGCTCGCTCCCTTGTCATTCATGCCCAAATGGTTGCAGATAGTTGCTACCCTCAACCCCCTCAGCTACGCAATTGAGTCAATTCGCTACCTATATCTTCATAGCGACTGGGGACTCGGTAGTGCGGTAATGCAGGCTCCGTGGGGGACTGTAACTTTTGGGTCAGCTCTGCTAGTGCTTATCGGTTTCGATGCTCTAGTATTACTAGCAATTCAACCCCTGCTGCGTCGCCGCTTTGCTTAACGTACAATCATGAGTAGCGTGTTATACCCCAAATTGCCATGAAGATAAAAACCCAGCTGGTTTTCGGTGTCCTTGCTGGCATGGGAGTCCTTTCTCCCCTGCTGCCTCAAGCAACATTAGCTCAATCAACTCTAACTCCACCAGGGGAAGTAAAACCTTCAGATACCTTCCAAAACGAGCAAAATACAGATCCGTTTTCTCGAAGTGACAATGGAAGTTCTTTCGGTGTTTTAGACTTAATTCATCGAGCCACGCTGGGCAATACTCGCGATTTGAATGAGTATTCTATCGAACAGCGTCAAAACATAAATACTGCCGCCGATGAGTTTCGGCGTCAACAATTAGAGCTTCTTGGCAATCAAAATCAAGCTTCCCCGAACAATCAGACAAACCCAGTTAGAAATACACCAACACAGAATTAATCTTTTAGTAAACTGCGTAGTAACGAAGCCTAACGAATGATTTTGGGTGTTGGGTTTCGTTCCTCAAACCCAGTTACAACTGGGAATAAAAAAAGGGGCATAATAAATGCCCCTCTTTTTATTAATTGGTTAGCTTATCTTGCACTCAGCTTAAGAAGCAAGTGCCGCTAAAATATCACTCGCGTGAGAAGCAGTATTAACGCTGGAATCGACATGAATAATCTTGCCGCTACCATCAATAACATAGGTTACGCGCTGGGCATAACCGCTGCTACCTTCAACGTCATAAGCTTTGATAATGCTGCCATCAACATCTGCTAGTAGGGGAAAAGGCAGATTGAATTTCTCGGTAAATTTCTGGTGCGAGTTCTCATCATCTTTGCTGACACCCAGCACTACAATATTTTTGCCCTGATAGTCTGTATAGGCATCCCGAAAACTGCAAGCTTGTTTGGTGCAGCCTGGAGTATCGTCTTTGGGATAAAAATACAGAATTACCGTTTTCCCCGAAAAATCAGATAGCGAAACGGTGTTACCGTTGGTGTCTTTGGCTGTGAAGGCAGGTGCCATCGTATCAACTGCTAAAGCCATAGATTCTGTTTCCTTCTGGGTTACGATCGTTTAAGCCATAAGATTTTACAATATTTTACGATCGCGCTTGGGTTAGGTTAAGGTAGTTGACGGCAGTAAGTCTCAGGCTACAAGAAAAAACCACTCTCCGCAGACTGCAAAAATAAGTCAATGTAAAAAGGGCATTGGCAGCGATCGCTACTTTAAATTTCCTGCTGTTTACTGGTATTGACTATGAATTCTGTTGCAGCGAAAAGCTCCCCCGTAATTCAATATTCCCCTCAAAGTATCAAAAGGGCCGAACGGGCGATGCGTTGTTCTCCCTTCCTGCTGCCTTTATTTGCGGCGATGCGTTCTACAAGCGTTCCTTTGGGAGCAATCGTTTCTTCAGGTGTGCAGCGCCAATACACCCGCAAGCCATTGCGCGAGTTAGCCGCCGAAAATTATCTATCGTGGCTGATCCAGGTGGGCATTCTGCGACGAGAAGTGGATGGACAAGGCATCACCGATAGCTTCCGCCTCACACCGTTGGGACGCCAACTGGTAGAACAATGGGAGAAACAGGGAGGCGTAGTGCCTGCTCCGTCTTTAAGCGATCGCTTCTATAATGCGTTAAATCGTTGGTTTCGACTGTTTTGAATTGTCAGTTGCCAGTTTTCTAATGACTCCTGGCTCCTAACTGATAACTCCTAACTCCTAATTGATAACTCGTAACTCTTAACTGATAACTCGTATGAAAGCCATTATGGTTGTGGGGACAACTTCCCACGCAGGAAAATCACTAATAACTGCCTCCCTGTGCCGCATTCTGTCGCGGCGCGGTTGGCGGGTTGCTCCCTTTAAAGCGCAGAATATGGCGCTCAATTCCTACGTGACACCCACCGGAGGAGAAATTGGTTATGCTCAGGCAGTGCAAGCTTGGGCATCTGGGGTGACACCTTGGGTAGAGATGAACCCGATTTTACTCAAGCCCCAAGGGGACATGACTTCGCAGGTTATTATCAAGGGTAAAGCCGTCGGGGTAGCTGGTGCCGCAGAATACTACGAGCAGTATTTTGACATCGGCTGGCAAGCAGTTGAAGAATCCCTGCAACGTCTCTCGGAAGAATTCGATCTGCTGGTGTGCGAGGGAGCAGGTAGCCCCGCAGAAATTAACCTCAAGCACCGCGACATGGCTAATATGCGGGTAGCAAAGCATTTAAACGCCGCAACTATGCTCGTGGTGGATATCGACCGGGGCGGCGCTTTTGCCCATGTGGTGGGGACTCTGGAGTTGCTAGAACCAGACGAACGGGCGCTAATCAAAGGTGTTGTCATAAATAAATTTCGCGGACAGCGATCGCTTCTAGACTCCGGCATCACCTGGCTGGAAAAACGCACTGGCATTCCCGTTGTTGGTGTGATTCCCTGGATAGACAATGCCTTCCCTGCTGAAGATTCTTTAGGCTTATTCGACCGTCGCACCACCAAGAATCAGAGCGATCTCACTATTGCCGTTATCCGCCTTCCCCGAATTTCTAACTTCACCGACTTCGACCCCCTAGAAGCCGAACCCAGCGTCACAGTAAAATACCTTAGCCCCAAAGATAGCTTGGGACATCCGGATGCCGTAATTATTCCCGGTTCCAAAACTACCATCGCTGACTTGCTGGTTCTGCAAAAAACTGGCATGGCACAGGCAATTCAAAATTATGCAGCAGCAGGTGGCACTATTCTGGGAATCTGTGGTGGTTTCCAGATGCTAGGCAAATTTCTCGCCGATCCAGAAGGAGTTGAAGGAGAAACCGGACGCTTTAAAGGTCTGGAATTGTTACCTGTAAAAACCGTCCTCACAGCCCAGAAAATCGCCCGCCAGCGACTGGTAACTTCTAACTATCCTCAGTCTGGTTTACCAGTTACAGGTTACGAAATCCATCAGGGACGCACGCGGCTGCTGGAATCGGAAGAAATAAACCCGGCCTCTGCATACGCCCAAAAACAATCCTCCTGCAAACCGTTATTTGACGATCCTAATTTGGGAATTGTCGATGCAAATCAATCAGTTATCGGAACTTATCTACACGGTATTTTTGATAACGGCCCTTGGCGACGCTCCTGGTTAAATAACTTGCGGCAGCAGCGGGGACTTCCGTCTCTTGCCACAGGAGTTGCTAACTACCGCGAACAGCGAGAAGCAGTTTTGGACTTGCTGGCAGATGCGATTATGGCGCACCTGGATTTAAACCTATTTTTGTAGGCCTAACTTATTAGTTATTAGCTATTAGCTAATGGCTTTTCAACAATTAGCAATCCTTCAATTAGCGAGTATGAGTATCCGCATACATTTTTTACCTGATGATGTTACGGTTGACGCTAAGGCAGGAGAACCGTTATTACAGGTAGCAGAGCGGGCTGGGGTGTTCATTCCCACTGGCTGCCTAATGGGTTCGTGTCACGCCTGCGAAGTGGAGGTCGAGGGCAAAGATACCATCTGTGCTTGTATTACGGCAGTCCCAGCAGGGAGCGAGCAGTTAACTATCAATCTCTACGTTGATCCCGCCTGGTAGCAAACCGGACACAAGGTTGGGGAAAAAGATGGAATATTTACTTTACGGTTTAGCAATCTATTGTTTGCTGATAATAGGACGCTATTTGATTATTTTTCAGCGCCTTTTGGGTTTAACTCTCCAGTACATCAACTACGATTTTACAGATAAAGACCAGATACCCGTCTATATTAGAGATTTATTTGAGATTCCCTTGCTAGAACTTGAACAATTAGAGTTTAAGTTCTGTTGCTATTTGAATGTCGCTCAGATGACGTATCTGGATGCGTCAAAGACTTGGGAAATGCTGTTATATAACGAGGAGTTTAAGACATTTGCCAGTGTAGATATTCGTAGTTTACCCGAATCGGTTAAACTTTTTACTATTAATTTTTTCACATTTTTGGAAGATGGTGTCCTGCTACAAACAATGAACGGGCAGGCTTTCGGTGTTATTGGAACGATACCGAATACAATTCTTCAAGATCCTTATGTTGTGGAAACACAACAGCAGTGGCAAGTTCATAAAACTAAGCTGGAATTGACGAAAACGCCCCAAGAAATGTCTCCAGAGAAATTTATAGAGACATTGCGATCGCATCATGCCACCTACCTCGACAGTCTGGTAAAATTAGGCGAATTGTCACCAATCAAAAACACACAGCTATTTGAACTCAAAGGGCTTGCAGCTTTCAAAGCAGCCGTCAAAATGGGACGGGAAAGCAACAAGTATACTAATCTTCTCAAAAAGTGGACTTCTAAGGCAAAAACAAATCCCTCTGTCACCGTACAAATTCCTGAAGAGGTGGAAGTTGAGGGATTTCGTAGGATGGAACGCATAGAACGGGGACGCACCAGAAAGGGGATAAAGTCCTGGTTGTTGCTTGGTAGTTTGGCAGTGTTTGCTGTTTCCTTTATACCGTTTTTCGACTTGCAGACACTGTTTATCCTCATCGCTGTGCTATTTCTCCACGAAATGGGTCACTTTTTGGCGATGAAAGCGTTCGGTTATAAAGACACCTCGATTTTCTTCTTACCCTTATTCGGTGCTGCTGCTACCGGACGGAAAGATAATGCTACGGTGCACGAAAAAGTGATGGTGTTGTTGGCAGGGCCCGTTCCGGGGATAATCTTAGGGAGTGCGATCGCGTTGGCAATTCCCAATTCTCTCCAACGCTCTTTAGGGTTGCATGAGGCTATCGGCTTGCTGATGATCATCAATTACTTCAATTTACTGCCTATATTGCCCCTGGATGGCGGACGTATATTAGATTTACTAATATTTTCCCGCCATCCTTACACAGATGTTTTCTTCAAACTTTTCGCAGTTGGTCTTCTGGTTTTTGTAGGCGTGAGTTTGGGTTCGGCAAGTGCGATTTTTATTTTCCTAGGATTGCTAATTGCCTTCACAATTCCTGCTAGTTTCCGCAGCGCCAAAATCTTGAGGAAATTGCGGCGAGAACTACCACAATCAACTGACGATTCTGATAGTGTACTACTGGCTATTTTTCGCACGCTTAAGAAGTCTGGTTACGGTTCGCTACCTTTTGCTCAAAAATACAAAATGGTAAAAGATATCGCCCAACGCTGTCGGGAGTCCCATTCTAATTGGGGCAGCAGGCTGTCTTTATTAAGCGTCTATCTGGTGTGTTTGGTTGGTGGTTTGATACTTGTAGGTATCAGCTTCGTACCAGTTCGTTAGCTATCAATACTCGGTTAAGAATTCTTGGGGCTGGGTTTCGTTCCCGGAAGCCAGCTTACTCAATTTCCTGATGACGATTTAGCTTGAGATTGAATAGCGTATTCTCGAAAACGATCCAAATCAGCTTGGATAGTTGATTCAACAGCCCGCCCTAGAAATAGATTATCCACCAGCTTGCCAAGCCAGCCAGGAATACCGTAAGCCACGGTCAGTTTAACGATACTACTATCCTTGCGATCGTAAAAGCGAATTGCACCCCGATTAGGCAAACCATCAACAGATTCCCACTGAATAATCTGATTTGGTTCCATTTTAACAATCCGGGCTAACCAGCTGAATTCTAAACCACCAGTCGCTAGTTTCCAGCGAGATAGAGTTGGATCTTCTTCCAAAACCTTAACAGAATCAATCCACTTCATCCAACGCGGCATCTGTTCCAAATCAGACCAAAGATTCCACACCTCATCAATAGGAATTGGAACTTCTACCTGCACACTATGCTCTAACCAATCTGACATTTATTTTTCTACTTATTATTCCTTTTGTTGTTTCTCTTAAACCGCAGACAACTCACTTACCCCCACCTTAATATTCTCCAAAATCTCCTTAGCAGCCCGACGACCAGACAAAGTTGCTCCTTCCATACTATCGATGTAATCTTGCTGCGTATAACTACCCGCAAGGAAGAAATTTGCTATTGGGGTTTTTTGTTGCGGACGATACACATCCATTCCTGGCGCTTCGCGATAGAGAGACTGAGCCAACTTCACCACACTGTACCAGGTCATATTCAACTCGCGGGAAGAGGGGAATAGATCGTGTACTTGTTTGAGGACGTGTTGCGCGATCGCTTCATTACTTTCCTTAATAAACGGATCTCCCGGAGTCAGCACCAACTGCAACAGCGAACCTTCTCCCTCTCGGTAATAATCAGATGGACTGGTTAAAGCTAAATCGGCAAAACAGGAAAAGTCAGCATCCGCCGTATATAACAGATTATCTATCCCCGCCGCGTGATCCTTCTGTTTCCGTTCTGCCTGGTTGTGTAACTCAGTCACCCAACCATCAAACCGCAACTGAACTGTTGCCACTGGCACCGCATCCAGCTTATAAATGTTGTCAAATTCCGACCATTTTCGCCAATCTTGGGGTATAAGGCGCTTGATTCCCGGCACATCGCAGGCGCAGACATAAGCATCAGCGGTGATGGTTTCTTCCCCATCGCCTTTGGCAATTCGGAAACCAGTAACTCGTGTTTCGTTCCCTTCCCCGGTAAACAGGATTTCTCTTAACTGGCGACGAGTGTGGATTTTCGCGCCTCTTGCTTCCAAATATTTAATAATCGGCTTGTGCAGATATTCATCAGGAGAACCGCACAGCATTCGCAACACCGATGCCTCGGTTCTAGATGCAAACATCTGGAATATTGTCAACATACAACGGGCAGAAATATTCTCGCAATCGATAAAACCCAGTGCGTACGCTATAGGGTTCCACATCCGCTTGATGCTGCCATTGCTGCCGCCGTGACTGCGGAACCAGTCAGCAAAGCTGATTTTATCAAGAGAGCGAATGGTTTTCATCGACCCCTCGAAGTCTACCAAACCGCGCACGATTGTACTGGTGCCGAGAGCGATCGCATTCTGTAATTTATCCTGCAATGACAGTTGCGATGTCGTAAAAAACGCCTTCAAGCCATTGAAAGGCGCACCCGTGATGAAGCGAAAATCTAATGCCCCCGTCACGCCGCCTTTGTTGATAAAGGTGTGGACGTGTTCTTTGCGGTGGAGATTCTCAAACGCCCCCACCTTCTTAAACAATTCAAATAGCTGGTAGTAGTTACCAAAGAAGACGTGCAACCCCATCTCAACATGATTGCCATCGGCATCTACCCAACTGCCAGCTTTTCCCCCGACAAACGGGCGAGACTCGAAGATTTCGACTTCATAACCAGCATCGACTAGATCGACTGCCGCCGCCATTCCAGCCAATCCCGCCCCGACGATTGCAACCCGCATTCAATCTGTCCTTTTCAACTTCTTTACAAAGTTTAACTAAGAATGGTTACTCCAGACGGGCAGCAGCTAAAATTACTGCTTTGATTCTGTAGTGAAGCGAGGTTTTCCCAGTCCACGTTTCCATAGTCCTGACTCTGCAATTTTTTGACAGTTTTTTCAATCCATTGCAGGTAGTCAGTCTCATACAGAGTTTGATTATCCGTTTTCAGGGAAGGCATAGCATCCATAAATGGATCAACGGTTAAGTATCGAAGTTAGTAGGCGCGAGGACACACTGCCCCTACTTTATTCCAACTCAAAGCCGAACTGAGGGATTAGCTGAAGCATACCCAAGCCTAATTCTTCAGAGGAGAGCGATCGCCCTTCAAATAATGCCATCATGTCACCAAGCTGAGGATTTCCCTTAGATGCGCCTTTTAGCCCTCTGGCAATAATCACGCCGCAGTAGCCTTGAGTTTTCTGACAACGCTGATCCCACTTGCGACGGGCTTCAATATGAACAGGGTCATCTCCTGTAAACTCACCAAAAAGGTACATATTGCCATTTTCAGTTTGTAAGATTCCCAAGTCGTAGAGATCCCCCTCTTCAGGATCTTCTCCCGGATTAAAGCATACTCCTTTCAGCCCTCCGGCACCCTGGATCTTTTCAATCAACTCCTTTGCCTTCGGACGGGAAGTTTGAATCAAAATCACAGGCAAACCTTCTCCCGCCGCCGCGATATCCTTAGGCTGATAATGTTCTGCTGTCTGACGCAGCAAGTCCAGCCGTTCCCAAGTCATCATCCCTAGACTGAAGAAAGAACCTTTGGGTATCAAATCATCCCGCAACGGCACCGTCATATCGTCGAATTCATCGTCGAATTCGTCGTCAAATTCGTCGTCCTCGTCCTCATCATCCGCTGCCAACTGCGCCATATTAAACAGTTCCGCCGCCACTTCTGGCACAGTTTCCACCTTTACCGAGAGAGTTTGCTTCGGTTCTACGGCTGGAGGTGTGGCGATGCGGAAGCGTTTGGTGAGGCTGGGGAACTTGTCGTCGGAGAGTTGGCGATGGGATGCGCGGAAAAAGCGATGCAAAGCTTCCAGTGCAAAATAAACGGCGATCGCTTCTTCTTCATACAAAAACGGTCGCATTCCCTCCAAAGGATGCACGTTGCCGAAACTTGGCCCTATTTCTGATAGGGCTAAATCAGATAAATCTATTTCGTCCTCGTCTTCATCTTCATCGAAGTCATCTTCCGCCTTCTCGAAGGTCATAAACAAGCAATCTTGTCCTAAAAATGCTTCTTCGAGTTCCTCAAAAGACTCCTTTGCTAAGACTGAAGCCCGAAATCGCTTCAGAGAATCAAGAGAACGATACAACAAAATTCCGTACTCCATGCCCAGCATTCCCATCACCGAGGCGTAAAGAGTACCCACATCCCACTGGTTAATTTCAATTGAGATAATTTGGTGGTCAGCCAGCATTTCCCAAGGTGCATCTTCCCAAATTTCCTGAGCCTTTTCCTCCAGTAACTCCACATACTCTGGCGGTAGCTTCGGCGGACGAGTGCTGGACATCTCCTGAAAAGAGCGAAACAGCTCGTCTACCAGAGGCAACTCTGGTACATAATCAATGGCAATATCTAGATCCTGAAGAATACCCCGCAGATAAAACTGTACTTCGCGATCGCGGACTATTATTTTCTGAGGCCGGGCTGGTTTTGCTGGGCTGTGAGGATACTCCATTGCACGCAACAAGGCGCGAACCATTGCTTCGGGCCCGGTTTCGGACGTTACCATATCCATTGCCCGCACCATGCCTTCGACACCATCTAACCAAACAATGCAGTCACCATCTTCCTGAGTATCCGACTCTAAGCTTTGTGCCATACCAGCGGATAATCGACGGCGATCGCCCTCCCAGACGCTGGGAATTTGGTGTAGTGTTTTAAGCCGACGGAGGGTAGAGCGATTGAGAACAGACATATACTAAGCCAACTGAGTGAAGGAAAAAGCGGTCTGCGCTTTATGTTGGTAGATCCTCATTTTAAATACTAATCGTCTATATACCGTCTGCTTAATAAACTTCTATTTTGCTCGCTTGTATGTACGCTGCTATACAATTTCTCTTGGCTATAGCCCTGCTATATGAGCGCTAGTTACCATAGCTAATAAAAAGCTTTGCTTCGCTAGTCCCTGTATGCTTAGCAATGTTCGATAAAATTAATACAGTGGGCTGGTTTACTCAAATCGTCTATAACAAACAGCAAATAGGAGTCGAATGAGCGCGATGACACAAGCAACTCAGTCGCAAACACGAGGTATACAGTTGACAGAAGCGGCTCTAAAGCACGTTCTTCAATTGCGGGAGAAACAAGGTAAGGATTTGTGCCTGCGCGTCGGTGTCCGCCAAGGAGGCTGTTCGGGAATGTCTTACATGATGGATTTTGAAGATGCCAGCAAAATCCAGGAAAATGATGAGATTTACGACTACGAGGGCTTCAAAATTGTCTGTGACCCCAAGAGTATGCTATATCTCTATGGCTTAGTGCTTGACTACAGCGATGCTATGATTGGCGGCGGTTTTCAATTCACCAATCCCAACGCTGCTCAAAACTGTGGCTGTGGTAAGTCTTTTGGTGTCTAAATTGGGGACTGGGGACTAGGGACTGGGGACTGGGTAAAATAAGAATGCAAATTTTTCCTCTTCCCAGTCCCCAAGTACGAATTACTTTTTACTTGATTGCCTTTTTAAAATGACCGAGCAAGTTAACGACCTTTTCGATATCGGACTGGAACGCTATAAAGCGGGTGAAGGCCCGGATACTTTGATTCCTGTTTTTAAGGAAATTTGCGATCGCTCCCCTAAAACAAATGCTGCGTGGGTTTGTCTGTCTTGGTTATATTTGTTGGATAACAACCCATCTTTGGCTGCCAAAGCTGCTCAAAAAGCTGTCAAGTTGAATCCCGCCGATCCTCAAGCTCGGATTAACTTGGCGATCGCTATGCTGGAAACTGGACAAAAGGGTGTCCGCCAACACGTTGAAGTCGCTGGGCGTGCGATCGCCATTGAATCTGAATTACGCGAAGACGTTGAAGAAAGTATTGCCGATGGCTTCTCCAGAAAACCCGACTGGGATAGTTTAACTAAAGTCAAAAATTGGTTATTTGCCTAATTCTACTCTCATTAAATCAAGCTGTTTTTTTACTTTCTTTTCTTTGAAAAAACAGCTATCTTTTTCCTCTATTTTAATGATATTATTTACTTGAAAACGATTTTTTTAATAATAAAAATATGTGTATGTGTTGGTAAAGTACAGATTTCCATTATTTAAATATACCATATACGGTATAAAAAGACGTATAAAAAATTACAACAATTTGTCACCGTGAAGGCAGACAAGAGCAACGAAAATCCTAGATCCCTCGCTATACTAATTGAGTATTACCTGTTCTAGGGGCAATAACCAAAGCCAAGAACCAGAACAGCACCACATAAAAGCCTTATTTTTTGAGATTGTCTCCATGTTGCCAACAAAGACACCGTTAATTGGTCTTTCCGCAGACAAGTTCCGCCATCCGCTGGATTTGGAGGCAACCACAGCCTTGAAACAGGTGCCGGGGTTGGATATGCTAGTGCGGAATCTGCTGGGGCCGCTAGCAGAACAAGTTTTTTACCTAGAAAATATAGCAGCCGGAGTGCTAGTCGGGCCTCAACAGCTGCCGGATCTGCATAAACTGCTGTTAGAAGCTTGCCAGATTCTGGATCTCGAACCACCGCAACTGTATGTGCGCCAGCATCCAGCGCCAAACGCCTACACATTTGCCATGCGAGGCAAGCAACCGTTTATCGTGTTGCATACCTCGTTAATTGATATGCTGACACAGGAAGAAATTCAGGCAGTAATTGCCCATGAATTGGGACACCTCAAATGCGAACATGGGGTTTACCTAACACCGTTGAATATTATCGTGTTAGCGGCGGGATTAATTCCCACTTGGGGGAGTGTAGTAGCTGAAAGCGTGCGCTCGCAGATGATGGAGTGGTTGCGATGTGCTGAGTTTACGTGCGATCGCGCCGCACTACTAGCCACCCAAAACCCCAGAGTAGTGAGTTCCGTTTTAATGAAACTTGCGGGAGGTTCACCCGCGATCGCGCCTCAACTAAACCTAGAGGCATTTTTAGCCCAAGCCAAAGCTTACGACGATATCAGCAACAACCAGCTAGGTGAAATGCTCAAATCAGCCCAAACAGCCCAACTCTCCCACCCAGTCCCAGTTTTACGGGCTAGAGAAATTGATCGCTGGGCAAGTAGCCAAGAATACCAAAACTTGCTAGAACAGCATTCAATAGGCTATAATGATAAAGCTAAACCCAAGGGCGGGTGGCGAAACTGGTAGACGCATCAGACTCAAAATCTGACGACCGCAAGGTTGTGAGAGTTCGATTCTCTCCCTGCCCACTCTTCAATTTTAGAAGCCCCCTTAAAAAGGGGGCTTCGGGTATCAGATGTTGGATTAGGAGTCATAACCATGAGACTAAAAAGCTGGGAATCTCCTCGCAAACAGGGGAGAAACGACAAAGGTAAAGGCGGGTCTGCAAGAGCTAGACAACTGAAAAAGCAACAGCAGATGCTCCGGAAAAAGCTAAAAGACCAGGGCGAAGCTGAAAACAAAAAAGCAAACAGAGGGAAGGTTAACTTCCCTCTGTTTTTTTGTGTGACAGGTTCATGCACTCTCGCGCGCACAAGCGTCGGATGAAAATTTTTGTTCACTATTGGCGTTGGCAAATTGGGATGGCAATTAAAAACTCAGTTCCTTTTCCTGGTTCTGAGAAACACTTCAAAACGCCGCCATGTTTATCAACCACAATTTGATAACTGATGGATAATCCCAAGCCAGTACCTTTCCCGACAGGTTTGGTGGTAAAGAAGGGGTCAAATAAGCGGGCTTTTATTTGCTCTGTCATTCCTGAACCATTGTCCCGAATCTTAATCGTTACGTGATTTCTATCTCGAACTTCGGTAGAAATCCGAATCTGCGGGTTCAAACGTTGGGATGTCGGAAGGTTTGCTTCCGACTCGTCTAAACCTTCCAACGCTTCGAGAGCATCAATCCCATTGTTCAGGATGTTCATAAATACCTGATTCAGCTGTCCTGGGTAGCATTCTACGGGCGGTAAGTTGCCATACTCTTTAACAATTTCAATCGCGGGATAGCTGGCCCTTGCTTTTAGGCGATTTTGCAATATCAGCAGAGTGTTATCAATGCCTTGATGGATATCTACTGCCTTCATTTCGGCTTCATCCAGACGGGAGAAGTTACGCAACGATAAGACAATTTCGCGGATGCGATCGCTCCCCATCTTCATCGAACCCAGAATTTTAGGCATATCTTCAATTAAGAAATCTAAGTCAATCGCCTCGGCTTCCTTTACAATCGCTGGCGCCGGATGAGGTCAAACAATCTATTTAGCTACTTGAGTATCAGTTTGTGTGCCGGGAACTCGCCAAATTTTAATTGTTCTGTCAAAACCGCCAGTAGCAAGGGTGTTTCCATCAGGACTAAAAGCTACCGAGTTCACCCAGTCTGAATGTCCCACAAGTAAGGCTATTAGCTCCCCAGTTCTCAAATTCCACAAGCGGACACCATCACGACTGGCACTGGCAAGCATTTCTCCCGAAGGATGGATGGCAATAGCCCGAATCAAGCCTGTATGTCCAGAAAGCGTGTAGAGCGATCGCGCAGTTGTTAAATTCCAAACTTTAATTGTGCGGTCATAGCTGCCACTGACCAAAATATTACCTCTAGGGTCAAATGCCAGGGTGCTGATTGCACCAGAATGCCCCGGAATTGAACCAATGGAGCTTCCAGTCCTTATGTTCCACAGTTTAATTACTGGGTCTCTACCCCCACTTGCAAGGATATCTCCTTGCGAACTAGCCGCTACAGCGTAGGTTTGGTTATCAAACCGCACCAAAGTATATATAGGGCGCTGTGTCTTCAGATTCCATGCTCTAATTCCATCCAAAGCACCTGTCACCAGAATTTCATTATCTGGCGTGATTGCTGTTGACAAAATGTTACTCGTATGGTCTAAAAAGGTACGAGTATATTTTCCAGTTTTCCAGTTCCAAAAATTGAGCGAGGAGTCATTACTAGAACTGGTCAATGTTTCTCCATCGGGGCTAAATTTTAGGGCAAGAACTGCCCGACGATGCGCCCGGAGGTTAGAAACTTGCCTCCCTGTTTTCAACCACCAAAATCTAATTCTGCCCTCATTGTCACTGCCCCCACTAATAAGAATTGTCCCATCAGGGCTGAAGGCTAAGGATTCAACAGTTGTGGAGTGACCTTTGAGTGTGCGGATGAGCTGCACATTTCTCCAGGCTTGAGGTAGTGAGGTGTCTGAATTTTCAGATGGCAGAACCTGGGGAATTTCAGTCTGAGCCTTAACTTGAAAAAAGGCGAAAGGTAAAAGGCAAAAGATAAAAGTAGGGAAAAAGAGAAAAGTGTAAATAAAATTACGTTTTCCTATTTTTCTCGATGTACGTAACTTTAAACTTTGGCACTTTTCCTCTTTCATTCTGATTTTTTACCTTTTTTGTTTTGCCTTTAATCTTGGATATTTGGGCAAATAGTCCGATCGATGCGGTGAGCGGGTGGACGGTCTTGCCAACCAGAGAGTAACCCCTGTAGTTCAGCTTTGAGGATTTCGAGCGATTCAATTTGAGAAGCGATCGCATCTACTTTGGAAAGCAGATGCTGTTTTAATGCGCCACAAGGCAACTCCCCCCCGTCGTGGACAGCTAAAATTTCTTGTATCTCGCCCAAACTGAGTCCGAGAGATTGCGATCGCTTGATGAACGCCAGCCGATTAATTATCTCGCTACTAAACAGTCGATAGCCGGATTCTGTTCGTTTCACCACTGGGGACAATAGCCCAATATCTTCGTAGTAGCGAATAGTTTTCACCGAAAGACCACTACGATCTGCAACTTCACCAATTTTCAGCCATTTACCTGAAGTAGAAGTGGCTATCATTCTTGTATGCTTACAAAGTCTTTACTGGCGTGGATTGTGTTTAGATGCACTCAGTGTAGGTAAAGCAGTCCGGGGGGAAGAAGCGGGGAGATAGCGTTGTGCTTTTTGGGGTTGGGGTTCAACTTCATGTTGCTGCTGCTGCCACCACCGCAGAGCGATCGCTATCCCCACCATCGCCACTCCAAAGGTCAGCAATGACCAGCTTTGATCCACTCCGCCAATCACTGCATCTACGGCACCAACAATGACAATAAAACTGGTAATTGGTTCTTTACGGTAAGCTGACTTCAAAAATCTAGGCATCAAAGCATTCATCACGACTTACTCTATTCCCTATAGTATTTATTCTAATTTCAGGTTATCTCATCTAGCAGGCAGGAGCCTGAAAGAAAACAAGCATCACACATCGGTTGCTGCCCGACTGAGCCATATTAGCTCTCGCGGCGCTTCTATTGCGGACTGAGTGCTGAGTGAATAAGACATATCCTATCGCTTATCTTCTTCCTCATTCCTCAGTCCTAAAGTCAAGATTCCTGATTATTGCAAGCCCAGCCAGGATAGTACACCTTTCCCGGTGACGTATTCGATAATCACCATCAGCAGAAAGCCAATCATTGCCGCTCGACCATTCAAGCGCTCTGCGTAATCATTAAAACCAAACTTTGGCTGCTCCAGCTTGGGAGTGACGGTGGGTTGAAGTTGGGTCATAGTTTGGCAATCCTTACGTCTTGATGCTTCTAGAGTATTTTACAATCCTTAATATATTTTAAAGGTGCTAGTCCTTGAGTCAATGGGAAAGCAGGAAATCTCATAAACTTCTGTGATGACCATGACTTAGCTTGCTTTGGGTGGGGCAGTCACTTCATCTGCAACGGAATTTTGAGATTTTCTGTTTTGGCTTTTAAATGCTTTCCATAGGAGATAGCAATTCCTTTATGCTTTGTGAAGCCAAAGAAACCTAGTTTTGATAAAGTTACCGAGTTTGGTGGAAATTGGAACTTTCATAACTCAATTATAATTGTTATAGCAGCCTTCTTAAAGGGCTTCTCCTGAATAGGAGAGAAAAACTTCACTCTTCGCATAGAGACAAATACACAAAAATTCAGTTAAAGAAGAAAAGTAAAACTTAAACTCTCTATACCTTTATAGAGTAACTTTTCCAATGTGCAACTAATAAATATTAGTTGTAGATACGGTCAATAATAACAAAGCTAATCATTGAGGTGAGAAATGGAAATTGGCGTTCCCAAGGAAACCAAAGATCAAGAATTTCGAGTCGGGTTAAGCCCTAGCAGCGTCCGGGTGCTGTATGAAAATGGTCATGCAGTATTTGTGGAAAGCGGCGCTGGTATTGGTGCTGGCTTCACCGATGAAGATTTTATTCTTGCTGGGGCGAAAATTGTCTCCCAAGCTAAGGATGCTTGGAGTCGAGAACTCGTAGTTAAGGTGAAAGAACCACTCAAGCACGAGTACGACTTTATCCAGAAAGAGCAGCTGCTGTTTACTTATTTACACTTAGCAGCAGATCGAACTTTAACCGAGAATTTGATTGATAGTGGAGTTTGCGCGATCGCTTACGAAACCGTAGAAATACCAGACAAAAAAACTCTGCCTCTCCTCACCCCCATGAGTATCATTGCTGGTCGCCTCGCCGTCCAATTTGGGGCAAGATTTCTCGAACGCCAGCAAGGAGGTCGCGGAGTTCTCTTGGGCGGCGTTCCCGGCGTTCGTCCTGGTAAAGTCGTAATTTTAGGAGGCGGCGTCGTTGGTACAGAAGCCGCAAGAATGGCGGTAGGTGTAGGCGCTCATGTGCAGATTTTGGATGTCAATGTCGAGCGTTTAGCTTATTTGGAAACCCTCTTTGGTTCCAGAGTTGAACTGCTTTATAGTAACTCTCTGCAAATTGAAGCGGTTGTCAGAGAAGCAGACTTACTTATTGGTGCAGTTTTAGTCTTGGGTCGTCGCGCCCCCATCCTCGTACCGAGAAGTTTAGTAAAACAGATGCTTCCCGGTTCAGTAATTGTAGATGTGGCTGTAGACCAAGGCGGATGTGTGGAGACGCTGCGCCCTACTTCTCACACTAATCCTACATATATAGAGGAGGGTGTTGTTCATTACGGCGTTCCGAATATGCCGGGAGCAGTTCCCTGGACTGCAACTCAGGCACTTAATAATAGTACCTTACCCTATGTCTTGAAATTGGCGAATCAAGGCATGAAAGCATTAGAATTAGACCCTGCTTTGGCAAGGGGTGTGAATGTACAGAATCATCGGTTGGTGCATCCTGCTGTGCAGGAGGTTTTCCCAGATTTAGCCCATTAGATAATTGATAATGGGATATTGTAGAGACGTTGTATACGTCTCTACAATTTGGAAAAAATCCACCAATTACCAAGGGTAAATTTCTATGACTACTGATACTGTAAAACAGTAGATGCGATCGCTTTCAAAGAGCGATCGCATCAATTCTACTAGGACGATTTTTTCTTAGTAGTAGATGTAGTCTTCTTCGTAGTTGTGGTTTTCTTTGTAGTTCCACTCTTAGCCGTTGACTTGCGAGTGGTTTTCGTCGAACCTGCCTTTTCTGCTAAAGCTTTCAGTGCAGTTTCGAGCGTTATATTTTCCACCGTTTCCCCTTCTGGAAGCGAAGCATTTACTTTGCCATGTTTCACATAAGCACCATAGGGGCCATCGTAGATATTCACTGGTTCATTGTCTGCTGGGTGAGTACCGAGTTCCCGTAAGGGTGCCTTAGACTTGCTGCGAGTACCGCCGCGTCCCTTTTTCGGCTCCGACAGTAGCTCTACCGCACGTTCTAGCCCAATTGTCAATACATCATCGCCAGCTTTCAAAGAGCGGTATTCTTTCCCCTCCTTGCCTTGGTCGTGGACAACGTAAGGGCCAAAACGTCCCAAACCCGCTTGGACTTTGCCGCCTGTAGCTGGGTTAATGCCCAAATTACGCGGCAAAGACAGCAAACCTACCGCCATATCTAAGGTGACATCTTCAATGTTGACCCCTTTAGGCAGGGAGGCGCGTTTGGGTTTTTTGTTTTCCTCAGTAGCATCGCCTAGCTGGACATAGGGCCCGTAAGTGCCAATTAGCACATAAATCGGTTCCCCAGTTTCCGGATGCAAGCCTACTTTGTCAGGGCCTTCGGTTTTCTGCTGTAGCAGCGTCTCGACTAAATCGGCATCAAGGTCTGATGGGGTAAGATCCTTGGGAATTGAGGCTTTGACTGCTTCAGAGCCATTCTCAGCCTCAATGTAAGGGCCATATTGACCAATCCGGACTTTCGCGCCACCGAGATCGTCTAATTCGATGGTACGGGCATCTGTAGCATCGATTTCGTTTTCCCTTTCCTTAACTTGGGTTGCTAGACCCTGGTCTCCCAAGTAGAACTTTTGCAGATATGGCAACCATTTAGCTTCCCCAGTCGAGATTTCATCCAGGGTTTGCTCCATATTGGAAGTGAAGCTGGTATTCACCAAGTCGGGAAAGTATTTTTCTAGCAGCGCCGTGACAGCAAAGGCGGTGAAGGTGGGAACTAAGGCGTTACCATTCATCTGAGCATAGCCCCGGTCGATAATCGTGCCAATGATGCTGGCGTAGGTGCTAGGACGACCAATCCCTTCGCTTTCTAAGGTTTTTACCAGAGAAGCTTCGGTGTATCGTGCGGGCGGTTGAGTTTCGTGACCGATGGATTCTAGCTTAGTGCAGTTTGGGCGATCGCCTTTTTTCAGAGAAGGTAAAATTACTTCCATGTTTTCCAGTGCTGCCTCTGGATCGTCGGAACCTTCCACGTAGGCGCGTAAAAAGCCATAGAAATCAATCCGTTTGCCACTGGCGCGAAAACCAGCGTCTTCCACTTGCAACTGCACAGTAATTTGAGTTTGGCGTGAGTCTGCCATTTGAGTAGCGACAGTGCGCTTCCAAATCAGGTCATAGAGAGCTTTTTCCCGACCACTCAAACCAGTTTCATCAGGAGTGCGGAAAGTGGCACCAGCAGGACGGATGGCTTCGTGTGCTTCCTGTGCGCCTTTGCTTTTGGTGGTGTACTGGCGGGGTTCTGGACTGAGATACTCCTTGCCGTACATTTTTTCGACACAACTGCGAGCAGCTGCGATCGCTTGCCCAGACAAATGCACCGAATCCGTCCGCATATAGGTAATATACCCCTGCTCGTACAAACTTTGAGCAGTCCGCATTGTATCCCGCGCCGATAGGTGCAGTTTTCGGTTAGCCTCTTGTTGCAGCGTCGAAGTGGTAAACGGTGGCGAAGGTTTGCGAGTAACTGGTTTTTCTTCCAAATCAGCCACTGTCCAAGTTTTATCAGCCAGTCGCGCTTCTAAGCTTCTGGCTTCCGCTTCCGAGAGCAAAACCACATTGCGACCAGCAACAATTTGTCCTGTAGCTTCATCAAAATCGCTTCCCGTAGCGACTCTAGTTCCTCTGAAGTTAATAAGCCGCGCCTCAAAAGGTGTCTTATCTTTGCTTAAAGTTGCCTTCAGATCCCAATAAGTACCTTGGCGGAAAGCGCGACGCTGGCGTTCCCGGTTTACCAACAACCGCACCGCCACAGACTGCACCCGTCCCGCCGATAACCCATAAGAGATTTTCTTCCACAGCAGCGGCGACAGGGTATAACCTACCAGTCGGTCGAGAATTCGCCGTGTTTCTTGAGCGCGTACTACCTGCTCATCAATACTGCGGCAGTTTTTCAAAGCATCGCGGATGGCTTCTTTGGTGATTTCGTGAAACACCATGCGCTTAATGGGAACCTTCGGCTTCAGCAGTTGCAATAAATGCCACGATATGCTTTCGCCTTCGCGGTCTTCGTCAGTTGCCAGCACCAACTCATCAGCCTCTTTCAAGGCGTTTTTTAGGGTAGTGACTATCTTCTTTTTATCGCTGGGGACAACATACAGGGGTTCAAAATCGGCATCCACATTTACCCCTAGCTGCGCCCATTTTTCCCCTTTGTAAGCTTCGGGAATTTCTTTGCCAGATTGGGGAAGGTCGCGCACATGACCCATCGACGCCTCGACGCGGTAGGTGGAGGGCAGAAATTTACTGATGGTGCGTGCTTTGGTGGGGGATTCGACGATGACGAGGGTTGACATGGGAACTTCCGGAATAGCAGCTGGGCTGAACAGTCTTATTAAATTAATTTATGCCAAATGTCAAGGGATGCGCCCACAGACTCAAGCCTGACGGAGCGCGGGTAAAGCTTGCCTGGAGAAGGTTTTAAGACTGGCGGTGGCTCGCAAAAAGAGCGGCATATGCCCTTGCGTCGCCAGACTTAATTTAAAGCTATCTCAATGTTTAACTTATATGGAATCTTAATGGCGACCTTGACGACTTTCTATCCTGTGCCAAAATGGATGCCAACATATAGGCCAAACGCGCCTACCAGTAGGAGCATAAGCGATGCAACCGATTCGACAAGGCGATGTAATTTTACTTTTCGTTGAGCAAACCGAGGGACAAAAGCTATCTCACCTGACTTTAGCGGAAGGCGAGGTGACTGGACACAAGCACCGGATCAGTGACGGACAAGCTGAACTCTACGAGGAAAATGGCACCCTGTATCTGCGCGTCCTTTCTGAGACAGCAACTTTAACCCACGAGGAGCATAACGCTATCTCTATTCCTCAAGGCGATTGGATGGTGCGAATTCAACGGGAATATGAGCCTAAAGGGTGGCGATATGTCGCAGATTAAGATGGAGAAACTTACGCTAGAGCAAGAAGCGCTAATTCCAGTTTATCGCCTGAAGTGGAGAGCGATCGCAACGCTTCTGCTTTTCTTAAAAACAATTTGATTAGCTTGGAATTTCGACTTACTAAAAATCAATAAATCCCTGAAATCAAAATAGAGGGTACTTTGATAACTGGATTACAGGTATTACTAGCAGTTCAATTTATGAACCTCAAAGAGAGATTGATTTCTCCAAACGCGATCGCGCTTACAACAAACTTCTCACAGCTAAAGTAAATCCAAGAACCACATCCTCACCATTTAAAACGGCTGTAGCGGGATACTGCGTCACCGATCCATCCGCCCGATACACCCAAGCTTGCTGATTTTGGCGGTCAAACAACCATCCCAAACGCACCCCGTTATCGATATACTCGCGCATCTTTGCCTGAAGCGTTTCTATATCGGTTTTAGAACGAATTTCTATGACAAAATCAGGAGCTAAATTTAAAAATCTATCTTCTTGCTCATCCCAATCTTCTGCTAATCTTCCCCTAGCAACAAAAGCAGCATCCGGCGATTTAATAGCTGTATTTGCTTTGAAGCCCGTACTGGGGCCAAAAACCTCGCCTAAATCGTGACTTTCCAGCCAACTCAGCAGATAAGCTCCGGCTTTTGCCTCTCGATTACCGGAAATTCCTCCAGTTGGTGGCATAATTACCAATGTGCCGTCAGCATTGCGCTCAAATTGCAAATCGGGATTTTTAGAACTGATGAGGATCAATTCTTTATCCGTAACAGTCCACCAAGACGGCACAATTGCTGTTAACCTGGGATAAATTTTCTGGATTTATCAACGCTTATTTGACTTATTTTAGTGTTTAATTAAACACCATCTCCAGATGCGATCGCTTGCGTCTCTACAAGATACCTCCGAGAGCGTCTTGGCAGTCCGCCCAAAAAAAAACTAGAGCAGACCTCAGCCAGAGACGCAATAATAATTAAGAGTCCCAGACAATAAGCCTGATACCCAAAACCTATATAACTCATGAGTTTTGCTGAACTTGCAGCCCAGCTGAATGCTGGGACAATATTGCCAGAGGGGATTGTAATTGTCACCCTCTTAGCAGTTCTAGTGGTTGACTTGATTGTAGGGCGGACATCCTCCCGTGTCACACCCTACATAGCGATCGCAGGGTTACTCTCCGCTATCGTAGCCCTGTACTATCAATGGGATAACACCAACACCGTCTCCTTCCTCGGTGGCTTTAACTCAGATGCCCTGAGCGTAGTATTTCGCGGTATTATTGCCCTGTCTTGTGCCGTCACCATTTTGATGTCCATCCGCTACATTGAGCAGAGTGGCACATCTTTGGCAGAATTTATCGGCATTATGATCAGCGCAACCCTGGGGGGAATGTTCCTCTCAGGTGCGAATGAACTGGTGATGATTTTCGTCTCCCTGGAAACACTCAGTATCTCCTCTTACTTGATGACGGGATACATGAAGCGCGATCCCCGTTCCAACGAAGCAGCGTTAAAATATCTGCTGATTGGGGCTTCCAGTTCCGCGATATTCCTCTACGGTCTGTCGCTGCTATACGGATTATCCGGAGGAAAGACAGAATTAAGCGCGATCGCCACAGCAATGGCCAACGCCAGCACAGATTTATCCTTTGGGTTAGTCATAGCTTTGGTATTTGCGATCGCGGGTATCGCCTTCAAAATTTCCGCCGTTCCCTTCCACCAGTGGACACCAGACGTTTATGAAGGTTCGCCAACACCTGTTGTCGCCTTCCTCTCAGTCGGGTCTAAAGCCGCTGGTTTCGCCCTCGCGATTCGCCTAATGGTGACAGCTTTCCCCCTGATCACCGAACAATGGCACTTTGTCTTCACCGCCCTCGCAGTTTTGAGCATGGTTTTGGGTAACGTCGTCGCCCTCACCCAAACCAGCATGAAACGGCTACTCGCCTACTCTTCCATCGCCCAAGCTGGCTTTGTAATGATCGGTTTAATTACCGGAACCGAAGCAGGTTACTCCAGTATGGTTTTTTACTTGCTGGTATACCTGTTCATGAACCTGGGCGGCTTCGCCTGCGTGATTCTATTCAGCCTCCGCACAGGCACCGACCAAATTAGCGAATACTCAGGACTGTATCAAAAAGATCCGCTCTTGACGCTAGTTTTAAGCATTTGCTTACTTTCTCTGGGAGGAATTCCGCCTCTGGCTGGCTTCTTCGGTAAAATTTACCTGTTCTGGGCAGCTTGGAAATCTGGTGCTTACGGCTTAGTATTGCTAGGTTTAGTTACTAGCGTCGTCTCCATTTACTACTACATCCGCGTCGTGAGGATGATGGTAGTTAAGGAGCCACAAGAAATGTCCGAAGCTGTGAAGAACTATCCAGAAATTCGCTGGAATTTACCAGGAATGCGTCCTTTACAAGTGACTTTGGTACTGTCGTTAATAGTGACATCTGTAGCGGGAATTCTGTCTAACCCACTGTTTACTTTAGCTAACAGTTCCGTCACCCGCACAACGATGTTGCAAGGATCGCCTGTGGTTAGCACTCAGACACCAGCGATTAGTCATCAGCCTTCAACCGTTAATATTCAGGTTGGTGGTTAGGAAATAGCGCAAGATTGTAGAGACGTGAATAGGGCTTACGCACGTCAACACGCTGTAGGGGCATGGTAATGCCATGCCCCTACGACAGAATCAGGCATTCACTAATTAACTGCGTAAGTCCTGGTGAAATAAAAGCGTCTCTACACCCGTTAAAACAAGTTAAAACTTTGAGAAGTTCTATATTTTAGTCAGTGAAAACTGACTTTAAGTATTAGCCAGAACTTTAGGACAGACATTAAGGCTAATTGTAACCCTTGGTACTTGACCTTAAAATAGGTGATATTGGTGGCAAAAATAAAAAATTCATAAAAATAAGCTAATTTTCAGATGTTAAGGTTTAATAGTGTCTTGATAGTTGCCTAAGCTACGAATTTCAGGTTTTGTGGGGGTTTTTATGTCGATTTGCCACAATGCTTGCAAAGCCTCATTTATCCAGCATTCAACTGGTCAACAGTCCCACGCGATCGCTTTGTTGCCCCATTCGCGTTTAACTAATGTAAATTACTCTTATATTACCGACGGCTATTATATGAGCAATCTTGTTTATTCCGAGTGGGAGACAATCGGAAGTGTCACCGAACTCGACGAAACCGAAGAGATTTTGAGTAAGGAACCTTACTTTTTCAATGAAGGCATCCCGATAAAGGCTGATGTTCTGAGAATAGAAAACATTTCGCCAGACGAAGAGGATGAAGATTTCGACGAAGATTTCGACGAAGATGATGAAGATTTCGACGAAGATGAAGAATATTTAGATGAGGACGATGAAGATTTTGACGAGGAAGAGGACGAAGAAATATAGATGGTATTAGTTTGGCGCGAGTTTCAGCCGATAGCTGCGATCGCCACTACCCCCAGCGCCGCCAAAATATTACAGCCTCTAACTCAGGCGGCTGGTGCAACCCTTTGGATACCGAATTCCTTAACCAATGTAGAGGCGTTGCATTCAACGTCTCTACAGGTTTATCACGGTTCTCTAAAAGACCATTTAACCGAAAATTGGCATCAACATCAGGCGTTTATTTTCTGTTTAGCAGCAGGGGCGGTGGTGCGACTGATTGCACCTTTGTTACAGGATAAATCCCGCGATCCGGCTGTGGTGGTGTTGGATGAAAATGGTAAATTTGTTATTAGTTTGTGTAGTGGTCATCAGGGAAAAGCCGATCAATTGGCAAGAGCGATCGCGCACTCTATTAGTGCAACTCCAGTTTTAACGGGCGCATCATCTGCATTAAAATTACCAGGTATTGATATACTCGGAGTTCCCTTTGGCTGGAGTCGCGGCGAGGGAGATTGGACAGAAGTTAGTGCAGCTGTTGCAAGAGGCGAACTCGTTCAAGTCATTCAAGAAGCTGGCTCTACCTTGTGGCAAAATCATCTACCCCAACATCCATTTTATTTCGGATTTCCGGAATATACCGCCACTCATAAAGAAGAATCAGTTTCACCCAAAGCGAGAATCTGGATCAGTGCCGCACAGCGGCAATTTTCCAGAGAATCAGATTTACCAAAAGTACAATGGCATCCTAGAGTTTTATGGGTGGGAATTGGTTGCGAACGGGGAACGTCTAGAGAGTTAATTGAAACAGCAATTGAGCAAGTTTTTCGGAAGAATCACTTGGCTATTAGCGCGATCGCAGGTATCGGTACAATTGACCTCAAAGTCGATGAAGTTGGGTTAGTAGAATTTTGTCGCGATCGCAATTTACCTTTGCGAACCTTTCGGGCCGAAACACTACGTTCCGTTACAGTCCCCAACCCTTCAAATGTTGTAGAAGCAGAAGTTGGAACCCCCAGCGTCGCAGAAGCAGCAGCAATATATGCAGCTGGAGAAGCCCGTTTTCCTGAAGTTAGTAAACTACTGGTTCCCAAACAAATTTTTAGATTGGAAGGACAACCGGGGGCGGTAACGGTAGCGATCGCGCAATCCAACTTAGAATACACTGGACGCACAGGCTGTTTATTCCTAATTGGTACTGGGCCAGGAAAATTAGATCAGATGACTCCAGCCGCCCAAACAGCCATTTCTCAAGCCGATGCAGTCATTGGTTACTCTCTCTACATCGACTTAATCACCCCACTTTTGCGCCCTGGACAAATTGTAGAAGCTTTACCGATTACCCAAGAACGTCAACGCGCCGAAAGGGCGATTGAATTAGCCAACTGGGGATTAACTGTAGCGGTTGTCTCCTCTGGCGACTGCGGTATTTATGGTATGGCGGGGTTAGTGCTGGAAGAATTGCAAGTTAAAGGTTGGGATGGCAAAACTCCCGCAGTTCAGGTTTTTCCGGGGATCACCGCCTTACAAGCAGCCGCCTCCCGCGTCGGTGCGCCCTTAATGCACGACTTCTGCGCGATTAGTTTAAGCGACTTGCTGACACCGTGGGAAGTCATTGAGAAGAGATTAAAAGCAGCTGCCCAAGCTGATTTTGTCACAGCTTTGTATAACCCGCGATCGCAAACTCGCACCCAACAAATTGCCACAGCTACAGAAATCTTTCTGCAATACCGCGACCCCAAAACACCTGTAGCAATTGTCAAATCTGCCTATCGACAAGACGAACAAATTGCTCTGACGACACTTGACAAATTGCTCACCATGCAAATCGATATGTTGACTACCGTGTTAATTGGTAATCAAAGCACCCGCACCCACGCCGACTGGATGATTACCCCACGCGGCTACTTGGGATTTGATAACGAAAATTGTTAACTTATTGGGCGGCTCTGTTGAACAAAAAGTTCAGCCCACTAGCGACCAAAGTCAACACAATTGAACCCACCAAAGCAGACAATAAATTTGTAATTACAAAACCAGGAGTAAGAAACGCTACCAGCCAAAGAGTAAGTGCGTTCACAACAAATAGAAATAGCCCCAGAGTTACCAGAGTAAGGGGCAATGTCAAAACTACCAATAGAGGTTTGACAACTGCATTCGCTAACCCCAAAACAATCGCAGCAATAAGAGCATCAACAAAAGTTTTGACCGCAAAACCAGGGACAATATAAGTTGTAATCACCAGCGCGATCGCTGTAATCAGCCAAGTTACCAAAAAATATGGCATAAGCTTTGGTTGAAACTAACTCTCAAAATTTTAACCCTTTCGCTCCAATCTGGAAACTGATGTAGCAATCCTAATGTATTTATGAAATTCCCTCTTTCTGTTCCTCCGCATCTGGGCGCTTCGTTTCAAGTAGAGACACTTGCTCGCGTCTCTACATTTCAAATAGGAACAAAACCCAACAAGGGAAGGGATTTGATGGGTTTGGCTACATACAAATGAAATAGGACTGCTATAGGCGGGAAGTATAGCGATCGCCCTACCCTACAATTATTGTTAACACTCAGCACTTTTTTATGAACTTTCGCCAACTATCAGCATTCTTACTGGCAATAATTCTCTTAATTTGGGCATTACCAGCACAAGCATCAGACTATCCGCCTCCCCTGTCGTTTAGCAATGCAGAACTCAAAGGAAGGGATTTTTCCGGTCAAACCCTAGAAGTAGCTGAATTTTCCAACGCTAATATGGAACTAGCTAACTTTGAGGGTGCTGACTTGCGGGGAGCAATTTTTAGTGCCTCGGTGATGACGAATGTTAATTTACACGGGGCGGATTTAACTCATGCGATGGTAGATCAGGTAAAATTAATCGGATCTGATTTAAGCGATGCCGTTTTAGTGGAAAGTATTCTATTACGGACGATTTTTGATGATGTAAATATCACTGGCGCAGACTTTTCTGATGCGATTTTGAATAGAGCGCAAATAAAAGAACTCTGTGCCAAAGCATCTGGTGTAAATTCTAAAACAGGCGTTGCAACTCGCGATTCTTTGGGGTGTCGATGAAACGGGTAGGTGTAATTGGCGGCGGACAATTAGCTTGGATGATGGCTGGTGCATCTGAGGCGTTGGGGGTGAAATTAGTAGTGCAAACTCCCCATTCGACAGATCCGGCTGTGGAAATTGCCGATTCTACGATTTTTGCCACAATTGATGATGCCGCCGCCACACTTGAGTTGGCGAATCGCTGCGATGTAATTACCTTTGAAAATGAGTTTATTAATCTGCCAGCCTTGAGGGAATTGGCACAGCAAGGTATCTCTTTTCGTCCTGGGTTGGAAGTATTAGCGCCCCTGTTAGATAAATACGATCAGCGTTGTTATTTAGAGGATATCGGCTTACCAACTCCCAGTTTTATGACGCTTGAGGGAGAAGTTGGGAATGATGAATTAAATCTGACCAAATCATTCACTCAACCACTGAATCTTCCGCAGTTGGATTTCCCTCTGGTTCTGAAAACCCGCCGCCACGGTTACGACGGTCAAGGAACTTTCATTATTAAAGATAGTGAAGCTTTGCAGTCAACTTGGCAAAAGCTCAAATATGCGCCAGTTTTGTTAGAAAAATTTGTCCCCTTTGAGCGAGAATTGGCTGTGATGGCGGCGCGTTCTGTGGATGGGGAAATTGTTGTTTATCCAGTTGTGGAAACTCAGCAGGAAGACCAAGTTTGTCGTCGCGTTTTGGTGCCAGCTGAGATTAGTGTAGCAGTAGAGGAAGAGGTAAACGCGATCGCGCATTCTCTCCTAAACAGTCTACAAGCCGTTGGCATCTTCGGCATTGAGCTATTCTTGACCAATGACGGGAAAGTGTTGGTAAATGAAATTGCCCCCCGCACTCACAATTCTGGACACTTCACCCTGGATGCTTCTGTTACATCCCAGTTTGAGCAGCATCTAAGAGCGGTTTGCGGTTTACCATTGGGCAATCCCGCCCTCAAGAGCGCTGGTGCCGTCATGGTAAACTTACTCGGTTACGAGCATTCCCAGAATGATTATTTTGCCAAACGGCAACAACTAGCCGAGTTACCTGCTTCTTACGTCCACTGGTACGGCAAAACCGAGTCCCGCCCTGGTCGCAAGTTGGGTCATGTTACAGTTTTGCTAGATACAGCCAATAGAGCAGAAGCAGAAGCGATCGCGCAAACCATCGAGTCCATCTGGTATCCCCTACAGCACTGAATCTAAAGCCGGAAACCCCCAGCCCAACTCGTTCTCAGGCTGTCCCTGAGAACCCGGTAAGCGAGGCTCTGCCTGCCTTCTCCCATTTCCCCTTTCCCCTGCTACAATAAAAAAGTTCTACTGCGGCGTTGGTGACTGCCAATAACGTTTTTTGACTATGCTTTGTTCTTAAGGGAACCAAAGTGTTCTGGCAGCAGTAGACCGGGCAAGTACCCGGAAACTTTAAGCCAGAGCCACGGTACCCACCTGGTTTTCACCAGGTCATAAACTGAGGTAAGACGGCGTTGCGGTGAACTTAAAAATTCAAATCCCCTTGTCTTCACGATAAGGGGATTTTTGTATAACTAGCTACAGAAATTGTGAGGGATTCCTCATAATTGTTAATACATAACTACAGAGATTTAACCTCTGGATCAACACATTTTAATATTTGTGTTGAGGAAAGATAAAGTAATTTAAAGCGCATCTAACTTGGGTTAGAGATAAAAGAGTTTGTTACAACTATTAAAGACTTCACAATTCCCAGCCGACGTAGTAACGCTGGACAACGGTTTAACCGTGATTCATCAACATCTACCAGCCACCCCGGTAGTGGTGGTAGATGTTTGGGTTAAGGCAGGTGCGACGCGAGAACCCCAAGAGTGGTTGGGAATGGCGCACTTTCTGGAACACATGATTTTCAAAGGCACCGAAAGGCTACCGCCTGGTGTATTTGACCATGTAATAGAAAGTCGCGGCGGGATGACAAACGCAGCGACAAGCCACGACTATGCACATTTTTTCATTACCACAGCAGCGCAGTATTTAGAAGACACTCTGCCTGCATTAGCAGAAATTCTCTTAAACGCTGCCATCCCAGAGTTAGAATTTGAGCGGGAACGGGATGTAGTTTTAGAGGAAATCCGCCAGACATACGACAATCCCGATTTTCTAGGATTCCAAGCACTAACAGAAAGCATTTACCAGCGTCACCCCTACGGACGCCCGGTTTTGGGAACGGAAGAAATACTGATGGAGCGATCGCCTGACGAGATGCGCTGCTTCCACCGTTCCCATTACCAACCCGAAAACATGACCGTGGTAATTATCGGCGGAGTTGCCAAAGAACCAGCACTAGAACTGATAAATCGGTCATTCCAACACTTCTCTTCCCCGCTTGCTTGTCCCCTAAACCTAGCCGAAGCCGAACCTCCGATAATCGACATTCGCCGCCAGGAATTCTACTTACCCAGGCTAGAGCAGGCACGTCTAATGATGGCATGGACGGGGCCAGGTGTAGATCAGCTGCAAAGCGCTTGTGGTTTAGATTTGCTGGCCGTACTGTTGTCAGAAGGGCGGACTTCCCGCTTAGTAAGAAACTTGCGCGAAGAACAACAATTAGTGCAGCACATTAGTAGTGGTTTCTCCCTCCAGCAAGACTCAAGTTTGTTTACAATTAGTGCCTACTTAGAGCCAGAGAATTTAGATCGAGTCGAAGCACTCATCGGCGATGCGATCTCCGAATTGCAGAATACACCTGTTTCGGAGGCAGAACTTGCTCGGTGTAAGCGCCTGCTGTGTAATGACTACGCCTTTTCTACAGAGACACCCAGCCAACTAGCAGGCTTATATGGTTACTACAACACCATCGCTGCGGCTGAACTAGCAGTCACCTACCCAGAGAAAATTCAGTCTTTTGAGAGTTGCCAGCTCCAGCAACTAGCGCAGCAATATCTCTCACCCTATCGATATGCAGTCACAAGCCTCAAAGCCTGTTAGCGTGAATAGAGGTGGCAATTAGCATATTAGCCATACTTTAATTAGCAATCCTTCAATTACCAATGGCTCAAAGTGTGACGCGATCGCTTGTTCATCCAAATATTCACCGCACCGTTTTAGATAATGGCATCGTATTAATTACAGTAGAGAATCCAGCGGCTGATATCATTGCCGGACGCATTTTTGTGCGGGCTGGAGGGGCTTGGGAAGCACGAGAAGAGGCTGGAGTATCTCACCTCTTAGCAGCAGTAATTACCAAAGGGACTGAAAAACTGTCTTCCCTGGAAATTGCTGAGCGAGTGGAGTCAGTCGGATCTAGTTTAGGTACTGATGCGGCTGCGGATTATTTTTTACTCAGTCTCAAGACAGTTTCCGCAGACTTTCCCGATATGTTAAGTCTGGCGGGGCAAATTATGCGATCGCCTACTTTCCCTGAAGCGGAAGTGGAACTGGAGCGCCGTCTCGCCTTGCAAGATATTCGTTCCCAGCAGGAGCAGCCGTTTACAATTGCTTTTGACCAGCTGCGACAGGCAATGTATCAGGATCATCCCTACGCCTTATCCAGTCTGGGAACAGAAGCCACCATGTCTGGGCTAAATCGCGCCCACCTCCAGCGCTACCATCAAACTTATTTCCGCCCCGATAACATCGTAATTAGTTTAGTCGGTCGCTTAACCCCAGAATATGCGGTAGATTTAGTTAATCAAGTGTTTGGAGATTGGCAAGCTCCTGCAACACCCTTGCCTACCCTAACTCTACCCAAGATTACCCCCCAACCTCACTGGGCAAAAACCCCGCAAGATACGCAGCAATCAATTGTAATGTTGGGACACATAGCCCCATCAGTGAAAGAAACCGACTATTCAGCCCTGAAATTGCTGAATACTTACCTGGGTAACGGTCTTTCCAGCCGATTGTTTGTAGAACTGCGGGAAAAGCGGGGATTGGCTTACGATGTGTCAGCTTTTTTTCCCACACGGTTAGAAACGTCGCAGTTTGTAGTATATATGGGTACGGCACCGGAAAACACTGCGATCGCTTATGAAGGCTTGCGAACCGAAGTGGAACGACTTTGCACCACTCAACTGAGCGACACGGAACTGCAATCTGCCAAGAACAAACTGCTCGGTCAGTACGCTCTAGGCAAACAAACAAATTCCCAAATTGCCCAGGTTTTCGGCTGGTACGAAACTTTAGGATTGGGAATAGAGTTTGACACCCAGTTTCAGGAAAAAATCACCAGTGTCACCCCAGAAATGGCGCAAACAGCGGCTTCCCAATACTTCATCGAACCTTACGTATCGCTAGTTGGCCCATCTGAAAAGATAGCAATTCAACCTTAAAAAGGAAAAAGTAAAGAGGAAAAAGTGACGATGAAAAAATTATTTCTTTTGCCTTTTGCCTTTTTACTTTTGCCATTTGCCTTTAACAATTTGCCTTCTTTTGCCCAGCCAACTCCGACAGCAATCAACCGCCCAAATTTAAAAACTGGAAGCCAAGGTGGTGCAGTGAGTGAACTCCAGGCAGTTCTCAAACTCTTGGGTTACTATACTGGCGAAGTGAATGGCGTGTATGGAGATAGTACAGCGATCGCAGTCTCCCGGTTTCAGCAAGCAGCAGGATTAAAGCCTGATGGAGTTGTTGGTGCAGAAACCTGGAGACGCTTATTTCCTACCACCCCACCGTCAGCAACAGTAGCAGCAACGACACCCGCCCCAACACCAGCACCCACATCAACCACAGGAGCCGCATCTTTTCCTGTCCCAACCACAACAACAGCCGCCGCCACTCCTACTCCAGCAGCAACTCCCCGTCCCGCAGTTAGAGTCCCCCAGCGTCAGACAACGCCTACCAGAACCACCAGAACCACCAGAACCCCCAACCGTCAGCCAACGCCCCGCCCCACTCCACAAGCACGGGTAAGCCAGGCTACCAGATCGGCGACTGATCTTCCCATTCTCAGAGTGGGAATGCAAGGCCCTGCCGTCACCACATTGCAACAGCGATTGCGAACCCTTGGCTTTTACAGAAGAGCAGCCAACGGTGTCTTTGATGCTTCCACCCAAGCAGCCGTCATAGCCGCTCAACAGAGGTTTAAGCTAACCGCCGACGGTGTTGTTGGCCCCGCCACCTGGAGCGCTCTATTGCGCTAGAGATCAGTCATTTAAAGGTTGTTAGAACCTGACAACCCCAAGGAACTACTGAGGAAGGTCAATCCTTGGGTGTAGTACATAATACCTTTCCAGATAGAGCTGTTTGGTAGTTTGCAGCGGATATCTTATTGCTTACAGGACAAAAAGCTAGGTTAAATAACTTCTTAGCTCAATGCGATCGCCTACAAATTTCAGGGTGTTCTCTGTGTCCTCAGCTAAATTACAAGTTCGCTCTTTTTCCCATGTGCAACTACCCTAAAACCGATACAAATCAGAAACCAGAATCGGTCAATCAGGGAAAAGCTAATTCTCATCGGTTTACCTCCCGAAATAGCAACCTTCAAAATCGAGCTTCTGAGCGTCGTTTTCAGGAACGGAGTTACTTAGCCGATAAAAATAGCAATGCCGTTATTAATGGGCTAATGAATCTTAGCCTTACGTCGATTATAAGTTTTCTTGTTGCCGCTCTCTTCTTTATAGCTCACAAAAATGAAGATTCTCTGCTTATAGTGCCTGCCCTCAACGATACTCCATCTCAAAGCAGTAACAAAGAGTCAAGCATCAAAAATCAAGTAAAGCAAGAGCGATGGAGTACATCAGATGTTGCTCACATCTACTGAAAATACACAAGTTTTAAAAATTTATTCCATTCAGGAGTTTTAGTAGTAACCATGTCTAACCTACAAAATCGGAATAACGACAACCGTGAAGTTAACTCGAACCCGAACAGTCAGGTTCACACCAATAAAACAGTTCATACCAATAACACCGTAGATCCTGCCAAGGCGAACTCCTACCGGGATGGCTACGTACATGGTCGGGTTACTGAACACCACCGCCAAGATGAAGTACAAGAAGTCCGCGATAATAACAATGCTGCTCGTGGCTTATTGCTAGGAATTGGTCTTACCTCTCTGCTGGGTCTAACCCTCGGTAGTCTCTTCCTCCTCAACCAGCGAAATAATCAGGTAGAACAATACAATCCACCAGCTCAGCTTGTACCTGTACCTGTACCTACAGCTTCACCTGTGCCTTCAGTTTCACCGAACTCAACGGCACCCAATTCTAGTTCATCTGATGCTTCTCAAGAGTCAGGCGAAACTAACACCATAATCAGAGAAAGAGTTGTTGAAAAAGCGGTTCCAGTTCCGGTTCCTCAGCGACAAGCAGCACCCCCTGCTCAAAAAGCGCCAGATGTTAACGTTAACGTTTCTCCTGCCCCATCTAGCCAACAACCAGCTCGACCGAACAACACGACAATTATTAACGAAGCTCCTGCTCAACCACAAAGCCAAAACCGAACAGGTACTTCTGGTACTTCTACCAACCGCAGCACCACTACCACACCAGGTCGCACTTCTACCAACGGCAGCACACCGGGTAGTAGCACCACCAACGGCACCACTACTACCACACCAGGTAGGAGCACCACCAACGGTACCACTACTACCACACCAGGTAGCACCACTGGCGGGACAACTGGCACCACTACTACGACACCAGGTAGCACCACTGGCGGGACAACTGGCACCACACCAGGCGATACTACCACTGATGGGACAACTGGCGGGACAACTGGCACCACGCCAGACGGCACTTCTACCACTGGCGGGACAACTGGCACTACATCAGGCGGCAGTTCTTCAGGTCAGTAAGCGTTAAAAGGCACTTTCTTCTAATAAGGGCGGGTTTGAAACCCGCCCTTATTCTTCAGTTTATAAACAAACATTTTCAAATCGTTACATCAGATAAAGGAGTATGAATTTTATTAAATATCGAGCTTTTATTCAAAATTAGGTGGTAACTTAAATATAGGCACAACGAAGTACGAAACTTCGATAACAAACTTCGGATTTGAGCCTGTGCCTCCCGCTCTTATCCCACGCAACGCCGAATCTGGTTGCTATCAATACAAATTAGCATCGCGTTCAAACTCATTCGCTTCTTTTTTGAGTTTTTGGACGTAGAGCTAAAATTACTGCCTGAATTGGTGGAAGAGACGCAAAGTTAGAAAAAGGTTCGTTGCGAATTCAGCCCACTCTAGTAAGTTAAATTAATCCTAGTTGTCATTAACTTTTCGTCAACTTTTTGTCTTTCGTTTGAGTATTCTGACCGTTCATTTCGTTGATAAACCCGCCTCTCTTGTGGCGGGTTTAATTTTTTGAGGTACTCATGCGATCGCCTAAACTCCCCGATAAATTGGGGTGCAGTAAAAAGAAAGTTTCAGTGTTGGGTGAGGTTCCAAGGGGCCAACCTACTACAACTGGCAGAAGGCTTGAATCAATTTCCACATCTCAGAGAGGACGTTGCCCAAGCTGTGATCGTCTTCTAGTTCGATTAATTCCACCCAAGGGCGTGAGGCTGCATAGTCGCGGCTGGCTGCGATCGGAATGACTTCATCGTAACGCCCGTGCAGGATGAGGGTGGGAGTTGGGCGTTGTAGCTGTTCGTCTAGATATTGGGAAGCGTCAGTGACAAACTTGTAATGTAGAGGAAGCGATCGCTTGTCTCTATAGTGATACACCTGCAAATACTTCTCCTCCTGCCAGCGCTGCACTTGTTCTTCCCCTAATCTTGGCAACCAGTGGGAGAGAAACCCAAAGGCTGGAGCTAATAAAACTAATTGTTTGACTTTTGAATATTTTTGTGATGCGTGTGCAGCAGTTAAACCGCCTAAACTGGAACCAATTAAAGTTACTGGTGTTTCATCTGTGGGAAATTCGGCGGCAACTTGCTCGATTTGTCGTGTTATTGTCAGGTGAGAAAAGTCGCCTTGGTTGAGGTCGAGGAGTTTCAGAGAAATATTTAGAGATTGGAAGCGACGCAAGAAATATTCAGCTTTTGCAGATTTCGGACTAGAAGCAAATCCGTGTATATAAATATAATTGGTCATTGGGGATTGGGAATTGGGAATTGGGGATTGGGAAGAATCTTACCCTATACCTAGTCCCCAGCCCCCAGTCCCCAGCCCCCAGCCCCTATTGTGCGTTTCTTTTCCCAGCCCGATTCTGGTAATTTTGCCGACGCTGTTGCATCAGTTGGGCAAACTTAGTGCGTTGCTCTGGAGTCATAATTTGCCGCATCGCCATCATGCTTTCAAACTTCAACTGTCTTATCTGCTGCGCCAACTGTTCAACTTGCTGATTTTTAGCGGTAATTTGGCTAGTGGAAGCTGTAGTGCTGCTCATCAGCGAAGCCAGTTCTTGCTTAGCTTGACGCATGGCTTGTGCGCGTTGGGAAATCTGGGGTTTGTATCTAGCCTGCATTGCCTGCATCTGCTGCATTTGCTGCGGGGTTAAATTAAGTTCCTGAAGGAACGAATCCCGATTTTTACGACGCTGCGGTTGAGGACTGGTGGAATCGCCAGGGGTTTGTGCAACCGTTTGGGGTAACACCATAGGAGCGGCAAAAGCTGCGCTGCTACCCATAGATAGCATGAGAACGGCTACAAGAGAAACACGACTTAATGACATGGAAATGAACTCCTTTGTTAGGGTTGGTTGTCAGTTGCTAACTATTTTCTACTGACTAATTAATTGTTATTGTCTGCAAGCCACCAAGAGGGTTCTGCATCTTGGCTTTTGGATGTCTCTGGGGTTTCTTCTACGACGCTATCCCAGTTATTTTCCATAAATGCTTCTAACTCGGCAGTTTTAACCGATGCTGTGGTAGGCACCAGCATCAAATACCCTGTTACAGCCGCTAGCAGACAAGCAGCGATCGCTGGTGGTACAATCCACATCTGCCGCTGCTTGTGCGATTGTCTAGGCGAAGATGCCACCGCCTGCATAATCTGGCTTTCTAAACCTGGTGCAGCCGTTGGAACATCACCCTGGTTTTGGCGTAGAAACTCTACCAAACGTTTGTCATCATTGGGAAACTGAGTCATAGTTGGACTCCTTGTTGCTGGAAAAATTGCCGCATCAACGTTCTGGCATGGAAGAGGCGAGACTTCACTGTACCTACGGGAATCGACAAGATAGTTGCTACCTCTTTTTGCGGAACGTCTTCCAAGTCGTGCAGAACCAGTACAGCGCGATGATCGAAACTGAGTTCATTGAGTCCGCGCTGCACAACATCCTGATAGTGCAGGTGCATCAAATCGGGAGCTGACTGCTCGACTGGCAGAGAATTTGTCAAGGTTTGTCTCTGGGAATGCGCTTGTGCAAACTGTCGCCGCTGGTCGGAGGCGACATTCCAGCTGATGCGATAAAGCCAGGTGGAAAATTGAGATGTTTCCCTCAACTTTGGTAATCCTTTCCAGACGCGAAGGAAGACCTCTTGCACTAAATCATCCAGGGATGAGGTGCCACAAAGTTGATAAAGAGTTGACCTGACTCGCTGCTGATGACGCAGATAAAGCTGTCGAAAGCTCTGCGTGTCGCCTTCTTTGCAACGCTTGATGAGGTTGGCGTCGGTGTCGCGCTTGTCGTTGGGTTGATCGTTGGTTAGCGCATCGATTGGTACAGATGACACCGATTGCATCTCCACTCACCGCTGTTTGATGGACGAGACTTTAGACTGGGCTGCTGGCCAAAAGGTTCAAAGATGCGATCGCACAACTCCATCCCACAATCTTCTCAACCAGTGACTCCCACCTAGGGCTGGGCTACACTTGAACAAATCAAGCTAATGACCCGGATTTATCGATAACTAGAAATTTTCTCAAATTTAAATTTTATGCCATTTAATATTATTGGTGCTGTCGTCGGATTTGTTGCTAATGCTGCTGGGAGAATTGCCTCAACATTTTTAAAAAACGTTGTTGGCGAACACACATCTAATCTTCCTGCTAAAGTTCAGGAAGTTAGATTAGATCAGCGAGCGCGTCAGGCAGAAATTGACTACTATCGGCGCAGAGAGGCAAGAGAGCAGAACTTACTAGAACTTCAAGACCTCCGCTTGAAAGCAGACCTCCAGATTGAATCGGCAAGTGCTGAACGAGAAGAACGCTCCCTTAAGCTCACAGAACGAGAACTGCAACTAAAAGCAGAGGAATTGGCAGACAAGCGTCAGATGAGTTCTTTGTATCTAGAACTGATGCGGGAGAAGACTGCAAAAGAAATTGAACTCAAGCAAAAAGAAATTCAGGCTATTTTCGATCAGCAAAAATGGCCTGGGGTTTTGAGTCGTGATGAAGTAGAACGAATTTTTGGGGATGAGCAAAAGAAACCTCGATTACTGATGTTGGTTCCACCGCCAGATATCAGCGATGATTTTCCACTATCATTCCGTGACAGCCTAAAAAAAGAGGTTCGCAATCAATTAAAAGGATTTCTGGAACGGCATTATTCCCTAGAGGGCGAACTCTGCCCTGTTGAGTTTTACGGGAAGTATTTTGAGCGTTCTATTTTTGATGCAGAAGTCAAACAGTTGGAGACTATTTTGGCTGCTGTCCCTACGGCAATTATTTACAGCGACATTACCGATCATGAAGTTTACTTTAATGTTCGGTTCTGGGGACTGCAAGATACAATTTCCTTGTCGTTTGAGCCTTGGAACTGGGAAGAGGCAAAAAAGCAACTACAGGAAGCCGGAAATGATGAAATTCAAAGTCTTCGCATCATTCGGCAGACAATTGTCACCCTCCACAAGCTGTTAGCAGCATTTTTAGCAGATTGGTACTACCTCAACATCGACCCAAATTATGAACCTCAGCTATTTAATTTAGACTCAGAGATTCCGAACGCCTGGTCTAAAACAATTACTGATAAGCTTAAGCTGACTCAGCAACAGTATCAAAAAGCCTATAATACTGACTTAAAATTGTTGGCAGATTGGGAAACTAGCAAAACTCAGCCTTGGAGATGTGCAAATACTCTCTCTGGGCATTCAAATCATGTTTATTCTGTCGCTATTAGCTCTGATGGTCAAATTGCTAGTGGCAGTGCAGACAACACCATCAAAATTTGGAATTTAACCACTGGAAATTCTATTTGCACCTTCACAGGACATTCAGGTAGTGTTTCTTCACTTGCTTTTAGCCCTGATGGGCAAACTCTCGCTAGTGGCAGTGCCGATAATACTATTAAACTGTGGTATTCACGTACAGGGGTAACATTTACTGGGCATTCAGACGATCTTCATTCTGTTGCTTTTAGCCCCAATGGTAAAACTGTCGCTAGCGGCAGTAATGACAAAACTATCAAAATATGGGATTTAATCACTGGTGAGGCAATCTGTACTCTTACGGGTCATGAAGAGTCTGTTTCATCTATTGTCTTTAGTTGCGATGGACAGAAATTAATTAGTGGCAGTAACGACAAAACTATCAAAATATGGGATTTAATCACTGGAAAAGCAACCCGAACCCTCACTGAACATTCAAATTATGTTTCGTCAGTCGCCATTAGTCCTGATGGAAAGATTTTGGCTAGTGGCAGTGCGGACAACACCATCAAAATTTGGAGTTTTCACACTGGCAACCTACTCCACACATTATCTGAGGATACAAGCGCTGTTCGCAGTGTTGCTTTCAGTCCTGATGGGCAAATTCTTGCTAGTGGTGGTAACGACAAAACAATTAAATTGTGGCATCTGGGGACAATAAAATTGATCAATACTCTTTCGGGACATTCAGAGAGTATTAGGTCAGTTGCCTTTAGTCCTGATGGTAAAACGATTGTCAGTGGTAGTATTGATAAAACTATCAAGATTTGGCAGTGTGATTGAGGCGGTAGGTTAGATGGGCTGATTGACTGACAAATCTTGGATGTGTAGGCTGGGTTTCGTGAACTCAACCCAGCACTGGTGCAATTTGTTGGCTTACTCTTCGAGAAGGCTGCCACGGATCAACGCAGGTACCGCTGACTAGATATCCTTCTGCGATCGCTAACTTCTTTTGATGCTGGTGCAGGCGATCGCTCTTTTATGACTAATACACCATACCGCTGCTTTCAAATTAGCTCAGAGAATTTTAAGGTAGCGATGCTTATTCTTAACTTTATCCGTATAACCACGTAAGCACTAAAAGCTTAAGGCGGAATAATGTGGTAAACACTTAAGTATAAATACGGCTTTTATTTGTCATCCCTAATTATTCATAGCAACTTGTCAAAAACTCTATTTAAAATTTGCCCAACTCATTAAAGCCTTCATCGGAAATTTACTGATTTTTGATTCTATTCGCTAAAATTTTGCCTGAAAATTTCGTAATTATAAGTATATTGATTTACGTGTTTAGCCAATCTAAGTAAATATGATTAAGACTTACCAGAATTTATCTGTAGCTACTGCTGGAACTGCTTTGCTGCTGGGAATGGGCGCAGGTTTTTTATCTAGTTTAACTCCGGATATAAATGGTTGTAATCTTAGTCCGGATAATGCCGGATGCGTGTTGAATAGACCTATCGATATACAAAGAAGTGCAGAAACAGCATCCGAAGAAACACTTAGTTTTGGTGAAAACGAGGAATAATAGATTAAACATAATACTATGTCTGGATAGTTGCTTCGTTGAAGGTCGATTAATAGTTAGTAATTATTGATGAGCAGCCGAGGCACTCATGAGCAGCCATAGATATAGCATTCCTAAATCATTCCTCAATGCTAGATCCCGGACTTCTTAAAGAAGTCCGGAATCTGAAGGGCTGGCTCACAACTCAATTAGGATTGCTACATAACATAATTTAATGGCTATTGATATTCTTTAAGTCCAACAGATAACTCAAATAGCAACACCCGCCCCTAGAAAGTTTCAGGAGCGGGTGGATAATAACACAGTAGGGGGAATTTATCGCAGAGTGACGAACTCTTCTGCTGTCGAAGGATGAATGCCAACGGTAGCATCGAAGTCTTTTTTGGTGGCTCCCATGTTGACTGCGATCGCGATTCCTTGAATCACCTCAGCGGAATAGTCGCCCACCATGTGAGCGCCCAGCACGCGGTCGGTATTTTTGTCAATTACTAACTTGACCGTGACTTTCTCATCCGCACCCGTCAAACTGTGGAACAGAGGACGGAATCGGGCGCGATAAATCTGCACGTTGTCATCGCCCAACTTTTTCCGCGCATCGGCTTCGCTGATTCCCACGGTAGCGGCTTCTGGCTGGCTAAACACTGCGGAAGCAACATTTTCGTGATTGAACACCCGGCGGTTATTACCAAATTCAGTATCGGCAAAAGCGCGGCCTTCGCCAATGGCGACGGGCGTTAAATTGATTCGGTTCGTGCAATCGCCCACAGCGAAAATATTCGGCTGGTTGGTGCGGCTGTACTCATCGACTTCGATTGCACAGTTGACGCTGTACCCATGCAACCTGGGTAAATCTTCGTCTTCACACTGAACAACCTTAACGCCCGCATTCTCCAAACCAAGTTTTCCTAACAAAGGTGCGCGACCGATGGCGACTAGAACTTGGTCTGCGGTGAGGGTTGTATCCGCGTCTTTGCCTTTTTCGGTGAAGGAGACTGTCAGACCTTCTGGGGTTTTCTCAATGCCTTTCCCGGTGACATTAGTGATAATGTTGATGCCGTGATGGCTCATGGCATCCTGAATGCTAACGCGAATATCGTCATCAAAGCCTTTGAGAATGCGATCGCCTCTAAGCAACAAACTGACTTTCGATCCCAGTCCGTGCATAATACAGGCGAATTCCACAGCAATATAGCCAGCGCCAACAATGACGATGTGCTTCGGCTGTTCCTTGAGGAGAAATATCTCGCGGGAAGTGATAGCATGTTCCATCCCTGGTAAATCCGGCTTGATAGCTTCCCCACCGACAGCAATTAAAATCTTGTCAGCGCTGTACCTTTTTCCATCAACTTCTACGGTATGAGGATCTACCAAAGTGGCACGACTCTTAAATAACTCCACCCCAGCTTTTGAGAGAAACCCAATATGCAACTGACTCAGACGGTGGACTTCCTTATCGACAGTCGTCATCAGATGCTCCCAGTTTAAGCTTCTCTCGCCCACAGTCCAGCCATAGCCTGCGGCATCCTCAAACAAGTGGGAAAATTTAGAGGCGTAGACCATTAGCTTTTTGGGGATACAGCCACGGATGACGCAGGTACCGCCGACTAAATCTCCTTCTGCGATCGCTACCTTTGCCCCATAGCTAGCCGCCCGTTTTGATGCCGCTAGACCGCCAGAACCCGCCCCAATCACAAATAAATCGTAATCAAATGTCATGATGGCAAATACTCTCTTTTCTTAACCAGTGTAAAAGACACAGGCTTTGAGGGTGTTTATCTTGAGCAAAAAGTAAGTGGGGATTGAGGATTGGGGATTGGGGATTGGGAATTTTCTCTGTAGCGCTTGTAGCTTCTTCTGCGCTTCTGCCCCGTTTCCCCGTAGGCAAAGCAAATGAAAGTCTTAGCTTATACTTGTTACTTGAAAACTTTCAGGGTGTAAATTTCGTCTTTAGGCGGGGAATACTAAATTGAGGCGTACAGAAAGCTTATTGGATCTACCGATGCTCTCAAGCTAAATTTTCTGGAATCGCCTGTATTCAGATGGAAGCACACTTAAAAATTCACTGAGGCAAAATGGAAAAACAACAACGTGGTGTAACCGTTTGGTTTACGGGTTTAAGCGGTGCAGGTAAAACCACCATTAGCAAGGCAGTAGCCCAAGCTTTACAGGAACGGGGATACAAGGTTGAAGTTCTCGACGGTGACATTGTGCGCGAAAACCTAACTAAGGATTTGGGATTTAGTAAACAGGATCGGGACGAGAACATCCGCCGCATTGGTTTTGTGTCTCAACTGCTGACGCGGAACGGCGTAATAGTAATTACCTCAGCAATTTCACCGTATCGGGAAATTAGACAAGAAGTGCGATCGCGTATCGGGGATTTTGTTGAAGTGTATGTCAATGCACCACTAGAAACTTGCGAACAGCGCGACGTTAAAGGCTTGTATAAGAAAGCTAGGGCTGGAGAGATTAAACAGTTCACTGGTATTGATGACCCCTACGAAGCGCCCCTCAACCCGGAAGTAGAATGTTGTACAAACACCGAAAGCATAGCTCAAAGCATGGAAAAAGTAATATTGAAGCTAGAAGAAATGGACTATGTTAAACCATTAGGCATTTTTAGCAAGAATGGCAGATTAGTAGCAAATAGTTATGTAATCTAGTCTCGTTAAGAGTCTCCGACTGGGAATGCTACAGCAGTTCTAAATGATTCGTGAAGGCAACAGACCCGACTTCTCTAATAAGTCGGGTCTGTTGAAACAACTTTGCCGAGAAAAGCTCTAGTAGTGAAGCGACCGCCTTACTACTAGAGCTTTTCTCGCCTTTGGGGGAGGCAGAGACTGAAATGAAAGCAACGTTGCTTATTTCTTAGGTGAATTAGGGGAAGTGCGGGTTGAGGAACCACCAGCATCAGTATGGGAGTTACGTGGAGTCGGAACATCACTTTGCAACTGTTGCCGACCGTTGCGGATTACCTTTAACATATCGTTAAGCTGCTGCTCGATATTTACCAGAACTCGATCGGCGTAATCATCTGCTCCGTTTTGAATGTCTTCAGCTTCTTGCATAGCAAGCGATCGCATCTCTTGTAGTTCCTGTTGTGCTTGTAGGCGCATTCGCTCAATCTCAGAGATTGTTTGCTCGCTCATCGCTTCGCACTCCTGCTGCACAGCTTGCCGGATTTGTTGAGCTTCCCGTTCGGCTTGTCGGATAATGCCCATTTCATCCAAAATCTGATCGGCGCGTCGTTCAGCCGCCTCAATGATCTGCTGTGCATACTCCTCGGCTTGCAGGAGAATTTCTTCTTTCTGGCGGACAATTTCTTCCGCTTCCTGAAAAGCCGATGGCAAATTAATCCGCACTAGATCCAATTGATCCAGCAACGGTTCCTCATCAATCAAGCGGATACCAGTTAAAGGGATGCGCCTACTATCGAGAATCATTTCCTCAATTCGGTCGAGTTCCCCCTGAATATCTACACCGGATGATCCACTATCGGGTAATTCATTTTCCGGGAAGCGTCCACTACTGTCGGGGTCGAGTCGGGAAGAGTCTTGGCGTAACATCGGTAGATATCTAAGGCGACGTGCTGGGGAACAAGATGATCAACAGAGCCGCCAAATCTGGCAATCTCTTTCACTACGCTACTACTTAAGAAACTGTACTCGTTAGAAGTAGCCAGAAAAACCGTCTCAATCTGATCGAAAAGCGTTTTATTAGTGTGAGCCATCTGTAGCTCATGTTCAAAGTCAGAAAGCACCCGCAAACCGCGCAGCAGCACACCTGCCCCCCGCATTCTGGCATAATTAACCGTCAAACCATCAAAGCTGTCTACTTCTAGATTTTGCAAGCCTTGGGTAGATATGCGTATCTGCTCTATCCGTTCCTCCACTGTAAACAGTGGCGTTTTGTTAGGATTACGCAGCACGGCGACGATCACCTGCTCAAAAAGGCGACAGCCGCGCTTAATGATGTCCAAGTGACCGAGGGTAATCGGATCGAAGCTGCCTGGATAAATTGCAATCACGGGGGATAAGTCTCAGCTAGCTTAAGGCAATTTTACTGGTTCCTTAGCCCAAAAATTGCGAATTTTTAAATGTTATTGGCGATTGTCACCAGCGCGATCGCTTCTAGCTCCCCTGAAAGAGCGTATCCAGCACTCTTTGGGGAAATAGCTATACTAGCGGACGCACTATACACCAAGATAATCGATGGATGCGATCGCCCCAATCCTCATCACTTTATCATTGCCAGGTTTCATACTCCTGACGAAATTGCGTGGTTCAGACATGGGGAAAGATGGGTAACGCTCGCGTCGCTCTACCCATCCTACAAATAATTAGCTCCATCTACTTAGTATTGTGCCAATTAAATGCACAATAAGCTTCTCAGAATTTATTGGGTTTCGCTCAGGCTTCAACCAACCTACAATTGTTATAAACAAAAACCGTATTAAAGTTGAGAAGTGCCTCTACCAGCAAAATTAACAACCAAACAAAAGGCTCTATTTTTTCAACAATTCGCAAGTTTGCTGAATGCCATGTCGATACAGCAAAGCTTAAACTTGGCGGTAAAAGACCAAAATTCTGCTTTTGGAAGCTATTTGCAGAAAGTAGGAGTAGCTGTCGGAACAGGTCAAAGTTTGGCGGGGGCGCTTGCTCTTGATTCTCGATATTTTGACAGTTGGACAATCAGCTTGATAGGCTATTCAGAATATAGTGGATCGCTAACAGAAACTTTTGAAAAACTAGCGATCGCACACTTTACCAAAGCCAAACGAGAACGCCTCTATCGTTCGTTACTCCAAAGCGCGATCGCGCTGATTTGGAGTCTGTTGGTACTCGCAGCCGCAATTTTCAAGCGTAACCCCCAAAATCTCACCCATCCTGGTTTCTGGCTGTGCAGTATTGGGTTAGCATTGCTTTTAGTTGGTGTAAGTTTGTTGAGTTCTCGCTTTCCAGGTAGAGGGTTACAGCGGTTGGCGGCAAAACTTCCCGTTTTGGGAAAAATAATCCAAACGCGATCGCTACTTTATTTTACCGAGTTGGCGTTGCCCTTAAGTTGCGGTATTCCTATCCTCACCGCCTTAGAATTATTGCGATCGCATATCCCCGATCCTCAGATATCAACCCATGTCGCGAAAGCTTCTCGACAAATTCGCGCCGGAAGAACCCTCAGCGAAAGTCTACAAAGCAAATTACCGCCAATTGCAATTCAGTATATTCGCACTGGCGAAGAAACAGGAAATCTTGACGAGGCGTTGCGAAAAATGGGGGAATATTACGAAAGCGAGTTAGATCGAAGGTTGCAACAGTTACAGGGCATTTTGCGCCCTGCAAGTATTATAAGCTTAGGATGTTTGGTGGCGTTAGTAGGAATTAGAGCGATTAACTCACTGATAAACTCGCTACCAACTTAAGCTGAGAGGAAGAAGTTAATCGTGTTTCTCAATTTGCAACTTGGAAATATTTTTTCCTACTAGACAAGCAATGTCCTACTATATAGCAATCTTATTTAAGTTGTAAATAAGTATTTGCCCTGGCGTAGGGACACGGCACTGCCGTGTCCCTACAGGGTTTCACGTATCATTTAGGATTACTATAGAACCATCAAAATCTATCCAAAAGAATAAAATATAATTTTAATTAATAAAAGTTGCACATCGCGTAAAATATTATCAAAAAGCTATTGGAATAAAAGATGAAAGCAGTGTTGATGACAGCAGCAGGCGAAGCTGAAGTTTTACAACTTCAAGAAGTACCAGATCCCACCATAGAAAAAGATACAGAAATCTTGGTGCGTCTTCATGCAGCGGGAATTAACCCAATTGATACAAAATTGCGGGGACGCGGCACTTTTTATCCCGATCAAATGCCAGCTATTTTAGGTTGTGATGGTGCTGGCGTGGTGGAAGCTGTGGGTGATGCAGTGCAGAGATTTCAAGTAGAGGATGAGGTGTATTTCTGCTGTGGTGGATTGGGTGCTAAGCTGGGGAATTATGCACAAAAAGCCGTGGTAGATGAGCATTTTGTTGCTAAGAAACCTGCATCGTTGAACTTTGCTGAAGCTGCTGCTGCACCTCTAGTTTTAATTACCGCCTGGGAAGCCTTATATGAACGAGGACGTTTGGAACCTAGAGAGAAGACATTAATTCATGCTGGTGCTGGTGGTGTTGGTCATGTAGCAATTCAACTAGCTAAATTGAAAGGTGCGGATGTTTGTACTACTGTCAGTTCTGAAGAAAAGGCTGAGTTTGTCCGCGAGTTGGGTGCGGATCAGGTAATTTTTTATAAAGAAACAGACTTTGTGCAAGCTACTCTAGATTGGACTGGAGGAGAGGGCGTAGATTTAGCTTTTGATACGATAGGCGGGGAAACATTTTATAAAACTTTTCCGGCGGTGCGGGTTTACGGGGATGTGGTGACGATTTTGGAGCCTGATCCAGCTCATATTAATTGGAAGACAGCGCGATCGCGCAATCTCAGAATCAGCTTTGAACTGATGCTAACTCCGATGTTGCAGGGACTTGTGGAAGCGCAACAGCATCACGCAGAAATTCTAGAACAATGTGCAACCTGGATTGATGAAGGTTCCCTGAAGATTCACCTGAGTAAAACCTTCCCTTTAGCAGAAGCAGCAGCAGCTCACAAAATGTTAGAAGCTGGGTCAGTTACAGGGAAAATTGCCTTGCTAATTGATTAGCAATAACTCGACTATGGACTACACTTTTGCCGGTTGCTTCATTACCTCCAAAAGTGCAGTTAAAGCATCGTCTTCCGAGGAATTAACTTGTCCATCAAGCCAAGCAATACTGACAGCTTTGGGAAGTGCGATCGCTGCTAAGTCTGGATCAATTCCTGCCATCAGGCGGTCAAGCGACTGGGGAACTTTCAGCGCCGACCTGATGCCTAGTAGCATTTGCTCATCTAAACCCAGCGCTTGCAGCTGATGAGATCGGATTTCCCAACCAACTCTCACCTCCGGTTCGGCAACTTGAATTAAATAGGCAAACAAGCGCTGTAGCTTACTTTGTTGCTGAGGTGTCAACTGAGGCTGTAAATACTGGACTGGGACATCATTTGCTCCTTGGTTGAGATTGTGGACAATTTGCTGCCAGTCGTGAGAGTCGCACCCTTCGGGTTTCCCTACTGTCAAACAAATAGAAATTTTTTGGTCAGAGTCCGCCTCCAAGTGAGTCACCTGTGCCTGTACACCAAGAAATCCCAGCCATTGGGCTATGGTCGAAATCAGTGTGGAACGAGTTGCCAAAGAGTTAGCCAGTGACCGAATTTGAGTGCGAACCATTGGGCGCACAATTTGCGAAAGCATAAGACAGCGTTACTTAATTTGCTCGATTTTATATCTTTATTAACCCTTGGACGGGCAATCTGTACTGTTTCCAACACAACTTTTGCAGAATTAATTGTGAGTTTGTGACCTCTCCCCAGCCCACCAGGTGCTAGGGGAGAAGTTTTTTTCTCCCCTTCCTCGTATAAAACATTTATTTGGCTTCCCTCTCCTCTTAGGAGAGGGTTAGAAAGAGGTAGGAAGGGGTTGGGGGTTAGGTTTTTTATTCGCTAACCTACAGACGAAGTAATTCAGCCTGTGGGTATATTGTCCATTGGAACTGGTGGAATCGATATTGATTTGTAGGTAGTGGTAAACAGGTAGTGATATTCAATGCTCAAAGCCTTGTACGGTAAGGGGTGAAAGTGGATTTATCACTACTTCTATACCACTACCGATTTGTAAAACCAGAAACTATGCCGCAATATTTTGGAAAACTTCCCACAACAGGGGCATCTTGGTCAACTATAGGGGCAGTACAAGGAATACAACGTCACCAGCAGGGTGTAGATTTTGATTGTGGTGGTTCGCGTCTTGCCATCAGCATACTAGCAGCAAATTTAATTCGGGTGCGGTTGGCACCAAAGGGCGAATTTATGCCGCGTCGGTCTTGGGCGGTGACACCCGATGATGCAGAATGGTCAGTTGTACCGTTTGAAGTAAAAGAAACTGATGCAGCAGTAGAAATTTTAACAGAACAGCTTCGCGTGCGCGTTCAACGTAACGAGTGTCGTGTAGAGTGTTTTGATAAAGCAGGTCAAGCGATCGCGCACGATACTGGTATGGGAATGGCTTGGCGTACAGGCGCGATCGCAACTTGGAAGCGCATCGAAGCTGACGAACATTTCTATGGCTTTGGCGAACGCACCCGACTACTCGACAAACTAAGCGAAGTTAAGACGAACTGGACACTTGATGCTCTAGATTATGACTCGCTCACTGATGAGATGTACACTTGCATCCCATTTTTTATCGCCCTGCGCCCAAACGTTAATTATGGCATCTTCTTCAACACCACATTCTGGAGTCAATTTGACATTGGTGCAGAAGAACTAGGAGTCTTGCGGATGGAAACGCGAAGCGATGAGTTGGATTATTACATCGTTTATGGTTCCGAACCCGCGCAAATTCTTCGCACCTACACCCAGTTAACAGGTAGAATGCCGTTACCGCCGAAGTGGGCTATTGGTTATCACCAATGTCGCTGGAGTTACGAGTCAGAAGATGTGGTGCGGGAACTTGCAGCCGAATTTCGCAAACGTCGCATTCCCTGCGATGTAATTCATCTAGATATCGACTACATGAACGGCTACCGGGTGTTTACCTGGAGTCCGAAGCGATTCTCTGAACCAGCAAAATTGGTAAGCGAACTGGCGCAGGATGGCTTCAAGACGGTGACTATTATAGATCCGGGAGTCAAGTACGAGCCAGAAGGCGATTATCACGTTTTCGACGCGGGTGTTGAAAAAGACTACTTTGTGCGAAAGACAGATGGTGAGTTATTCCACGGCTACGTTTGGCCGGATAAAGCTGTTTTTCCCGACTTTTTGCGTCCGGAAGTGCGAGAGTGGTGGGGTGATTTGCACCGCAGCTTAACTGAGGCGGGTGTTGCTGGGATTTGGAATGATATGAACGAACCAGCGATCGCAGATCGTCCTTTCGGAGATCCTGGGGAAAAAATTTGGTTTCCCCCCGATGCGCCGCAAGGTTCCGAAGCAGAACGCACTACCCACACCGAAACTCATAACTTATACGGACAGTCGATGGCGCAAGCTGCTTATGAAGGCATGAAAAAATTGCGTCCTAATCAGCGCTCGTTTATCTTAACCCGATCCGGTTTTGCCGGCGTTCAGCGCTACTCTTCCGTATGGATGGGCGATAATCAATCGTTGTGGGAATACCTGGAAAACTCGCTGCCGATGCTCTGTAATATGGGACTATCGGGTGTGGCTTTTGTCGGGTGCGATGTTGGCGGTTTTGCCGGAAATGCCACAGCTGAGTTATTTGCGCGGTGGATGCAAGTGGGGATGCTATACCCGCTGATGCGCGGACACTCGGCGATGACGACAGCGCAGCACGAACCTTGGGTATTTGGCGATCGCACAGAAAATATCTGCCGCGAATACATTAATCTCCGCTACCAGCTGCTACCTTATTTCTACACTCTTTTCTGGGAAGCCGCGACCACAGGCGCACCGATTTTGCGCCCTTTGCTGTATCATTTCCCCAACGATACCCACACTTATAAACTTTACGATCAGGTATTGCTCGGTTCGTCGCTGATGGCTGCACCCGTTTATCGTCCGGGAGTTGAATACCGGGCTGTGTATCTTCCCGAAGGCACCTGGTACGACTGGTGGACTGGAGAGCGTTACGAAGGAGCGAGGCATATTTTAGCACACGCACCGTTAGAAAAAATGCCGCTTTACGTGCGTGCTGGTGCGATCATCCCAATGCAGCCTCTGATGGAGTATGTTGATGAGCGTCCATTAGAGGAACTTACTCTTCGCATCTTCCCCGGAAATGGCGAATTTACGCTTTACGAAGATGATGGGCATACTTTTGAATATCAAAATGGTGCTTGGGCGACTACAACCTACCATGTTAGTTCTCAGGGGCTGGAAACAATTGTAGATATCGAAGCGCGTCAAGGGCAATGGACACCAACTCGCGAAACCATTGTAAAAGTGGTTGGTGTGGGCGAACAGCGTTTCGTTGATGATGGCACTTCGCGCCAGCTGAGGTTTTAAGTTTAAACGCTTGCGATAGCGCGATCGCGCCGCAACGCAGAGGTGTGTTGAAGTAGGCGATCGCGTCTATCTCTATCTTTTGTCACTTTTGAATATGTCCACAGACTGATGAAAAACATTAATTAAACCTTAAATGTTTTTATTTTTAATAAAAATATATCCTTCTGGTTGTATTTTTGGCAAAGAAAGATTTCTAACTGGTGTAAAAAAACATACAAATCAGAGCTTAATATAGGGCAAACTTTACACAAGCTTTAAATTTGATTCACTTTTCAAAGGTCTAAATACGGCTATTTATGGCGAATACGCCCTTTATATGCAGGTAATCCGCCTGGGGATCAAAGGATATAGATTATATTTCTTAGGACTGAATTAATTAAAAATCCTTAAATTTGCTGGCTAATTAGGAATGATGGGGACATAATAGAAAAGAAAGCTCAATCTTTTTTATGTAAGCCTTCAGGAGTAAACAGCAAGAAAAAGTCATTATGCGTGGAGGCGTAGGGCATACGCCAATACAATTAATTTCGTATTTTTACTTCTGAATCTTTACAATTTTTAAAACATTGAGTTTAGCTAAATTGTTAATTTAGCTAATTTTTATCTAGCGGCATTGCTGCTAAATTTGACAAATTTTTTCTTTAAGAAACTGACTCAAATGAAGACTTTAAAAATGGAAATAGTCCAAGCAATTAGATGCCCAAACTGTGGCAGTCCGGCAGAACGTCACTATATTAATAGTAGTAACCTGACTCGGACACAATGCCACAGTTGCGACTACTTGATGGTGACTTGCTCTCTCACTGGCAAAGTGATAGAAGCTTATGCGCCTGGACTATACGCCCATAAATAAAAAGTAAAAAAAGGTAAAAGAATTCTTTTGCCTTTTTACATTAGCGATCAGAGTTTACTTTTTACTGGCACGAAGTTGTCCGCAAGCTGCATCTGCTTCCAAACCACGCGAGTAGCGGATGCTAACAGCAATATGTTGCTTTTTCAAAGCGGAAACAAAAGATTGAATCCGCATAGAACTAGGACGCTGATAATCGGCTTCTTGAATAGGATTGTAGGGAATTAAATTAACGTGACACTGGAAACCCCGCAACTGTTTGCCTAATTGTTCAGCGTGTTCTGGGAGGTCGTTTACACCCGCCAGCAAGATATATTCAAAGGAGATGCGACGACGAGTTATCTCTACGTACTCGCGACATTCTGCTAATAACTCGTCTAGAGGATAGCGGTGTGCGGTAGGGATGAGTTTTTCGCGTAGCGCCTGATTTGGGGCGTGCAGACTGACGGCGAGAGTGACTTGCAGTTGATGTTTAGCGAGTTGGTGAATGCGATCGCGTACTCCCACAGTGGAAACTGTCATCCACCGCTGTCCAATTCCCACATCTTTGTTCAAAGATTCAATTGCACCGAGTACATTATCTGTATTCAGCAACGGTTCGCCCATCCCCATAAATACAATGTGGCTAACTCGTCGCCCGAAGTCTTCCTGAACCGTCAACACCTGATCGATAATTTCATGTTTGGCGAGGTTGCGAATGAAACCTCCCTTACCAGTAGCGCAGAAGTCGCACGCCATCGGACAACCCACCTGAGACGATACGCAGACAGTCAAGCGTTTTTCCGTGGGAATACCAACAGTTTCGATAATTTGACCGTCAGCAAGTCGCAGCAGATATTTTACCGTTTTGTCTGGGGCGACCGAGCGGTAATGTAGGGTTGAGCGTCCGATGGGGAAATCGGCTACTTGGTCGCGCCACTGTTTAGAAAATACAGTAATGTCAGAAAGCGATCGCGCCCCTTTTTGATAAATCCACTGATATAGTTGCTGTCCCCGATAAGCGGGTTGTCCCTGTTCCTGAACCCATTGGGTTAATTCTGACTGGGTTAATCCCAACAGGGGACGAGTTAAGGTTTTGGTAGAGGAATCAGTAGTAATCATAGGAGTAACTTGAGACATAGCAGCAAATCTTTCTAGGATCTCTATGCTATAGCTTCTGGCTTAAAAGTGGAGTAGGGTATAGCTGTTGACATAGCAAGACTCGAAGCAAGCATCCGATACACTATTGAAGTGCGATGCTCACACGAAAGCAAAGCACATTAACGGGTCGATCCCCAAGATACGATCAACCAAAGCCCATGCTTCTTGATATTTCCACTTTGCCTCTAGCTTTTCAATTTGCCTCCCCAGGCCCGACTCTAGTTGAACAGGGGCCTTTAACCATCCGTTGGTACGGCCTTTTAATTGCCTCAGCGGTATTAATTGGGGTCAGCCTTTCTCAGTATCTGGCGAAGCGCCGTAAAGTCAACCCAGACATAATCAGCGACTTGGCACTCTGGCTAATCGTTTCGGCGATTCCCAGCGCCCGACTCTACTATGTTTTGTTTCAGTGGTCAGAGTACGCCCAAAAGCCAGGTGATATTATTGCGATCTGGAAAGGTGGCATTGCCATTCACGGAGCAATAATCGGCGGTAGCTTGGCAGCTTTGATTTTTGCCCGACTTCAAAAAATTCCCTTCTGGCAATTAGCCGACTTGGTAGCGCCCTCTTTGATTCTCGGTCAAGCAATCGGACGTTGGGGCAATTTCTTCAATTCTGAAGCCTTCGGTCGTCCGACAAATCTTCCCTGGAAACTCTTTATTCCTTACCCTAATCGTCCGGCTGGGTACAAAAATTTTGAGTATTTCCATCCTACCTTTCTCTATGAATCCCTTTGGGATTTAATGGTGTTTGGATTACTGATAACTTTGTTTTTTCGAGATTTGAAAAGACCGCACCTGAAATTGGGTACTCTGGCTTTAGTTTACATGGTGGCTTACAGTGCAGGCCGCGTCTGGATTGAAGGATTACGTACCGATAGCCTGATGCTGGGGCCACTGCGGATTGCTCAGGTAATAAGTTTGAGTGGAATGACTTTAGGATTAGCTGGTTTAGCTTGGCTTTATCTATTCCGTCGCTCTCTGCCAGATGTTGTATCATCCCACAATAATCAGAATGCTGATGAAATTAGCCATTAGCTAATGAGAATAACCAGGATATAGTAATCCTTGCAGAATTGATGAACTTCTCTGTTCCCTCTGCATTTAATTGATTTCAAAAAGTTCACCAATGTGAAGGCGAGATACCCGACTTCTTGAAGAAGTCGGGTATCTGAAAGACTGGAATCTCACAGCATTAGCAATTGTTCAAAAGACGAAGGAAATTTTGCAAAAAAAAAAGCCCTAGAGATTAACTCTAGAGCCAAACCAGGGTGCATCTACCATTACTTGATTACTAGGAAAATCGGAAAAATCCGGAACATTGCCGCAAATAACTCAGTTTTTTTTGTTTTACAGCATCTCAGATAATAGATACCGCAGAAGCGGGTCATCAAAACCAACAAATTAAAATTTCTCTTTCCCCAATCCCCAATCCCCAATCCCCAATCCCCAATCCCCATTTCCGAGGTTTTACAGTGTCTAATGCAACCGAATCTATCTGTGAAAAATCATTGCCTCCCTTAGCACCAGCAGTTTACATCGTCGGTGCAGGGCCGGGAGATCCAGATTTATTGACTGTCAAGGCGCAAAAATTACTGGCTGTTGCAGATGTAATTTTATTTGCTGATTCCCTAGTTCCAGTGCAGATTTTGCAGAGTGTGCGTGCGGACGCGGAGATTATCCGCACTGGCAATAAAACTCTCGAAGAAATTTTACCAGTGATGATCGAAAGAGTGCGATCGCATAAATCTGTAGTCCGCCTCCACTCTGGCGATCCTAGTCTCTACGGTGCCGTACACGAGCAAATGCAAGCCTTAAATGAGGCAGATATTCCTTTTGAAGTCGTCCCCGGCATCAGCGCCTTCCAAGCTGCTGCTGCCAAACTCAAAGTTGAGCTAACTGTACCAGAATTGGTACAAACTATCATCCTGACTCGCATCAGTGGTAGCGCCTCCGCCGTACCAGAACGAGAAGAGTTAGCATCTCTGGCCGCGCATCAAGCTTCTTTATGTCTTTACCTGGCGGCGCGTCACGTCGAAGATGCACAAGCGAAACTAATGCAACACTACCCCGCCGAGACACCAGTAGCGATTTGCTTTCGCTTAGGGTGGCATGATGAAAAAATTTGGGTAGTTCCCCTGCACCAAATGGCAGCTGTAACTAGGCAGGAAAATTTAATCCGTACCACACTTTATGTAATTAGTCCAGCTTTGGGTAATGTGGCAGGGCAAGAGCCTCTGGCGACGGACAAACGCCGTTCGCGTCTTTACCATCCCGAACACAGCCACCTATTTCGCCAGTCGCCCACATCGCCTTAGCCTGGATGTGCCAACGAAGTTTGCCTTCGCTGCCTTAAATTATATAAAGCCTTTGCGTTGGCAGGTTTTGCTTGTCTAGCGCCACCATGCGACGTAAGCGCACTTTTGTAAGAATATGTTGGAGAAAAACCGCTAATGCAATTCACACGCAGACAATTTATCGCTGTAACCACGCTGGCCGCAGGATTTGCCCTAGCAGTTCACCCGATTTCTGCCCAAGTTATCACCACAGATGCTAAAGGTTTGGTGGCGGGTGAGGTAAAGATTCCTGCTTCAGATGGGGAAATTCCAGCATATAGGGCAATGCCTGCGACTGGCAGCAATTTCCCGGTGGTGTTGGTAGTGCAGGAAATCTTTGGCGTACACGAACATCTACAGGATATATGCCGCCGTTTTGCCAAAATGGGTTATTTAGCGATCGCGCCTGAACTTTATGCCCGTCAAGGCGATGTCTCCAAACTCACCGACATTCAGGAAATTATCACCAAAGTTGTCTCGAAAGTTCCAGATGCTCAAGTCATGTCCGATCTGGATGCAACTGTCGCTTGGGCAGCTAAATCAAGTAAGGGGAACGCAGATAAACTCGGAATCACAGGCTTTTGCTGGGGTGGGCGCGTCGTTTGGCTGTATGCTGCCCACAACCCGAACCTAAAAGCTGGAGTTGCTTGGTACGGACGCTTAGTTAGCGAGTCTACTCCCCTTACTCCCCAACACCCCATTGACATTGCAGATGACTTGAAAGCGCCAGTTCTGGGACTCTACGGCGGCAGTGACAACGGAATTCCTAATGAGACGGTAGAAAAAATGCGTCAAGCTCTCAAAGCCGCAGAGAGTCCTTCAGAAATCGTACCTTACCCAGACACCCCGCACGGTTTCTTTGCCGACTACCGCCCCAGCTACCGGAAAGAGGAAGCTGAGGATGGTTGGAAACGCCTACAGGCATGGTTTAAGCAGCATGGTGTCGCTTAAGAAGCTTAATTTAAAAACCTGCGTAGGTTGAATGGCACTTAACTTTGAGCCGTGAAATAAAGCCGTGAAATAAATTTCACGGCTCAAATGTTAAAACAGGTTGAAATTTATATATAGTAGGCACTTCAGTCCGTTTTAAGGGGCTTAAACTTTACGCCGGAACTTTAGTTAACTGCTTAAGTTAGTGCCATTCTGCGTAGGGAATGGTTGAGACACCTTACCTAACACGACCTGAGAATTTGTTGGTCGTTACACAAGTCCAACCCACAATTCTTTATAAGGTTCTCACTTGGGTGAAATATATCGCGGTTCTAAAATTCAGTCCACGTTAGTAGGGACATGGCATTGCCCACTGGTGTCAACTTAAGCGAGATAAGAAAGAGCGGCATAAAGTAGAAAAAAGCCTCGAATAGCTTCTAGGCTCTTAGTATCCTCTTACTATCAATGAGTAAAAAACGTCC
>NZ_JACJPF010000051.1 GCF_014695915.1 Trichocoleus sp. FACHB-40
TCCTTTTGTTCAGGGGTCATAGCCGCTCCTCCTACGAATGCAGTTCACACTTCTGTTGACGCTCTACCTATTATCCTCTCTTGATAGTAGTTTTACAAAACCGGGATGCTCCCGATAGCTAGAGCGACCACTAACAGGATCGTAAGCACGCCAATAAGTATGTCCGTGACCATCAGAAACCTGCCAAACACGCAATTCTGAAGCGTTAACCAGGAATCTGAGAAAACCTTGCCAAATTCTATTTAGAGTAAATAACGCCGCTGAGGTTTTCATAACTAAAGTACCGAATCAGAGTAACTATCAAAGTACGATTGGCAGTAACTAACGCACTTCATCCGGCTGAGTTACCCGATTGGATGATTTTTGACTAATTCCAAGATTGGGTTAAACTTGGGAAACCGCGATGCTGCTACTTTAAAATATCTATCAATAGATAGATTGACCAAAATAGAAAATATTTATGCGAAATTTGAGCCTACCTAATACATGGTTTGGTTTTTTTCTTATCGTTGTGTTGGTACTCGGCGTTTTTTTTCGCTTTGTTAATCTGGACAAAAAAGTTTATTGGCACGATGAAGCTTATACTTCATTGCGAATTTCTGGCTATACCAGTGCAGAAGTGAATCAGCAACTTTTTAATGGTCAAGTAATTGGCATCGAAGATTTACAAAAGTATCAGCGTCCTAATTCTGAAAAAGACTTAATTGATACTATTAAAGCTTTGGCAATCGATGATGCTCAGCATCCGCCACTTTATTACATATTAGTAAGATTTTGGGTGCAGTTGTTTGGTAATTCGGTAGCAGTCACGAGAAGTTTATCAGTGCTGTTTAGCTTGCTGGTATTCCCTTGTGTCTATTGGCTATGCCTGGAATTATTTGAGTCGCCGCTAGTGGGATGGGTAGCGATCGCTCTAATTGCTGTCTCACCTTTCCATGTTTTATACGCGCAGGAAGCGCGGGAATATAGCCTATGGACGGTGACGGTTTTGTTATCAAGTGCTACATTACTGCGAGCTTTGCGACTAACCACAAAAGATGGAAATAAAACTCACCATATTCGGACATGGGGAATTTACGCCGCCACTTTAGCATTAAGTATCTATACATTCCCATTTTCTGTATTGGTGGGAATCGGACATGGAATTTATGTAATTGTAATTGAAGGCTTCCGCTTTACTAAAAAAGTAGCTGCCTTCGTACTGGCATCCCTGACGGCGGTGCTATTGTTTTCTCCTTGGTTGGTAATTGCGATCGCTACTTGGTCGGAAACAGGAGCAAACTGGACGGCTGTACCCATTCCCTTAATAGCTTGGCTAAAAACGTGGGGAGTTCACATTAATCGTGCTTTTATTTTAACCCAAGGCGACTTTGGCTTTGATACTCTATTAACCTATTTAACCTTACCTATTTTTCTAATTTTAGTTGGATACTCCATTTATTTTATCTGCAAGAATACCAAAAAGGAAGTTTGGTTATTTGTACTAACTTTGATGGGAACCTTAACTTTAGCTTTAGTGCTGCCGGATTTAATTTTAGGAGGACAACGCTCAACTTCTAGTCGCTATATAATCCCTTTTTATTTGGGGATTCAGCTATCAATTGCTTATCTACTTGCCACTGGGATTACATCGACTAGGTTTTTAGAACAGAAATTTTGGCAGATAGCGATGGCTGCACTGATTTCAGCAGGTGTTGTTTTTTGTGCAATTAATTCTCAAGCTGAGACGGCTTGGAATAAAGTAGTTAGCTATCACAATTATCAAGTTTCGGAAATAGTCAATCAAGCAAAGGCTCCTCTTCTAATTACGAATTCTTTTGGGATTAATTTCGGCAATTCCCTGGCTCTTAGCTATCTATTCGAGGAAAAAGTACGCCTTATGGTAGTTCCAGGTAATACACAGCCAGACTTTATGAATATTCCTAAGATTCCTCAAGGTTTTAGCGATGTGTTTTTATTAAATCTTTCGGAGCAATTTCAGGAGAAAATTAAGAAAGAGTCTAATTTAAAAATAGAGCCTCTCTACAATGACAATTTTCTCTGGCTCTCGAAACTCGTAAAACCCTAAACTTTAGAGACAGCGATCGCGCTTATTTCTCGATTTCTATCAAACAACACTCGCGGTCGCAGCAAAATCTTGAAAATTAGCAACAGAGAACTAATTTCACCGGGGGTATCCCGACGCTTCCACTGACCAGGACGACAAAACAACATTTCTACTAATCGCCGATGTTCAGAGAGACTCAACTGCTCAAATGTCACTTGCACTGTAGGAAATTCATCGATAAAACCAGTAGAAATAATTTGTCCTTGTAGATATATTTCTTCCTCCATAATTGCCAGTGTTATGGGCAATGGTTCATTGGAAAAAATCGGTAGCAATTGGGTCATAATTACTTGAGCGCCTGCTTCTGAAATTATCTTGGTAATTCCCCAATAACTCTGCCCTGCCACATTTATCTGCACGACTCGCCGCAAATCAAACCATTCATACAAATCGGGTTTGGGAACATCCAGCAAGATTAACAACGTGATGCCAATCATCAGCAAGTTATAACCACTCCAAACCCAACCCAAGTTAATACCTTTGTATACCTCGGTTGCGCCATAAGTCATCATGCACATTCCCAAATTCCGCCACAAGCTGACAGATGTTACTAGGAATAAGATAATCAAAGGCCATGCTAAACGCCAGTTGAAAGCATAGCGGTCGCGTGATATCCCTTTTGGCGTTACTTTAAAGCCTTTTGAGAAGGGATTTAGCATTACTTGAAATACAGTCAGTGCTAGGGGAAAACACAGCACTAAAGTATAAATATCCGATAACAAAGCTGAGCGCGAACGGTAATTTAGCCAGGAGAAAACAGACAGTTGCACTACATAGTAAGGTACAAAGAAATACAACAATTCAGCAGCTGTAGCTCGGATGGGAATAACGCCTAAAAATGAATATGCTAACGGCATCAACAGAAAATAAACCCGCGCCCAACTGGTGAACCAATGCAGCAATCCTTCTGAATGAGCCAGCCTTTGTAACGGGCTTAGTCCGGGAATTGTTAACGGATTCGACTCAATAAAAAATCCTTGTAAAGTACCCCGCGCCCATCGCAGTCTCTGGGTAGCATGAGCAGCAATATTTTCTGCGGCTAATCCGGCACTCAGTTTTTCATCTAAATAAATTAATCGGTAGCCTTGGGCAGATAAACGAATTCCTGTAAAGTAATCTTCACTGAGAGAATCTGTTACAAAACCACCAGCTTCTTCCAAAGCGCTGCGTCTGACAATAAAAGAAGTACCAGAACAAATTACGCTGCCTGCTGCATCCCGAATTGGCTGAATTTGCCGATAAAAAACTTCTTCTTCTGGTGTTAAAACGTGCTCTAAGCCTAAATTATGGGCAATTGGATCAGAGTTATAAAAGCTTTGAGGGGTCTGTACGAGGGCGACTTTTTCATCTTGAAAGAAGCCTACCGTGCGGGTAAGAAAGTTTTTAGTGGGAATAAAATCAGCATCAAATACAACAATTAGTTCGGCTTTGGTTTGAGGAAAGGCATGATTGAGATTTCCCGCTTTAGCATGATTATTATCTGGTCTTGTTTTATACTCGCATCCCAGTTCTTCAGCCAATTGTTGCATTTCTAGGCGCTTAGTATCATCGAGCAAATAAATCTTTTTGTTGGCATAATCTAAAGCTTGACACCCTATAATTGTGCGGCGTAAAATAAAAACTGATTCATTGTAAGTGGGAATAAAAATATCTACAAATGGTGTAAAAGTGCCGTTAAAGACATTCTTAGAAAGCTGGTCAGCTTCTTTCCTTCGGTCTTTCACATTTAGCATCAAAAATAACTGAATAATGCTACTAGCCAGCATTAACATCTCCATGCCAAATAACCCCAGGCTGAACACACCATTTAGGGGGTCGGCAAGATTCAGAGTAGAAAGCGATCGCCAGACAATATAGCGACCCGTCAGCCCCAGCAAAATTCCCACCACAAAAAACCGCGATTTGGCGTTAGGTAGCGGGGAAATTTTCATCACCGCCAAGACAGTAAGCAGCAAAGCAATCGTGGGAACTAGCAGATATTTGCCAGCAACCATTGGCGCTTCCACCCACATCGGCGGTTTTTCCTGCCATTTTTGTAGTTCGGCAAACAGGTAACTAATCGTCCCTTCACCAGCAAACCACGCCGCAGCGATCGCGCCCGCAAAAGCAACAATCCCCACCATGATCAGCGTTGCAACCCGAAGCCGAAACACGCGCTTCAGAATACGACGCTTTGACATTTGCTTATTAATCTGTGAAGTCGTCATTTCTCTTACTTCCCTAAAGCCATCACTCAGCAATCAAATTTAAAATCCGTCAAAACTGATGCTAATGCTGTTCCTGAATTAACTACGTAGTAACGGTTAGGCTAGATTCCTTTAAACCCTATTCTTATATCCATTTCTTTAGAGTTGCTGCTAGTATGTGCAGTTTCCTCTTGTCGGCGCAAGATGCGCCGCACCCCAATTTGACTCAGAAAGATACCCCCTAAAATGACGCTTCCTCCAATACATTGAGCCAAAGTAGGTACTTCGCCCAAAACTAAATAAGCCGCCACAATACCGACAATTGGAGTAAAAGAGCTAGCTAACGAAGCTTCAGATACCGTAGTAGTTTTTAAACCAGTAAACCAGGATGATTGACCCACCGCAACTATAACCGCTCCATAAACTAACATCCACTGCCACAAGAAAGGTGAGAATACATCCATAAAATGATTACTTCCATAGAAATACAAAGCAGCAAAGAAAAATACTATCGATCCCAAAGCTGTACGAAATACGGTATAAATTCCCAGTGGTATCTGGCCAACTCGAAATTTACTAATAATTGTAGAAATAGCTAAAGCCACGGCTCCGGCTGCCGCAAAAATCTCACCAGTTCCTACACTAACGAAACCTCCCATATTTATCATGTTTTCCCGTGAATGCTGAAGCAACATAATCAAGATGACTCCAGCTAAGGAAACAACCGCACCCGCAATTTGCCAAAAATTAACTCGTTCCTTGAGAAACCAAATGGATAAAGCTAAAACCAGAGGTGGCTCGATTCGTCCGACTAAAATGACATTAGTAACCATCGTCCGAGAAAGAGCTTCAAAAGTTAAACCTGGAGCCAGTGTTCCAGACAAAATCGCCACTGCTATCAGACTAAGCCAATCTTTCCAGGAGAGCTGTCTTAAGGAGGGAATATTCCACTGTCGGCGATAGGCTAAAATCAGAACCAGTAAAGCGCAAATATTTCCGACGAATAGAATATTGCAAAAAGAAACTGGGTTTCTGCCATCAATAAAGTTTTGAGAACCAATTTCCGTCAGCCGCCGGGTAATGGAGTTAGAAGCTCCAAAGATAATTATGGCTATCCAAAGATAGATGTATCCGGGAATACGCTTTAGTAAGTTTGATGTCTTGGCGGCTAACCTTTGCATAATTTTATATGAAAAATTGATAAATGCAACCTTCAAAAAAGCCAAAACTGATAATTAGTAAATTAAAATGGTTAGTCCAGTGTCCTTAATATCTTATAAACCTATTGTACGTATAAAACATAAAAATGAGAACTTCATAAAAAAATCATAAAATTTGACGGCAATTTAAAACAACAAGATTTTAATATTAAAACAAGTCTGGAAAGGTATCAGCCTTTTCTAATCAAGTTCTCAGCCAAAATTCATTTTATAGCTGCCACAGACCTTTAGAGTGTTAGTAGGATGATTTTGAGAATGCTTCCATGAAATTAAACTATCTAGCAGTACTTTGTGCAGTAACACTTTTGACCGTTGCTTGTGCCAAAGAAGTCAACTCCAATCAGCCTAATGTTCAGGCTGAGCAATCAGCAAACCCCGTGGCGACATCCCTAGCACAGACACCTACACAGTCTGGAACCTTTCAGGCAGCAGAACATCCCACTAAGGGAATGGTGCGCTTGGTGACAGAAAACGGGAAACGTTATGTGGAGTTGGATGAAGCTTTCAAAACTGACAATGGCCCAGATTTATTTGTGATCCTGCATCGTTCAGAGAAGCCACCAACTTATGGCATTAAAGAGAAAGATTATGTGAGTATCAGTCGTTTGCAGAAAGTAAGCGGTACGCAACGCTATGCTATTCCTGCTGGTGTAAATGTGGCAGACTTTGGCTCAGTTGCAATTTGGTGTCGCCAATTTAATGCCACGTTTGGTTTTGCTCCGTTAGGTAGCTAGTGAATTAACCCATACTAAGGTTGTTATGGAAATTGCAGATTGGACAGCTTTAATTCATCCCGCGATCGCAGTTACATTCGTCTTCCCGCTGATTGGCATTGTCGTTCACCTCGCTTGGCAAACTCGTCAACGCCGTTTGCAAAATAAAGAAGGAAAAAGCAAAATTTCTCCAGTTGTTGGTAAAGAACACGTTCAAATCGGGAAATGGCTTTCGGCTGCGGTCGTTGGAGTTGCCTTGATAGGACTTGCTTATCCAATTTTTGGGCATATTTTGAAGGATAATATTGGAAGCAAAAACCCTTTTCAAGTTGTTTTCATCGTACTAATGTTTACAGCTACTATTGCCTCGTTAGTATTTTTATACAAAGCCAGAGGGCCACTTTGGCGAGGAGTTTTTGCTACTTTAACAGGTGCAGGTTTAGTTATTTTGGGGTTCCAAGAAGGCGTTTTCCGGCGAGATAATGAGTGGTACTGGTCGCACTATTACATCGGCATTGCAGCTGCAATGTTGATGATTTTCTCGTTAGCAATTATTGAGGATATCTATAAAGACAAATCAAATCGCTGGCGCAATGTTCACATCATTTTGAACTGCATCGCACTTTTATTATTTCTAGGACAAGGTATGACCGGGACGCGAGACTTGCTAGAAATTCCTTTAAGCTGGCAAAAACCTACCATCTATCAGTGCGATTTTTCTAATAAAACTTGTCCTCCTCCTGCACCGCCGAAAAGTTAATATTTAAACGCAATTCTCTTGTTTCCATCATATAATTTCACTTTATATTGGCAATAAATGGATCTGTTGCGGATATAAAGTGAAATTATATAAAATAAACAAATGAAGGAATTAATTACCTTTAAAGGGTGTTTTAGTAAGATTTACGCATTTTTGGGTAGGAGAGTCTGCGCCTGCTACAGAGAAAGCGATCGCAACTAAAACTCCTAGTCCCAGCAGCAAGAGAACTTGGTATAAATAGCGATCGCTACCAAGGCAAAAAATACGTCTATCAGCTTAAATATAAAGTCTCGTAAGGCGCTATTGCTTTTAAAATTTATGTTTGCAGGTATGATTTTGGGTGATCGCTATTAATTTTTCATCCAAAATGCTATTACATTCCTGCCCGGTAACGAAAATGGTAGTGGTATAGAAGTAGTGATAAATCCACTTTCACCCCTTACCGTACAAGGCTTTGAGCATTGAATATCACTACCTGTTTACCACTACCACGAAAATTATACCCGCATGAGCAGCCGCCGTCAGTTTATCGAAACAGTTGCCAAAAGCGCGATCGCTACCCTCATAGCTTCTCCCTTAAAATCAGGAAAAGCCGCAACTCCCCCAATTTTAAAACCCGCCCGTTTAAAACCCGGTTCTATTGTGGGAATTGTCAGTCCCGCTAGTGCAACATTTCTCCGGGAAGAACTCGATATCGTCATAGATGTAGTGCGGGGACTGGGAATGGTTCCCAAACTTGCTCCCCATATCCTCGACAGATATGGTTATTTAGGAGGCAAAGATAAAGACCGCGCCGCAGACATCAATCAGTTTTTTGCTGACCCGAAAGTAACAGCTATTCTCCCGATGCGTGGCGGCTGGGGTTGCAGTCGGATACTACCATATTTAGATTACGAACTCATCCGCAAAAATCCCAAAATTATTGTCGGTTTCAGCGATATTACAGCGTTAATTTTGGGAATTAATGCTAAAACTAACTTAGTTACATTTCACGGCCCCAACGGTTTGACATCTTGGCGAACAAAACAAACTGATTCTTTCCGCCGCGTTTTAGAATCTGCCGAAAGCGTGACTTTTCAAAACCTAAAAGATGACGGCGATGAAAATCGATTGATGCAGCTAAAATATCGCCAACAAACTATAACACCCGGTCGAGCGCAAGGCAAGCTCATTGGCGGCAACCTTTCAGTTTTTTCTGGAATTGTAGGTTCTCCTTATATGCCCGATTTAAACGGTGCTATCTTATTTTTAGAAGAAATTAATGAAAATATTTACCGTATCGACCGCTTGATGACTCACCTAAAAATTGCCGGAGTATTTAGTAAATTAGCTGGTTTTATTTTCGGGCAATGTAAAGGATGTTCCCCTGATGCTGATTATGGTTCTCTCACCCTTGAAGAAGTAGTTTGGGATCATATTCAACCATTAGGAATTCCCTCTTGGTACGGCGCGATGATTGGTCACATTGAACCGATAGTTACGCTTCCTATTGGTTTAGATGTGGAGATTGATGCCACTGCTGGGACTATTAGGATGTTAGAACCAGCGGTGGTTTAAATGGCTATCGTGAAAACCTTAAATTGTGTTGGCTAACTCTTTAAATTTACTTATTTTAAATGTATTTTTCTTCAAAAATATGACATCATTGAAATCTGCGGTTTGTTCACATTATGCGCCAGGTATTTACTCTGTCCGTTTCAACAAAATACCCTTCAGTCCCGCAGCTTTTGCTCCCTGATAATCTTCCTGATGACTGTCGCCAATGTGCCATACGTCCTCAGCTTTTGCCTGATGTTTTTGCAACGCGACGGCGAAAATCTTTGGATCGGGTTTAGCAGCACCAACCTCAGAGCAAATAGTTACGGAAGTGAAATATTGTATCAAATTTAAAGATTGCAAAACCGAATAAATCCGAGAATCGAAATTTGACACCACACCCAGTTCAATTCCCATGTTGCGCCACTTTTCCAAGGATGTAGGGACATCTGAATAAACAAACCAAGGTTCAGGGGTGGAAAAGTGGTTGTAGAGTTCGTCAAAAAAACTGGCGAAATTGGAAAACTTTTCGAGAACACCTGCTTTGTGAAAAGTGGAAAGCGCGATCGCACGCCACCAATCAGACTCGCAATCGGGAATTTTTTGGGGTTCTGTACCTGGAAACACTGGCGGCGGCGAAGCTTTAAAACTCTCATAGAATGCTTTTTGCAAGTCTTCTGGCGACGCTTCCACACCAAACCGACGCGCGATCGTGCCATACACCTCGCCTATACTACCCCGCACCCCAAACATAGTGCCAACAGCATCGACAAAAATCACTTTGGGACGCTTCCGGCTATTTTCGTGTTCCATCTCTAGATTGCAAACCCTACAACACCACCCAGTATATTCATTATCATCTCATCGAGCGTATCCCAAGAGGAAGCTCTAAACTGCCTATTCAGAATGAAGCCATAGCGCGATCGCAAGATATTAAGGCAAACTCATTGAGGTTTCCGAGTAAACAAACGCACCCGATGATAAAAATTAGATTTTGCCACCAGTTAAAGCTTCTCCAGGTATTTTGATAACTTGGCAAATAGTCAATCAAAATGCTCTAGGCGATTCAGCCAAAACCAAGAGTAAAGGATGACATTTTTATCAATCATCTATTTTATCCGAGTTTCAAATATCGAATAATTATAATTGTACTTAAATAAACTTTTTGTTCTTTATTGCTTCTAATTTAATTAATATAAAAATAAACAATAACCCAAAGCCTATAATAACTAAAAACAGCTTAGGAAATACCGCTAAATACAACCCTATAAAAAATGCGGGCTATAAAAGCAATAACTAATTTTCTTAGAAAATTTAAGCATTTTTTGCTGATTAATAAGCAAGGCAAAATGTGGTGGTTAATACCCACCTGATAACTATAACAATTCAAGGCTTGCTAGGATACATTTGTAGGGACATGGCAATGCCATGTCCCTACAAAACGTCGCAATTTTCTATATTTTCTTGGATTGTATGAAACCACCTTGCTTGTGAACATCCAACCGGGGCTTGGTAGTTGGTGAAAGCTACTTAGACAAAAAATCAACCAAAGGTTGAGTAATCCAATTCAAACCGACTTTCAGCTGATGATTTAGTGATGGCATCCGATACAGATAGGCAAGACGGCGGAGAATGTAAGCCGGAGTACCATCCAGTTTGATTCCCAAACCTGTCAGCGTGGCGTTATCGGTTCCCAACGTCATCATCTCCCCTAATTGCTGATAGCGGAAGGGAAGCAAAGGACGACCGCTCAGCGATGCCCAAATATTCCAGGCGGCAAAATCAGACTGCTGGAACGCAGACTGAGCTGTTGCGGGGATAGCTTGTCCCGTGACATCGTGACAATCGGCAAGGTCGCCGAGAGCAAAGATATCTGGATGGTCAACCAGTTGCAGAGTCGGCGTAGTAGTCAATTGACCGCGTTGATTTTGTTTGACAGGGAGGCTTCGCACCGCATCCGCCATGCCCACTCCCACCGTCCACAGCACCAAATCCACCGGAATCGGGTCTACCTGTCCTTTATACACCAGCGAGATTGTCGTCGGTGACATCGACTCAACCGACGTATCCAAATCAATCCAAACACCTCGGTCTTCCAAAGCTTTCCGCGCTGCATCCCGGTTAAAGTCGGTTGAAGTTCGCAGAATCATATCGCTTAGTTCAATCAAGCGTATCCTACCGCGATCGCCAAGACGGTCAGCCAACTTACAAGCCAACTCTACCCCGCAGTAACCAGCACCCGCGATCGCTATGCGAATCTTATCAGCTTCCGACTCTTCCAAAATTCTCAGGCGTTCTTCCAGACGATAGGCATCAGCCATAGTGCGGAAACCAAAAGCATACTCAGCAGCTCCCGGTACCATGTCTAGGAGAGTTTCCCCACCCAACGCCAAGACCAAGCGATCGTAGGCAAAATCTTGACCATCGTGCAAATGTACTAGATGTTCCTCGATATCAATTCCAGCCACGACACCCTGACAGAAGCGTATACCCGTGTTAGCCAGAATTTCTTGAAACGGCGGGGCAATTTCCCAGGTTTGCAGTTCCCCGGTAAGCAGTTCATACAGTAGGGGCGTGAACAAAAAGCGGTCATCCCGATCGACTAAGACAATTTCGGGACGTTCCGACCTTTCCCACGGCAGTTCGCTCAAGCGCAGAGCGGTATAAAGACCACCAAAGCCGCCACCGAGTATACAAATACGTGCAGGTTGCTGGGTCATAGTTGGATGCGCGGACACTTCTAGCTGGGCAACTACTTTCAGTCTACTGATTCTGCCGTTCTATAGCCATCAGCCAGCGATCTAAATATTTCCCCTCTGGAGTTCATCTAATTGTGTCAGCCGTCTCACATTCGACGAATGGCGATTTCGTCTTTTTGAAGGAGAGTAAATGCGCCGCTCATTCTTGACTCCCCTGTTCCGGTCGAAACTCTGCGATCGCTTCTATCTTACCCACAATATTACTGTTGAACTGGGGCAAATCCTTAGCAGGTATCCAATACTCCTGATGTTGAGAACTCCCTACAGTCTGCACCTCGTACCGCGCCATAAATTCCGTTTTCACCTGAATGGTGACTTAGCCAACATAGCCAGAAGCTGCGTCTTTGGTGTTCCAATCTCTAGCAATTTGCACAGCATACGCCTCCGTTAGTACCGGATAAAAGATTGGTTGATAGGGAAGTCGAGGCGGAAACGCAGTGTAGCCGCTTTCTGCGATCAAATACCATCTCTTTTTGTCCAACCGGACGAAATAGCACTGTAGTCTCATTCATGTGTCAATCTCAGGATTAATTCCCATTACACGTAATTGTTCAGCTAAACGTTCAGCTCGTTGTTGTTTAGCTGCCTCTTCTTCAGGGCTTGGAACTAACATCCCCTTAAATCCTTACTTACCAAGTGACGCGATCGCGTAATTTTTCCAACAAACTTGGGCCAACTCCTGGCACTCGATCCAAATCTTGTAACGATGTAAAAGGTTTCTGCTGACGCGCCTCAATAATCCGCCCAGCTAGCTTTGGCCCAACACCCGGCAAAGCCTCTATTTCTTCTTTACTTGCCCTATTGAGGTTGACTTTTTGAGAAATTTGATTTTTGCTTTTTTCAGATATTTTAGAAGCTGGAATCATTCCAGTCTTTCCCTCACCTCCAACTCCTCTCCCGTTTTGGGAGAGGGGAGAAGGAGTTACAATGGGTTGCGCTCCTGAAGCATTTTTTACCGGACGACATTGTTTTTCCTGAGCATTTATTTTTTGTAAAATCCTATCAGGAACACCCAACAGTGCATTAGCATAAAGACGCTCAAACTCGCGATTGTAATGAGCCGCAACCGTCTGGCTTTGAATTACCAAAACCGTCTCATCATTGCCAGTATTTGCAGCATCTGACCAATTGTGAGAACCTGTAATTACAGCTTTTCCATCCACAACCCCGAATTTATGATGCAATAAATCTCCCTTCGGTAGCAGTGGTACGCCAACAGTTTTAATTGGCTCTTGCCAAGGGCGATTCTCGGCTTCGTACTTGCAAGAATTACTCAAAGCAACCCCCATCATATCTAAAGCTTCGCTGTAGGGACGATAGATAAAATCTGGGTCAATTAAAGCGCGGATCTGCACGCCTTTTTGATGGTCGGCTTGCAAAATATTAACCAGACGCTGATCTGAAAAAACAAACAAAGCCAGATCAACAGATTGAGCAGATGTATTTAAGGTTTTGCCAATTAAGCCATTACTACTTTGAGTCCAAGGTTGTGTAGTGGAGGTTGGAGAAAACTGGACGGTGACAGTAGTATCTAAAAGGTTGACTTGTTGCGCTGGTCGAAATGTCTTTTTGACACCAAACTTACTATCAGGTTTGCCTCCTGGCCCATCTCCCCACATTAAGTTAAACTCTTGGGTAAAAATGGATGCCACTTCAGGACTATCAATTTTTAGTAAGTTATTAGCATTTCCCAAACTGCTAGGTGCGGAAAAATCTCCATGAATGTCGCTAGAAGTGAAATTTGCTGAAGTAACAATTACATTTGTGCCATCAACAACGACAAATTTGTGGTGCATCAGGTTGCTGCCTTTGGAACCGTCAGCAGTATCATCAATGATGGGAATACCAGCGTTGCGTAAAATTACCAAGGCATCTCCTTGATTAATTTCCGCACTCGTGAGTTGATTATCGGCGTTTCGGTCTACTAGCTGGCGAAACTCGTTATAACGTTGGCGTTCTCTTGGCGGTAGTTTCGCCACCTCAGCAGCGGTAAAACTACTCAAAGGGCGACTGTAGATATTTTCCAAAATCACCCGCACTTTCACGCCCGCCTGCTTGCGTTCCACCAACGCAGAGGCAATTTTAGGTAAGCGCAACTCCTGTACCGCTACATCGACTGTGGATTTAGCAGAAGCGATCGCATCCACAATATGATGCTCTAAGTCATCTCCCGGTCGTTTTTGCAGTCGGTAAGGCTCAATGTATTCTGATGTAGCCGCGTGGTTGAAGTATACCTGAACAAACGGATCTTGAGGCAGGGGCTTAAGGATGGGATTTTGCGACTGCACCCGCCCACACGCGGCGAGAGTCAGCGAGAGGAGGAATACACACCCCAAACGGATTTTAGTCAGGGAAAAGAGATTCACGGTGAGATGTTGGCTAACAGGCCGCAGTTTTATTACGTCGTGAAAACATAATTTTCGCTCATCCACCCACACAATAAACTCACCTATTAAAAGGTTTCATAACTTTTTGACCCAAAAAACGAAAACCGTTCTCAGAAACTCGCCCTTCTTGCATTAACATAAACTGCAAGCGGATAAAATTCATATTTTGTCCAACCGCCTTCACGGCGGAGAGTTTCCACAGGGTAGCAGCATTGTGGGGGTGGGGTGCCAAAAGCCACGCCACTATTTTTTTATGACAACAAGAAAAAAGACTTTTCCGTGCGGTCACAAGGGCTATGGGCAAATCTGTCATCGGTGCGCCTCTGAACGCGCCACTTGGGTTCAAAAAAAACAGGAAAAACAGCAGTGGGAGGAAACCTTCGCCAACGACCCCATTGATTTGAGACACCTTCCAGCTCATTTGGTGGTAAAGGCGCGTACCATCATTGCTAGATTGGAAAATACCCGGAACTATACAGAATTTAAGGGAAAGCGGCTACGCCACAACCGCACAATCATCAGTATTCCCTTAAGCCGCGACTACCGGATGATTTGCCGCGACTGCGGTAGCAGACTGGTACCGGAAGAAGTTATGTCCCACGAAGAATATAACGTCTGCAAACCGGGCGGATAGAGTCTGGTTAACTGTTCGTTGTTCAGGCTTTTGGCGCTATATGCTGAAAGTGTAGGAAGCCTGTCGCTTGAGCAACCATGCAAGTTTACCTGGATTATAGTGCCACCACGCCCACTCGCCCGGAGGCGATCGCTACCATGCAGCAAGTTCTTACCCAACATTGGGGGAATCCTTCTAGCTTGCATGAGTGGGGACAACGGGCAGCAACCGAACTAGAACAAGCAAGAATGCAGGTTGCGGGATTAATTAACGCACCTTCCTCAGAGTCGATTATCTTCACTTCTGGCGGCACTGAGGCAGACAATTTGGCAATTATGGGGGTTGCCCGCAGCTATAGATCGCCTCAGCATATGATTATCTCCAGCATTGAGCATTCAGCTGTGGCAGAACCAGCGCGGTTACTGGAATTATGGGGTTGGGAGGTGACGCGCTTGCCAGTGGATACTAAAGGCAGAGTGAATCCCAGAGATTTAGAATTAGCGCTACAACCCAATACAGTCTTGGTTTCAGTAATTTACGGTCAAAGCGAAGTTGGTACGCTACAACCGATTGCAGAACTTTCACAAATTGCCCGTTCCCAAGGCGTTCTGTTCCACACCGATGCTGTGCAGGTGGCTGGACGGTTGCCCATAGATGTGCAGCAGCTACCCGTGGATATGCTATCTCTCTCCAGCCATAAAATTTATGGCCCTCAAGGTGTTGGGGCGCTTTATGTGCGTCCTGGTGTGGAGTTAGTACCTTTGTTGTGGGGTGGCGGACAAGAATTAAAGTTGCGTTCCGGGACGCAGGCTGTACCAATTATTGCTGGTTTTGGTGTGGCAGCAGAACTGGCAGCGCAAGAATTGGCAACGGAAACATCAAGATTGGTAAAATTACGCGATCGCCTCTTCTCCCTCTTATCTGACAGCCCCCACCTCATACCCACTGGCGACAGACTGCATCGCCTACCCCATCACGTCAGCTTCACCGTCACTGGGGGAATCACCGGAAAGACCCTCGTGCGCCAGATGAACCTCGCTGGAATTGCCATCAGTGCTGGCGCAGCCTGTAACAGCGGTAAACTCAGCCCTAGCCCCGTGCTGCTGGCAATGGGCTACAGCGATGCAGCTGCTTTAGGAGGAATTCGGCTCACTCTGGGACGCGATACCACCGAAGCTGAGGTAGACTGGGCGGCGATGGTGCTAAAGCAAGTTTTGGAAAGATTGATGCCCTTAGCCTTAGCTAAGTGTTAAATGAAACATATCATAAATTGAAAATTACCTATGGCATTCACAATAGAACAACCTTCAAATTCCTACCTACACATTGAAGGAGATATTCCGCTTGACATAACTGAAGGAACATTTATTTCTGTTACGAGAAAGCCTCCTCTAAAAATTAACTCCCTTGGTTTTCAACCAGCAAAAACCATTCCAGAAATTCCCCGCTGGTTTTTGCAGAAGTATGCCACCATGCCTGTAACTGTACTAGAGCCATTCGCGGGTTCTGGCACTACGATAATTGAAGCTTTAAAACATGGCTCGTCCGTTTATTGGCTAGACTATAATCCTCTCAGCCGCTTAATTTGCCGCGTCAAAACAACTAATTTTTCACCTACAAAAGTTTTAGAGGAAACATCAAAAATAATTTCCGATGCTAAAGGTACTTTTAAAGTACCTGAAACTGTAAAATTTGCTAATAAAGATTTCTGGTTTCAAAAGCCAGTGCAAGAGGGTCTTGAAATCCTAAAAGAGCATATTCTGAAAGCTGAAACAAGGATTCAGCCCTTGCTTTGGCTGGCATTTGCGTCCACCGTCCGAAAAACATCAGATATGAACGATGGGATGCTGCTGGCGGCTCGACGTTCTCACATTGAGGAGATACCACAACGCGATCGCTCTGATGTTTTTAGATACTTTCAACACTATGTTGAGAAAGCCATTGATGCAGTTGTTGAATGGAATGCTGTTTATCAAAAAGTGCTGGATAATTCTCAAGAGTTAGATTTACAGGATGCCAAGAATATAACAGGCAGTTTTAAATGTGATGCAATTATAACCTCGCCTCCTTACATCAACGCCATAGATTATGTGTGGGCAGCAAAATTTGAGCTTCATTGGTTAGGAATGGTTAAAAGTGACGAAGATAGATTGAATTTATACTCTAGAGAGATTGGTACAGAAAGAATACCAAGAGAAGAATGTAAGGAACTTGGCGAAACTGGGAATCAGCGTCTTGACAGTTTAATAGAAGATATCTACACAGGTAGAAAGTATAAAGCAACGCGAGGACAGAATGAACTGAGGGCGCGAGTAGTTTACAAATACTTTATCGATATGAGAAAACACTTTGAAAGCTGTTTTTCCCATCTACATTCGCGGGGATATTACTGCTTTTCAATAGGTGATGTTAGCCGGATTTGTGGAGTGGATATTCCAGTAGCTTCGATTTTAACAGAGTTAGCCTGTGAAGTGGGTTTTAGAGAGGAATTTCATTTTCATCTGCTATTAAAAAATCGCAGGCTGAATCTTCCTAGAAATGTAGACTGGGCTGGAACCATCAAACACGACACAACGGTAATTTTGGCAAAACCAACCTTATGAACACTAATGAAATTCAGAATTCGTTAGAGAGGATAATACAACAGTACAGCCTGTCTTTTGCAGCAAAATTGTTCATTGAAGAATCTTTAGAAGAAGACGATTTGATGCTAGTGTTTGGCTTAACTCAAGCAATTAAAGCTGAAAATAAACAGTATTGGGGTAGAGAGTTGGGCAAGTGTTGGGAACGTATCGTAATTCAGCTGTGCAGACAAACTTGTGATAATTTTGGTACGGCAATTCGAGAAGGACAAGATGAGCTTTGCGATCTTGTGGTTGGACTGGATGCGATTGATACAAAATATAGGATTGGTTCTGGAGATTCAGGAACGTTGAAGAAGTTCAGACAATACGCAACTAGATTGCGTCAAATGGGGTATAACCCAGTATTCCTGATACTCAGAAATGATAGTTTGCCACAAGCTATCAATGCTTGCAGGATGGGCGGTTGGACACTAAGAGTAGGTAGTGAGACTTACGACTACCTGCGTCAGGCTACGGGCTTCGACTTAGAATCGTGGTTGAAAGCAAGAAGCGATCGCTATAATATCAGACCCTAAACCGACGCTACTTAACCTAACCTTAAGAAGTTAAAACGCAATTCCGATTGACTATGGCAGAACTTCCCAAAACTCTAGAAGAAGCGATCGCCCAATCCCGCGAAGCTACCAAAGCCGCGATCGCAAATGGTTACACCAGGCTAAAAGTTGAGTTAGTCTTCCCAGAACTCAAAATTATGCCTGTAGCTTGGCAATTTATCCCAGTTTTTGAAGACATAGGTTCTGGGCTAAAAGTTTTCTTCCCTGACGCTGGTGCAGCTGCTCTGGCTCGTCGCGACTGGCCAGAGGTGCCTTTTAAAATACAAGATATTGGCACCAGCAAAAGCTCCCTAGAAGATAAAATTCAGCCAGAAGACAAGATTATATTGTTGGTTGAGCCTTCCTCGGTAGAAGTCCTGCAAGTCGAGAAGCTGTGCGAATACGCCGGAGATCGTCCCGTTGTCATGCTCAACCCCCGCTTAGAAGATCCCTCTATCGTGGGGATTGGCTATGCAGCACGACAATTGCGCGATCGCTTCCTCGTCTCCCTGGAGTCTTGCTACTACCTGCGATCCCTAGAAGGTGCTGCCCTACTTCGCTGCTATCCTGAATCTTGGCAAGTCTGGCTGGAAACTAGCGACGATTACAAGCTGATTGCTGAAGTCTCCGAAAGACCAGTCGGGGAAGAACTCGATCAAATTATCGCTCAGGCTACAGGCACCAGCACTAGCACCAGCGACACCCCAGCACCCAAAAAATCTGGATTGTTTACCAATTTACAACGATTCATCCGCGCCCTGAGTCGTTAAAAAGAATTAAAAATGGGGCATTCTTCATTTTTAATTTGAGCGCGTCCTGCTGGTTTCGCCTGATAAAGTGCAGCTTCAGTCTTAAGCCCGACGACTAAAGTCGCGTCTAAACAAACAAAGCCTGCCAACGCAAGCTAGTAATATCAAGCTTTTGCATTGGCAAGCTTTGTTGTTCCAGCATAGAGGCTTCTAGGCTGTGGGTTATATTTGCAAAAATCGGATACTCCCGCAGCGTTGCTAGGGACGATTCTATTAGCAAATAAATTTATAAAAAATATATAAATAGCCGACATAATTAAACATAACTTGTGACAAATATATCCATTACTCATTATCATCTGAAAACTAAGTTACCTTTATTTCCCTGGAATTAAATCTAATAATTTGACATAGACGCGATCGCATCTAGTTGTCTCCACGCCCTCGGCTTCTTTGTAACCGCTATTTTCATAAAGTTTAACTGCCTGTTGGAGAACGCTGGCAGTTTCCACCCAAATTTCTTGAAAACCAAGGGATGCGATCGCTTTCTCCAGCTGATGCAACAAATACTTCCCTAACCCTTGCCCTCGCACCTCTGGCAACAAATACATTTTGCGTATTTCTACCGCTTTTTCTCCCCGATGTACCGGATAATAAGCAGCAGTCCCCACCACACGCCCAAGTCTTTCCACTACCCAAAATTCACCCCCAGCATCGAGATAAAATTTTTCTACCTCCAGCACATCCCTGTCTGCTCCCTCTGGCTCCCAAGGCAAGCCATACTCAGTTAATACTGAATGGATAACATTAGATGCGGCTGCGCGATCGCTTTCTTCCCAACTCCGAATAAAAAAATTACCATATTGTATTTTCATGCCCGTTTTCAACTATTGGAACTACAAAAAATCATCAAAAAAGTCAGGTTTTTGCAATGCCCCATTCTCTGATAGTTTATTCTTAATAATAAAAATATAAGCTAATATTATTTATCTTAAATATACTTATACGAAATAAGTTGTGAAGCATTATAGCGTTTCTCAGATGGGTGGAATATATCACGGTTCTGACGTTCCCATTACCAAGGTTGGGACATGGCAATTCCATGTCCCAACAGATGTATCGCACCCAACCCTTGAATTGCTATAGTAACCGCTCTTTGTCTGCAAAGAGGGGCTGTTATTGTCAGGTTCTTAACTATGAATTCTCGGTTCTGGGTGCAGCGTTTCCAGCAACTCACTTTCGGCAATAGCTAATTCTTCCAGCCGCTCTTTAACAACATCACGCTCAAAGTAAGTATTAGCCAGCACCCAATAAACGCCATAATGACGCGCCTCAGATGCCATCAAACTGCGATAAAACTTGCCTAGATCAGGATCTGGAGAGTGATTAGCAAGTAATCCCAGCCGTTCGTGAGAGCGAGCCTCAATTAAACCAGAAACAAGCAAAGAATCCAACAATCGCTGAGGTTCCTGGGGACGAATTTGCGCCTTCATCCCAGCACCATAGGGAGGAGCCGAGAGGTGTCCCAGAGGGATGTGGCGGCGTTCTAGCCACTGATTGACTTGCTCAAAGTGTTCCAGTTCTTCACGCGCGATCGCTGTCAACATCCGCACCAGATGAGTATTAGAAGGGTAGCGAAACATCAAATTCAAAGCTACGCCAGCAGCTTTTCGTTCGCAGTGGGAATGGTCTAACAGGATCGTGTCTAAGTTAGCGATCGCCATCTTTACCCAAGCCTGACTGGTTGGTTGCTTCAAAGCGACTATCGTTGGCGGCGTTACTGAAGAGGCGCTAAGCTCAGAATTTTTGGAAATTTCTAACATTCAAGCAAAAGCCAGAGGATTTTAGTCTGAATTTTGTCCCCAGTGGGCAGCTCAGACATATTTGTTCATCCGCAAGGGATATGCCAAACCCTTAAATATGCTACTAAGGCTAGGCAAGATATGATTGAACTGTAGTCTACCATACTTACAATCTGGGAAGTACCGCCATTTAAAGGAATTGAAGATTATACATTATAAATTAAAGTGTGTCTTTTTTGATTTTAAATTTTTAGGCAGGCATTCCCTACTTCAGGCTGTGCATCACCTTAATAATAGTCGGCACTATCCAGTGTTGTGAGAAATCGGAAGTTAGGAAAAGCAAAATGACCCACCGTCGCATTGTGATAGGTGATGTGCATGGCCACTACGACGGCCTAATGAGATTATTAGAAGCGATCGCGCCTTCTGATGAAGATTCAGTTTATTTTTTGGGGGACTTAATAGATCGGGGGACTCAGAGCGCTCAGGTTGTGAAATTTGTCAAGCAAAGTTCCTACCACTGCCTCCTGGGAAACCACGAGCAAATGTTAATAGACGTATTGGGCGATGGAGAAGTATATGGCCCAGCCCTGCAAGGATGGCTTTATAGTGGCGGACACGCCACCGTCAACAGTTATGGCGAAGCTGGCATTCCCCAAGGAGATATAGACTGGATGCGAAGCTTGCCAACACACCTAGACTTAGGCGATATCTGGTTAGTTCACGCAGGCATTCATCCGCAAATTCCCCTCGAAAAGCAAAGCGCTGAAGAATTTTGTTGGATTCGGGAAGAATTCCACAGTATAGCCAAACCATACTTCCCTGATAAACTGATCATCACAGGTCACACCATCACCTTCACCTTGCCTGGGGTGACACCAGGGAAATTAGCCCAAGGAAATGGCTGGCTAGACATTGATACTGGTGCCTACCACCAAAAAAGCGGCTGGTTGACAGGCTTGGACATCACCAACAACCTTGTATATCAAGTCAACGTTTTGCGCGGTCGCGTTCGCAAACTCTCGCTATCAGAAGCCGTAACGCGAATCGATCCATCACAGGTGGGTAGAATGCGTCGCCATATGCTAAGACCATAAGGCAAAAAGGCAATCCTTTGAAAGGATTGCCTTTTTAAAGAGTTTGTCTTTTAGGGGAGGGCGCGGATGTTCCTCTTATAAGCCAACTCATCCAACCCCTCGCCCACATTGGCAGTCGCCGGGTCGATGGCACGTTCCAAGGCGTTAATTCTGTCCTGTGTCCCCGGATGGGTACTCAAGAAATTAGGCACCGAGCCGCCTCGGAGTAGCTTTTCCATAAAACCTACCATCCCTGCGGGGGCATAGCCTGCATTTGTTAAGGTTTCCAGACCCTTTTGATCCGCCTCAAATTCATCTTTGCGACTGTTCGGACGGCGCAGAGCTAGATCCACACCAATTTGCACCGCCAAATTGCGGTCTAAGCCAGCAGCAGCCGCGACACCGCGAGCGATCGCAGTTTGGCGCATTTGCTCCAACGCATGACGGGAAGCAATATGGCCGATTTCGTGAGCTAAGACACCTGCCAGCTGAGCTTCATTATCTGCCGCCTTTAGCAAGCCAGTATGGATGTAGACAAAGCCCCCCATCGTAGCAAAAGCATTAACGCTTTTATCGTTAACTACCTGAAAAGTATAAGGAATATCCGGGCGATCGCTACTACTAGCCAGCCGCTGACCAATCTCATTAACATAGCGGGTTATTTGCGGATTACGATACAAGCGAATTTCTCTAGTCACCAGTTGTTCATTAATTGACCGACCAATCTGAACTTCCTGGCTATCAGAAACATTCGACATCTGAATCACCTGAACGCCGCGCAAAATCAGGTCTAACCAGGGTATCGCTTGCCCTGGTTGCGGCAAACCTACCCAAATAAACAGCGCCATCACCGCTGACAGCAACGGGTATAACCAGCGGCGATTTGCCTGACGATAAAAAAACGATAACGGATTCAACTTCATAGCCAATACGCGCAAGAATACTTCAAACAGCTGCAATCAAAGACTCTGGAATCCAAGACGCAAAGCAGCAAGTCTTGGTTGCCTTTCTAGGATTCCCCTGGCACATAGTTTTCTAACTTTTGTTCAAAACAAGAGATTTTTTGCCTAAATAGTCAAGATAAGAGCGATAAGTCCTAAAAATAAAGATAATCATTGAATTTATCCTTTATCCTGCCGTTAACTCAACATAATCAAAATGCGATCGCTTAAGCCTTGCCAAATTCCTACGCAATATCACGTAGACAAGCATTTTTCCGAAAAGCAAATTAAGCGATTATGCCGATGAAGTAACCAGGCAGCCTCACAGAAAATTCAGATAGTATCTATATCCTCACGTTTAACATATGCAAGCTCAAGAGCATTTAACATCGGTAAGTATTGGTCAATTAGTTGAGCATTTATTAATCACTCGCACAATCACTCGCGCTGACCAACGGCGGCTGATGTCCACACTGTTATCGAAAACAGCCTTAAACGCCGAAGAGCAAGCTCAAGTAAATCGAGTCCTTGACAAGCTAAAAAATGGATGGTTGCGCGTAGTAGAGTAAATAATCCTCTTTTTTTCAGCAGATTTACTTATCCAGTCAGCCACACCACTTCCTGACGACACTCATGTTACTCTGACAAAAGACTACCGGATCGTGACTCATCTAGCTTGCGATCTATAGAGTTAGATGTTATTTTCCACCAGTCTTTTAGCTAGAGCCAGGACATTTCTGCATGAAGATTTTGGATTCTCAAGGTCGCTTATTCGGCAAGGTAAGCATTTTAGATGTTGCTGCTGCCTTAGTGATTCTCTCAGTTATTGTCGGGATCTTCTTCTTCCCCGGCACCTCCGGTTCGGTTGCTCAAGTCGGCGTTACCACAAAACCAGTAGAAGTAGATGCCATTGTTCGGGGTTTGAACGTCCTAGACCCGCAAGGATTAATGGAACAGTTTGAGAAAGACAAAAAAGTAAATATTATCATCCGCAATCAACCCGCCGGACAGATGGAGATTAAATCCGTCAAACTCCTGCCACGAACAGTGGTTGTGCCGCAACCAGATGGTTCTGTCAAAGCCTTAGCCGATCCCAGACAAGATTCTTTCAGCACCGATATGCTAATGAATTTTGCTACAAAAGGGCAAACTACTAAAGATGGTCTAGTCATAGGCGGCACTAAAGTCAAAATTGGTATGCCCCTAGAACTCGACGGTTCAGATTACAACTTTAACGTCACTGTGATTGATATCCGGTTGGAAGGCTAAAAGAAGGGAATCATGGCTAATTGGTCAAGAATGCAATTAGCCATGATTCCATTAGCCATTAAGCAATTTCAAAAATCGCCGGATTAAGCCAATTGTCACCGCAGGCATTTCTAACTGGGGTGTCAGCCCCACATCATCCAGAGGTTGAAAAACCTTGATGGCTTGCGGATTCAAAGCTGCAAGCCGCCTGCCAATATCAGGGCCTGTAAACTGAGATTTTTCGCCCCACATGATGGCAGTAGGCACGTTTAGCTGCCCAATGTACAGTGAAAGATCGAAGCACAAATCCCCCCGCACAAAAGAAAGCGCTGCATATTCAGCATTTGGTTCCAGGGCAGATTCCAGATAGGCGTTGACAATTTCTTCGTAAACGCGATCGCTCTGAGCAAATTGCCGTTGTTCTAAGAAACTGCGGATACCGCCGCTAGTAGCAACGCCAGCGCTGTAAATTAATTTATCTAGGATCGGTGTGCTGACCAGTTGGGCAAAAAAGCTGCGCGTGTAATTTTCGCCAAAGTCAGACAAACCAGCGGCTGTTGTCAAAATCAGCGACTTAAATAAATCGGGACGAGCGATCGCAGCTCTAATTGTAAAGGCAGCGGAGAGCGAAGACGCAATTACAGGCGTTGCGCTATTACAAGTCAGCTCCAGAAACTCGATAATCGTGTTGATGTAGTCATCTATTTGGTAATTCCGGGCTGGATGATCGGATCTACCCCAACCAATTAAGTCTGGTGCTAAAATTCGATACTCAGTCGCAAAAGCTGGGTAGACTTTCGACCACTCATAAGCGGACGACCCCCCACCAAAGCCATGCAGGAAAACCAATGTGGGCAACTCTTTCAAACTGGTGGCAGCTGTTGACCGCCACGGTTCCCCCTCGTTAGTGTAGTACACCATTCTTCCCAACGAGGTGACAACTGAGTGCTGTTCAAATCCTGGTGGCTGAATCATGGGACAAACCTCCTATCTACTGCCATCATCGCCGATTTAGGTCTACCAAAACCTCTGGCTCTGGAATGGTGATTAGTCATGAAGAACTTCCCCGATCCACACAGCCGATAGAAATGCCAAGAAACTTTAAAACCAAACCTCGTCTGTTTAAAGATTTGGTAAGTGGTTCTCTCACCCGAAAAATAGCCATATTGGGTAAAAAAACTAATAGCGTCTTGGTTTGACATTTGTGGGAGTTCGGAGACATCCGCTAGATAACGGATGCGAAACCGGAAAAAATCAGAGATAATTTTAACGGTAGGGGGTAAAACCCATCACCCCATTTTTCCGTACTTATGTAAACTTTCAGCTACGCTTAAACGAGCAGCCATCAGCAAACGTTGAGGAATGGAACATTTGCCATCGTTTCCGGATCAGACAGTTTAAAGTGCGGAATCTTTCGACTGGCCCAAGAAGCATTAATTGGGATGGCAATATAAAAAATGCTTTGGGAGTCAAGGAGGCTGGATGAACACAAGGAAAGTTGGTAGTTTAAGCTCGTCGCTTCCATTGAAAAGCCAGAAAGAAATTATCGTCCAGTGTCCAGTGCTAGATGCAGTTAAAGGCGATCCGGTTGTTGAAAAAGGGCGTTTACATAGTGTTATGGCAAAGCAATACAGTCCTGTGTGTGATGAAGTGGGCGAGTTTGAAGCATCAGCGACAGCTGATTTTCTCAACGCTGCTACCGTTGTCGCTGCTGCTGGCGCAAAGCCGTTAGAGTCTGATTTCGGCTTTCCGGTAAAAAAACCTACCTGCGTTCGCCTCAACATGGAAGATTTGACATGCTTTGAAGTAGTGGAACGTCAGTTTCAACAATGGGGAGTCACCTTTAGAAACGCGATCGCTCTCCAACCCTCAAACCCTGCCTTTCCCGTTCAGTCTGGCACCACAGTCCTCATGGGTGCGCCGAAAAACGGCTTGATAGAAGTGTTTTTCGAGTATCCAGTACGCTTTGTCAGCGGCTTTACCACCAGTTCTCAGCGAACTATTTTATCTGCCTTTGACGCCCAAGATAAACTCCTCGCCCGCACCGAGATACCTGGGCCAAATCTCGCCGGAACTGACTCCCCAATCCCTCCCAACACGCTCCTGAGCGTAAACGTACCAGATATCAGTCGGATTACTTTCTACGCCTTTGACGGTCAGCTAACCGTCGATGACTTAAGCTTTGGTTTCTAAGAGATAAGTTAGCGTTCCCACGTTTGAACCTTCCACTAAGAAAAAACTTATCGAGAGAGCCAGTAGGTTAGATATAATCTATCTGACTTAAGCAGGAAATCTCCGTGGCACAGGCGTCTAAATGGCGGCAGCAAATCGCTAACCTCATTGAAAGCTCGTCGCACAAACCATCAAAGTTGGCACTTTTCCAGCGGTTTCCTCAAGCAAGGTTGTCGCAAGGAGGCTGGCTGCTGGCGAGCGCATTTATGTTGGCAATGCTTTTCTGGAACTGGAAGCTTCTGCTGGCTACCTGCGCTGGTGTGTTGGTAATGTTGCTGGTTTACTTGATGCAGGAATGGGACTGGCAAGTACACTGGTCAAGTCTACAAAGGTTTTTTAGCGGCTCCAATCGTCAATTAACTCTGGCAGTTGGTAGCGGCGGACTTGCCAGCTTCAGCACCTACATGGCTGCTTCCATCTGGGTAGACTCAGATAGCCCCTGGATTGCGGCTGGTGCGATTCTTCAAGGCTTAGGCACCCTGTTCACCCTCATTTTGTTGGTGTGGCAAATTATTAGTCGTCAAGTGAATCGCGAAGAAGGTAATCTGAACCATCTGTTAACGGAACTAACACAGGTTGACCCCCTGAAGCGTTTGCTTGCAGTTCGTCAACTGAGCGCTTTAGTAACAGATGCTCGGTTAGAGCGCGATCGCAAACGTACCATCTCCGAATATTTTCGCCTGATGCTGAGTCAAGAGCCGGAAGCTGTCATCCGCGACGCAATTCTCGATGGTCTGCAAGAGCTGGAATCACAGCAGCTAACTAAAGCCAGTCAGCCGTTAAAGATACCCATCACTGTGAAAAGCTCTGCCAGAAAATTAAAAATTAAAAATTAACCGAATGTGCAACTTTTTTTTAGCTCCCTAATTTACCTTTGGGTTGGGAGTATGGCGCTATAAAGTTGCACATGGCGTATATGGGGGATGCTTCACTTTTAATTTTCAAACTTGGGTTCAGCTTTTTCCACTGAAGCATCGTTGATTCCCAAAGTCAGCTCTAAAGGTGTCTGGGAAGGATATGCCTTCACAACCTCCCGATAAACATCGTAATTCGTCGGCAACGTCACCGTCTGGTTGCCAGAGCGATAGGTGATCTGGTAGTCCACATCTCGTAACAGACCAGGTGTACTTGTCTGTTCGCCTGGTTGCTGTCGCTGTTCAATTTCATCCAGCGTCGGTTGTGGCGGGAGAGCAGCCCACCAAAGTTCCCGCTCATCAGGGCCAATAACCGCTCCTTCTGGTTTCTCGCCATTGCGATTGAGCAAAGAAGTAGAGCCAAAAGTTTCTATTCGCTGTTGATTGCGGCTGGGATTGGTAAAGTAGTGAACTTTCCAAGTGAAAGTAGTCCGCGCTGTTGCTTCATACTGGTTGGTAGTTACAGTGCTGCACCCAGCAAGAGCAACCAAAAGAAAAAATCGCGTGACGGTGGCAAAAATTTGCTTTTGTTGTAAAAATTGACCTTTAAGACTCACTGTATGCTGACACCAATTTAATAGACTAAATGCAGCTGGCTCCGCTATTTCCTATTGTGTACCGAATTCTTCAGCCTGCCTTTCCTAACTGTCTGTGGTCGGGTGCTGCAAATTCAAAAGCGATCGCTCTCACCTTTGATGATGGCCCCCATCCTCAGTACACCAGAGAGCTGTTACAAGTGCTAGACCGCTACAGCATCACTGCTAGTTTTTTCTGGCTCGGTGCCTGTGTCAACCGTTCCCCAACAGTTGCTAAAGAAGTCTACGACCGGGGCCACTGGATTGGATTACACGGATACGATCATCGCGCCTTTCCTAAACTCAGCCCAACAGAACTCCAGCAAAGTATAGAACAAACCCAACAGGCAATCCAAAAAGCTTGTCAACTAGACCCACGCTACATCCGAGATATCCGACCCCCCAACGGTTTGTTTACACCCCAAACCTTAGATTTATTGCACCAGTGGAACTATCGACCCGTCATGTGGAGCGTCGTCCCGGAAGACTGGGTGCGTCCAGGGATTTCCCTGGTCGTAGAGCGGGTGCTGCGGCAAGTTCGCAATGGTTCAGTGATTGTTCTACACGATGGCTACTACGGTGGACAAGACGTAGCCCAAACCACTAGCCAGCTAATTCCCCAACTATTGCAGCAAGGATACCAGTTTGTCACCATTGATTTTTTGTGGCAACAAGCCAAATTGAGTGGTCAATGCGGATTTTGCAATATATATTGATGTTTTAGATGTCACATTTAGTCCCAGTTGATTAGAATGACTGAATAGAATTCAGCCATTTGTCTCAACCGCTGACCTATAAAGCTTAATAGTATGGAGTTGTATTTGAGCTTAACGTAAGATAAAAGGACAATTTCTCGTAGTTTTGGCTTGCACGTTCATTACTGCTTAGTGCTATTGTCGCCAATCCTTTGACGCTGATAAAGCGGGCAATTGATAGAAAGGCAGCGAAAAGCTGGCTTGCTTTCTCAAGAAAGCGAGTAAGTAAGAGCAAATCCTGTAAAAATTAGTTCAAGGAGATGGGCTGCGTGATGGGTGCATCAATTCCAATTGCATTATCCATTTGTAAAAGCTCGCCAGACATTAATTTCATATTTGCAGGATTAAATAATCAAAAAACGTGCAATTTTTGTAAGAGAGGCTACAATCGGAAAGGTCTTGAACATATCCAGCATTAACACCTACCCCAACGCTTTTAAGTTCGCCCTGGCGTTGTGAGGAATGTATTCTCTCTTTCTCTCACCTAGTCAGTGAGCAACCTTTGAATGCTGGCAAACACCACTGACTAACTTGTTTGTAGATTAACCACACCATCTTCTGGTCTTTAACTGAAGGAGCATGAGGAATTAGGCATGACCCAGGCCAACGACGTACTCGAAATCATCATTCAGCCTGACAGCGAAATGTTAGAGCTATTAATTGACGAAGAAGCGGATCGAGATGAAGAATTTGTAGACGCAGCACCGGATGAAGAAGACGGTAAGCCTGGTAAGGTAGCCAGATCCCGTCGTCGGGTGCAAACTAAAAAGAAGCACTATACAGAGGATTCGATTCGCCTATATTTACAAGAAATTGGTCGGATTCGCCTACTACGCGCCGACGAAGAAATTGAACTTGCTCGGAAAATTGCAGATTTGCTGGAATTGGAGCGTTTGCGCCAGCAATTGATCGAAAATCTAGAGCGGGAACCCCAAGATATAGAGTGGGCTGAAGGGGTACTGAAATCTGAGCGAGTCTGGGAACAACTTACTACTCAGTTAGGAAGAGAACCAGAACAAGAAGAGTGGTCTAAAGAGGTGAAAAAGCGCCTACCAGCGTTTCGACATCGCCTCTATGTAGGTCGCCGCGCTAAGGACAAAATGGTGCAGTCAAACCTGCGTTTGGTGGTTTCGATTGCCAAGAAATATATGAATCGCGGGTTATCTTTCCAAGACTTGATTCAGGAAGGCAGTTTGGGATTGATTCGCGCCGCTGAGAAATTCGACCACGAGAAAGGCTACAAGTTTTCAACTTACGCTACATGGTGGATTCGTCAGGCAATAACCAGAGCGATCGCTGACCAATCCCGCACCATCCGCCTACCCGTTCACCTCTACGAAACCATTTCTCGCATCAAGAAAACCACCAAACTCCTTTCTCAGGAAATGGGTCGCAAACCCACTGAAGAAGAAATTGCTACGAGAATGGAGATGACGATCGAGAAACTGCGTTTCATCGCCAAATCTGCCCAATTGCCGATATCCTTAGAAACGCCAATCGGCAAAGAAGAAGATTCTCGACTGGGAGACTTCATCGAAGCTGATGGTGAAACCCCAGAAGATCAAGTTTCCAAAAATTTGCTCCGGGAAGACTTAGAAAGCGTCCTCGATACTCTCAGCCCCCGCGAACGCGACGTTTTACGTCTGCGCTACGGCTTAGATGATGGACGAATGAAGACCCTCGAAGAAATCGGTCAAATCTTCAACGTCACCCGCGAACGAATCCGTCAAATCGAAGCGAAAGCCCTCCGCAAGTTGCGCCACCCCAACCGCAACAGCATCCTCAAAGAATACATTCGCTAAACAAGAGCTTTCAGCAAATAGGGTGGGCAATGCCCACCCTATTTTCTTAGCTTTTTTTCCTAACAATAATTCTACAAGTATTCAAAAAAACCATATTTTATAAAAAAGCTGGATATTTCCGAAGAAACACCCAGCGAATTGAGATTGACCGAGGTTAAAAAGACTGGAAAATTACATTAAACCCCAGAAGTGAAGTACACCTTCACCACTGGTGAGTTCAATAATTACAGCAGCGAGGAATCCAATCATCGCCAGACGACCGTTCCAGTTTTCAGCTTGAGGCGTAAAGCCAACCTTCGTTACATCGTTGCGATCTTGAGTTTGCATAGTTTTATACTGACTGAAATAAAATTTGGCTACATTATGCAAATTAATGTAACCAAAGATCAGCGATCGCGCAACAATCTGATCCGCTTGCGGATGAAAATTGACTTTGGTGCGAAAATATAAGGCACTTGGGCTTGCTTCCTCATACTCTTGCAAAATGATATGTCGCTAACCGCCAAACTGCTAAGCGATCGCTTAGATAATTATTATCAGCAGATCGCAGCAGTCATTCTCAACCGTCAAAATCCGATAACCGGCCTATTACCCGCCAGTACCGCCATTAACGCCCACGGCGACTATACCGACGCTTGGGTGCGAGACAACGTTTATAGCATTCTCGCGGTTTGGGGATTGGCGCTGGCTTACCGCAAAGTTGATGAAGATGGGGGACGTACCTACGAACTAGAACAAAGCGTCGTCAAGCTGATGCGGGGGCTGTTGTTCTGCATGATGCGCCAAAGCCACAAAGTAGAAAGTTTTAAACAAAGCCAATCCCTGCTAGACTGCCTGCACGCCAAATACAACACCAGTTCTGGCGATGTTGTCGTCGGCGATGACGCTTGGGGACACTTGCAATTAGATGCTACCTCCCTGTTTTTGCTGATGCTGGCGCAGATGACAGCATCCGGGTTACACATCATCTACTGCATAGATGAAGTTAACTTCGTGCAAAATCTGGTGTATTACATTGGTCGCGCATACCGAACACCCGATTATGGAATTTGGGAACGAGGAAATAAAATTAATCGGGGGAATCCAGAACTGAACGCAAGTTCGGTGGGAATGGCAAAAGCTGCCTTAGAAGCGATTAGCGGACTGGATTTATTCGGGGTACGCGGTTCTCAGGCTTCGGTTATCCACGTCTTACCTGATGAAATTGCTCGCGCCCGGATGACACTGAAATCTTTGCTGCCAAGGGAATCCAGCTCAAAAGAAGTTGATGCGGCATTGTTGAGCGTCATTAGTTTCCCAGCCTTTGCAGTGGAAAATCTGGAACTGGTGGAACGCACCCGCCAGAAAATTATTGACAAGCTGGAAGGACGCTACGGCTGCAAACGCTTTTTGCGAGATGGACACCAAACCGTTTTGGAAGATACCAGCCGCTTGCACTACGAACCTTGGGAATTGCAACAGTTTGAGCATATTGAGTGCGAATGGCCTTTATTTTTCACTTATTTGGTGCTGGATGGCTTGTTTCACAGAGACACAGAACAAGTTAAAGACTACCAAGAGTGTTTAGAGTCTCTGTTAATTGAACAGGAAGGTTTGGGGCTGCTACCTGAACTGTATTATGTGCCGAGAGAGAAAATAGAGGCGGAAAGGTTAAATCCTCACAGTCAGACACGTTTACCTAACGAAAATATTCCCTTGGTATGGGCGCAAAGCTTGTATTTATTGGGGCAAATGTTGAGTGAAGGTTTGGTGGCGGTGGGAGATATTGACCCACTGGGACGGCATTTAACAATGAATCGCAATCAAGACCCATTGGTGCAAATTGCCCTCTTAGCTGAAGATGAGGATTTACAGGCAAAATTGCAAGTTCAGGGCATTGCTACCCAAACACCAACGCAGGTGGAACCGATTCAGGTACGTCAAGCAACCGACTTGTCGGGGGTTTTTACTCAAATTGGTCGGAACGATAAACTGGGACTCACTGGCAGACCTGTAAGGCGGTTGCGGAGTTTAACGACATCGCGGGTTTTTCGCGTCCGAGGTGAGACGATTGTCTTTTTACCGTCGTTTTTGGATCAACAGCAATTTTATCTGACGCTGGATTATCATTTCCTGGTGGCTGAGATTCAAAGCGAACTGGCGTATATTCAGCGGAATTGGTCTGAGTTGGGTCGTCCGACGATGACGCTGTTGCTAACTCATGCGATGCTGGAAACTGGCTCTGAGGCTTTGCTGGAATTGATGCAGGAGTTGAAAGACGGTCTTTGCAACGGTGTCCGGGTAAAATTGGGGCGACTGAATCAGCTGATGCTAACGGCGGGAACTGAAAGAATCGATTTTCTGCACGATTTTGAGTTTAGTCAGTCTCCAGTTCAAGATGCAGCTTTGCAATGCTACTACCTAGCTAGTATTCCTGAGAAAAATGGCCCGTTGAACCATACTCAAGAATTTATGCTGGAGTGTGAAACGAATTTAGGATTATTACTCGACCGTCTGCGGGAGACAAATAATATCTACGAGCAAGTTGAGTGGTTGCATACCTTGGTGCGGTTGCGGGGGTTGGATTTTGACACGGGGTTCGGAGGCCCTGGTGTGCGGGTGACGGTAGCGGATTTGCTGGATGAAGTTTACGCTAAGGCTGGTATTTCTGGGGCTTCACCTTATTGGACGGTGGTGCGTCATGCGGCTGGGTTGCTGGATAAGGTGGATATCAGTTTGTCGGATGCGGTGACTGATATTCTGGTGCGGGGTAAGCAAATTACGGTGGGGAAGGCGTATAGTGAGGCCTCGTTGATGACGCGCCCGATGTCCTATACAGAGATTATGGATAAGATTCGGGAGTTTTGTAGGGAAGATATACGCGATCGCGTCCTTACTCAAGAAATCCTAATCTATCTCGGTCAACTGATCAAGTCGGAACCCCAATTATTTGACGGTTTGTTGACGCTGCGAGTCGGATATCTAATTCTACTTTTAACTAGCGAATTAGCTCACGAGTTGCAAACATCTCAAGATGAAGCTTACGAAAATTTGATGCAATTAAGTCCGTTTGAAGTTAGGATGCGTCTGCGTCAAGTTTTGGCTGGATACGAAGGGATGAATCAAGTATTGCTAAGCCAAGAATCTTTGCACGTTAAACAGCAGGAGAAAGATATTGACTGGGTGGTGTCAGTAGTAGAACAAGATGAAGTAGAAGCACCCGCTGCTGGTGGTTGGTTGCGACAGCGACAGTTAGATGGGGCGTTAAATCGGGTTCCGAAAGATTTTTATCCCAGCGTTTGGCGATTACTGAAACACTGTAAGGGTTTGGTGATTGGCGATAAGTTAGAACGCCGCAACCGTTTGGATAGCCAGATGATCTTGTCAGAAATGACACCAGGAGAGAAGAATTTTGCTCTGCGGGTGGAACATTTGCTAAATAAGATACAGGTGCCGGAATACCGTAAAGTTAATATTGAGGCGTTGATGGAGTTGGATGCGATCGCGATCGCTAACCCTGGTTTACAAATTGCCGAATATATTGTGCTAGATGTGCTAATTGGTCATGCTGTGCGATTAGCTTGGCTAGAAAAATTTCCGGAACACGCCGACCGTTACGATGAGTACAAAGCCGCCGCTTGGCGTGCATTTTATGGAACTTCTCCCAAGGAATGCGCCACTTTTATTGTGAAGGCGTTTAGATTCTTGACTCAATTTGGACAGGCTAGTGCTGCTTAAGAGTCATTTATCATTAGTAACTTGTGGAGTGGTTTAGATTAGATTTTTTACAGGAATGAACCGCGCAGGCTTCGCTAACGCGGTTCATAAAAAAAGGTAGAGACGCTTTCATGAAAACGTCTCTACAATCACAAATCAAATTCAAATAACCCGGAATAGCTAATGGCTAACAACTAATAGCAAGTTTGGCATCTTTCGGCATAGTTTTAAATGTCATTCTTTTGGCTTTGTCTCGAATAGCTTTGAGGGTTAAGCGAATCGCCCATGAAGATAAGGAAGGGTTATTTTCTATTTCATTTATCAGGGCGTTTAAATCGGTAAGCACTTCCTCTGTAAACTGGTTGTTAGTTGGTTGCATGAGTGGAAATTGTAAGTTTGGGAAACCTTGAATAAAGGATATCAGTTAGTTTTTAAAAACAAACGGGCGAATAGTTGAGCCATTCATCAGAACTGGACAAAAGCGAAATATTATAATTATCTCTACACTCTAGTTGGCTTGGAATTAGGGAAACTTCAATAAATTCGTCAACTTCAAGATTTACGCACTCTTCAAACGATAAGGCAAGATGAAGATAGGCGAGAGTTTCCATTTGTTTTACCCTGATTTTTTTAGCTGTTAAGTGTATTTAAGCGAAAATAGTTTTTGAAATGTTGTAGTCGCTGACCAGTTAGTTGAACGTCACGGCAAACCTCTGCTGTAATGCCGTTTTATCAAGGGTGATAGCCACTAAACTGTAGACACTGTGAGAATTGGCTGAGGTGCTTATGTTTCAAGCCACTCGTAGACGGTTGGCTTTTTGGTATACAGCTGTAACAGCTGTGTTGCTGCTGCTATTTGCCACTGGTGTCTATATGTATGTCCGCAGCACCTTGATTGAGCGCGTGGATGACACCCTCAATCATGTGGTAGAAGTTGTACAGCGAAGTCTCGTAATTGAAAATGTCGCGCCCGACAAACTTAGCGTTAACGTCGAGGCGAGTTTTCCCAACAATGCAGACACAGTTGAAGACGACCACATCGACCTAGAATGGTTTAGCCCCAACGGTGAATTACTCTGGTCAACTTTATCCGAACCGCTAGATATTCCCATCCATCTCAATCGCACTGGTGAAACCGTCAACGTGGTAAGGGGTTCAGGGGAGCAAGGAGAATCTCTTAACTCAAAACTCAAAACTCAAAACTCAGAACAAACAGGCGAGACACCTGTGCTAAGCACTCAATACTCACCACTCCTGCTGCGACAGGTGACGGAACGAGTGGAAATCGGGAGACAGGTACTGGGATATCTGCGCGTCAGCCATCCCTGGTTTGAGGTTGCTAAGCCGACTCGCCTGCTGATGGTCGATTTGATTTTTGGCACGGTGCTAATGTTGATTTCTGTTGCAGCTAGCGGCTGGTGGCTTTCTGGGTTGGCAATGGAACCAGTGCGGGAATCTTATCAACGTCTCAAACAATTTACAGCTGACGCTTCTCACGAACTGAGAAACCCAATTGCCATGATTCAAACCAATGTCCAGGTGGCGCTAGCTGACCCTGACTTGGTAGAAGCACAGGGCGAGGCACCTCTACATTACCGACAACAGTTGAAAGTAGTAGAACGACTTACGCGGCGTTTGGGGCGTTTGGTGGATGATTTGCTGTTTCTAGCGCGGCAAGATAGCGGTATGGTGCAACGCAATTGGGTGCCAGTTCCCCTGGATGCCCTATTGATGGAGGTGATAGAAGAACAACAGCTACTTGCATCTGAAAAGGGTATCAAACTATCTTTAGATTTGGCACTGGGGAGTGGGGACTGGGGACTGGGGGAATCTGCCCAATCCGCAATTCCCAATAATCCAAAATCAGGCGATGTTTTGGAAAGAATAAATTTCCCCAAAAATCCCTTCAAAGTCCAAAATCCAACATTGGATGTTGAGGGCGATTGGGATCAATTGGCGCGTCTGTTTACAAATTTGGTTAGTAATGCGGTGCAATACACTCCGGCGGCTGGTCAAGTTAATGTCGAATTGCAATATATAGAAAAAGGCGATGGTGAACGCATCTCTACTAGACGCTACGGGATACCCCAGCTACAAGTGACCGTCAGCGATACTGGCACGGGTATCCCAGAATCGGCACTACCCCACATCTTTGACCGATTTTATCGGGTTGATCCAGCCCGGACTCACTCTAGTGGGAATTCTACAACAACGGGGTCGGGATTGGGGTTAGCGATCGCTCAGGCAATTGTCGAAAATCACCACGGTTACATCCAAGTCGCCAGTATTCTCCATCAAGGCACAACCGTGACAGTCACCCTACCCGCCCCTAGAGAAGAATAACAATAAACCATCAAACAACTTCTCCTATTCAGCCTTCATTCCTCATCCTGCCTATTACTCTCCTAAAGAAATGCTACCCGTGGCAGATGCGGGGCTCGTGCTTAACCTATTAATTTCTAAAAGGTGTGGATAAGGAATTTATCCCCATTCAATTAGCCAAAAATTGCGCTTGAAACTCTTGGGAGTTTCAATAGCTCACTGCTGTATGCGTACATTTTTCGGCAAATAGCATTTTTTACTAGATTCAATTTATCAGGAGTTTCTGATGACCATACCTTTAAGAGAAGATATTGCCTACATCTTACTCAAAAAAATCCACGAAGGTGACAATGAACCGGGTAAGCATGAAGTGGCTTTTACAGCATCAGATTTTGCCGGAAGACAAGTTACAGAAACCGACCTATTAGGTCACTTGGATTATTTAAATCAAAAGCAGTATATCGATGCCGAATTTACTGGCAATGCCTATGCAAATCAGGAGGATACTTCGGATGTAGTTAACCCGAAAGAGTTCGACTTTCGGATTGCTAACACCTACGATCCTTCAGATGGTTTAGCACCTCATTTAATTAAATTTAAGAGTGCAAGACTGACAGAAAAAGGGCAACGTCTTCTAGAAAAAATGGAGGATAACCCGCCTGAGTCTCTTAATGAAGGCCCGGTAGTTCCCATTGCTACAAAGGATATGCCCTTTCTGGAAAAAGTCATGTTCCGGGGCGAATTGGAAGATATTTTTGATGCCAGAGATATCACTGAGGTTGTATTCCGCACAATGCGGGATATGATGACCAACGAAGCTGTAGACCGGGTGACTGAAGAATTACATGAAGAAGCGCTACCCACAGAAGATAAAGCGCTGCAAAACGAAGTTGCGGATCTTTGGGTAGATACTAATCCAATTGTCCATTTCTTAAGTCGGATTCGTCCGCCTTTGATTATTAAGGCCGATACTTTTCTATTTCGGATTCGTCAAGAAGCTGGTTTGCCACAAGGCGTAGAACCAGAAATGGCAATCAAGGCTGTCTTCTCGGCGACTAAAGATGACTTGTCGCCAGAACGGATTAAGGAAATTTCCGAGTTTCTTCCCGACAAAATAAAGGAAATGTGGGAGCAAGCATAGGGTGAAATAAGGGCTAAAGAAAGATTTCATTCATCTTTCTTTAGCCAGATGCAAGGGGAAAGAAATAAATATTCTAGACTTAAAAAATAAAAGGATAAAATATAGGCAACAGCCAATTTTTTTTTAAATTCAGTTAATAGAGGAATAAACGATGATTCGGCAAAATCAGCCAATCAAAAAAACCATTGGGTTAATGGGGGCTATCTGTGGAAGTCTAATTATTGGTTTACCAGCACTCGCCCAAATGAACCCCACTCCCGGCAATATTAACCAAGCGCCGGAGAGTAGCGATCGCATGATGCAGAATACAGGCGATCGCGATACCATAAACCAATCACTCCAACCCACAGGGCGCGTCTCACCGCTTAACCCTTGTCCAAGTGTCTTTTACGAACCCCAACACGTCCAGCGCGGCATTCGTCCCCCAGAGGGTTGTCCGGCTGTCTTGCCCGGAACACAACCAGTACAGCAGCCAGTATCTCCCAGTTCCAACGCTGTACCTGAAAGCGGCGGACAAGAAACTACACCAGCACCAGAACAGCTAGAATCTCCCGCTTCCAGAGTTATCCCCATGAACGGGATGGTAAGTGTCAAGTTGGTGAATCAAACTGGCGATCCAATCACTTATCAAGTGATTGGTGATACCACTCAGCGACAGCTACAAGGCAGATCCGATGCCACTCTCGAAGGTTTGAAAACACCCGTGAATATCACCTTCCAACGACCGAATGGGGCATTACTGAGGGTAGTTCCTCAAGCATCCCCTGAACCGGGAGTATTGGAGGTTAATTTACAGGAAACAACGGATCTAAGCGTTGACAAAAACGCCATGACTATTCAAGAAAGTGGATCTGTTTTCTTGAACTAAAAAGTAAGAATTCTCGTTTCTAGGCTGAGGCGGGGAACGCAAGTGATGAAAAACCTAACCCCAACCTCTGAAGGGGTTGGGGTTAGGTAAAAAGATTTATTTTCAAACAGGCTGATGTTTTATTTGGCGCGGGTAAAACGGATTTGCGCCAAATCGTTGATTAAAAACGCTTCTTGCTGCTGATCCCCTAAAGAACGAGCCAAAATAATCGCCCGTTCGTAAAAAGTCTGAGCCGTTGGGTTGTTGCCGCTTGCCTGGTAAAGTTGAGCTAATAACGCCAGCGTTCTGAGTTCTTGACGCAGATTTTGCGATTCTTGGGCAAGGGTTAAGCGTTGGTCGAGTAATTCAAAGGCAACCGGATATTGCCTAAGCCTGCTGTAGATTGCCACTTGACCATCAATGGCGCGGATCTGAGTTGAGCGATCGCGTGTTTGTCTGCCTAATCGCTGCGCCGCACGGTAGGCTAGTAAAGAATCGCGATATTTCTCAGTCGCTAGATAAGCATCTCCCAAATTATTTTGTGTATTTGCCTCGCCTAGCGGATCGTCACCCCGCCGCCGAAAAATTAAAGCTTCTTCGTAACGTTTAATCGCCTGATAATAATCTCCAGCACTAGCTGTTGCCAAACCAAGATTACTCAGCGATAGCCCTTCACCAGGTAGGCTTTTGATGCTCTGGGCAATTCTTACCGCTTCTGAAAAGCTAACTATAGCAGCATCTACGGCACTTCGTTGCAGCAGCAGCGTCCCCAAATTATTTAAACCATAAATTTGACCTTGGAAATCTTGCCTGTCACGAGCAACCGCCAAGCGTCTTCTGAGAGCATCTTCTGCTTCGATGTAGCGCCCTAATTTACCATAGGTGATGCCGAGAAAATCGTATGTAAGACCGATTGCCTCCTTGTCGCCAATTCTCTGATAAAGTTCTAAAGCCTGTAACCAGTAGGGAATGGCTTTTTCCAAATTGCCTTTCTGCTCCTCCTGTCCCCCCAGTCGCAGCAGTGTGTCAGCATCTTCCCTGTCAGTGGTTTGAGTGCCGTTGTTTAAGGGAATGCTGAGTTGTTGGTCAATACTGACAGCTTTGGCAGCTTTAGGGGCGCTGAAAAAGAAAGCAACAAGTAACAAGTAAAAACTAACAAGTAATAAATTCCGGCTTTCAGTTTTAATGAACCTATGTTTCCTTAGTCCCTTACCCACAGCTGGCACCTCCTCTTCGTTGCCATTCTGCCTCAGAATAGATTCTGAGGCTAATAGGTTAAGTTTGTTAAAACGGATTGACTTTAAGAAATTTTTACCATTCTTAACTGGGCGGTTGAAACCGCGTCTACACAGACAAAACCCGCCTGCGCGGGTTTCAAAACCTTTGATTTGTCTTAAGTCCGCGCAGGCGGACTTGGTTTGTATAGCCGCGATTTCTAATCGCCTGGGCTTATTGTTACTGGTGCAAGATGTGAATCTTAACTGATATCTTGCAGCATTCTCAACTGGGTGGTTGAAACCGCGTCTAGACAGACAAAACCCGCCTGCATGGGTTTCAAAACCTTCGACTTGTCTTAAGTCCGGGTCGGCGGACTTGGCTTCTATAGCTGCGATTTCTAATCGCCAGGGCTTATTGGTGCAAGATGTCTGTTTTAACCGAATTGCTCTATTAAGCTGGGGTTTTAACCCTAAGCTGACTGCCGATAACCATCCCCGCTCCCTATAACTCATACCTGGTAGCTCCTTTCGCCTTTGGTTGCTTGTCTATCCCCCGACAGATAAATTGCGCGAATATCTTCAGGTAATGATGCTTCTAATAGTTGATAACCTTCAGTTAGCTTGATTCGCACCGCCGCCGGAGAAATTGCCTCTCCCTCCGCCTGTAAATAAGCAGCAATTCGCGTATCGCTCCAGTTGAAAGTCTGCGCCATCAAAACCATCAACCTCAGCATCGGCGGAAATCGCTCCAAAGCTTGTTCTACATAACACCACAGCGGCGGAGAAGCAGCTTGTAGGTTGTAATGAATTGCTTCTACAGGTGGCAATTCTGCCTGGTTGATACAAACAGCCGTGATATTAATTAGCCAGTTCTGGAAAGTTAGCAACCCAGTCCCGGTAACGTCGCGCAAATCCAAACCACCTAGCTCAAAGTAAATGTGCCGCCAGGTGAGGGCAAATAGATAATCTGCCTGTACAGGCGATCGCGCTAAATGCTGAATCAACGTATATACAATCGAACTGTAGCGACAGAAAATCGCGGTGAAAAAGCGTCCCTGTTCAGGATGACGCTGAAACAACGTGAGTAATTCCTGATCGCTGTAATGAAACAGCGATTTTACAATCGGATGATTGCTTTCCGGGAAATGAGGAATCTGCACAATAAGAGAGCTTAGTTGCCAGGAGTGTGAAATCGGCACCGACGATTCTAATATATCCTGATGTGTTGACAGATGCGATCCTGAAGCGATCGCGTCTGCCAACACACGAGTAGACAAGCGATCGCTATTTGCCCTTTTTTAAGTATTGCTGGTTTATTTTAGACCTTATACCTAAATTCAAGTATAATTTTGCCCGGACAGCGGTCTAAATCCCTAATAGGGATTGAAATTTTGATACAATAAGCTACCCTAAAAGAGTATCCTCTGAGTTCTCAAAAATTTACACTGTGCAGAACAGTAACAGCAATTTTGTGAACTCTCATTGGGTTGGCAAGCGCCTCGTAAGTTCATGATTCTAGCGGTTAGTATTATTCCTTCTGTGCTGAACATCTTTTATTTAGGGTCTTTCTTTCCGGAATTGCCTCTAGACGGTCTTTTGTCCACACAAGGCATTATGGTAATGCTATTGGTAGCCTACGCGGGTGCCATGTGGATGTTCCTCACTAGCGCCCCGAAAGTCCACACCATCATGGTGTCCGACTTAGATATGGCGCGAGAGTTGTACGAAGGCTTGCTAGATTTGCCCGTAGCAGAAGTGCCACTGCACTATTACTACAACTACGAGCAAACCCTGGGCGCTACCGCCATCGATCCTCTTTACCTCTCACCGACTTTGGGAGGCACCGCTACCCAAAAGTTTAGCGGTAACGATGGTTTGTGGTATCAGCTGAAAAAGAATACTCAGCTACACATCATCTCTGGCGCAAGTTTGGGCAGAAAAAATCAGCAACGCCACGTATGTTTTGACCACGACTGTTTAGAGATGGTGCTGCTGCGAGTACAAATTCGCGGTGTCAAGCACAAAATTCGCCGCGACAAGCCACTGAATTTCTTGGTGAAGGATCTTGAAGGTCGCGTGATTGAAATGGCGGAAGTGTCGAACTAATTATTTTGACATTCCATTATCCATAATTTTTCGTCACCCCACCCCGTTCTTAGGGCGGGGTGACAGGGCTTGTGGCTCACTTCACATGGTCAAAGCCGTATTTTTCCTTAATAAAGGAGTTGTAGTATTGACCAATTGACGGTGCGCTCTTTAAAGCTTGATAGACGCTATCAGGTACATCGTGATAGTTGTAGATACTTCCATTGTCGAATTCGAGGCGGAGTGTTTTAGTTTCTGAGTGATAGTCAAAGGCTTTAATAAAGCTGCTGTTCGACTTCAGGAGAGGGAATGCGATCGCATCCCGAATACTCGCACAATCCGTCAGCACCATCACCAAGCGGTCAATTCCAATCCCTAAACCACCCGTAGGCGGCATTCCATACTCCAACGCCGTCAGGAAATCCTCATCCACGCCTTGCGCTTCCAAATCTCCCGCCGCCTTCCGCGCCGCTTGCGCCTCCAAACGTTCCCGCTGATCGATTGGGTCTGTCAACTCCGAGAAACTATTCGCCGTCTCTCGTCCTACGATAAACAACTCAAACCGTTCCACCAAACCAGGCTTAGAGCGATGCGGCTTAGCTAGGGGCGAAATTTCTACAGGAAAATCTAGCACAAATGTCGGCTGAATCAAATTAGCTTCGCACTTTTGCTCAAAAGCTTCGTTGAGAAGTTTCCCAATAGATTCGCATTCTTGCACATTCTCAATCCCCGCCTGAGTAGCTGCTGCTTTTGCCTCCTCCAGAGATTGAAAAGAGTTAAAATCTAACCCTGTCTTTTCCTGAACCAAGTCGTGCATTGTCACCCTACGCCAAGGTGGAGTCAAGTCAATCGCCTCACCCTGGTAGGTAATTTCCAGCGTATTCAGCACCTCTTGGGCCACGGTGGTAATAATCCCCTCCGTCAGCGCCATCATGTCGTGATAATCGGCGTAGGCTTGGTAAACCTCAATCGTCGTAAATTCCGGATTGTGGCGAGTCGAAACCCCCTCATTCCGAAAAATCCGCCCCAATTCAAACACCTTCTCAAACCCACCCACAATTAACCGCTTCAAATGGAGTTCTGTGGCAATCCGCAGATACAACTCCATATCCAGCGTATTGTGATACGTGATGAAAGGACGCGCATCAGCACCGCCAGCTTCACTCTGTAACACTGGCGTTTCAATTTCAATGAAACCCAACTCATCCAAATACCGACGAATCCCAGCCGTAATCTTAGCGCGACGGCGGAAAGTTTCCCGCACCTCCGGATTTACGATCAAATCCACATAGCGCTGACGATACCGCTTCTCCACATCCGTAAGTCCATGCCACTTATCCGGTAAAGGCAATAGCGACTTAGTAAGTATCGCGTACTCCTTAACGTAGACAGATAATTCGCCCTTTTCCGTGCGTTTAATTGTCCCCTTAGCTCCCAGAATATCCCCCGCATCGGTTAGCTGCTTTAAATTGTTAAAGGCATCCGGGACATCAGCCATACCTTCTTCGATTCTTTTCTTCTCCAGGTACAGCTGAATTGTGCCAGTTTCATCTTGCAAGGCAAAGAAGGCAAGTTTTCCGAACACGCGCCGCGCCATGATGCGTCCGGCGATTGATACTTCCACCTCAACTTCTTCACCGCTAGACAAATCTGCGTATTTTTCCTGCAATTCGGCGGCTTGGTGGGTAGTTTCCCACTTGTAAGCATAGGGATTCAGCCCTTGCTGCTTGAGTTGTTCGACTTTCTCTAACCGCGCTGCGCGGAGTTCATCTGAGGACATAGTAAGGAACTGATAGAGGCAATCTTTGATTTTAGAATGCTCTGGGCGAGCCTGTTAACTATTGTGACTCGTTTTTGCGGCAGGAGGATGGAGGGACGCGATCGCTATGATACTTGCGTAATTTCTGACAGCATATATTCAGTGTTATGTAAAGCATTCAATAGAATTTTACAAATATTCTGCTAATATATGTAAGCATTTAGGTTGTAAGTGTTTAACAGCTATGCCTTCAGTATCTTAGCTAGTTCAGCAAATCGTTGTAATTTATGTGACTGAAGGGGAGATTAATTATGAAAATTAAAACAATAGAATATTATAACAAAGCCTTAGACTGGCGCTTAAATCCAGTTGATTTTACTAATAGCTTTTCTAACCTCACTTTACTTGTTGGTGTATCAGGAGTTGGGAAAACTCAAATTATTAAGTCTATCTTAAATTTAAAGAGAATAGCTAATGGTGAATCTTTGAATGGTGTGCAATGGGATATTACATTTGAAACCCTTGAGCGGGTTGAATTTCGATGGAAAGGGGAATTTGAAAGCAAAGGATTGGCTGGAGAGATTCTTAATGGAGAGGATGAAGAACCTAAATTTCGGATTATAAATGAATATTTGTACAAAGGTGGGGAAGAAATTGTCAAAAGGAATCAAGATAAAATAGAGTTTAAAAAACAGAAGACACCGAAACTATCGCCTTTTCAAAGTTTAGTTGAAATATTAAGTGAAGAAGAAGATGTTGCGCCTGTAAAGGAGGGATTTGATAAAATTATTAAATTTAGTTCAAACAATGAATTTTATGGTATTCCTGCATCCTTAATAAAATTTTACGAAAATTCTTCTTTAGAAGATATACAAAAAAGTAATTTGGAGACTCCAATCAAGCTGGCATTAGTATATAAATATTTCCCTGAAATATTTTATAAAATAAAACAGCGTTTTGGAGAGATTTTTTTTACAGGTGGAAGAGATTAAATTAGGCTTCAATAAAAAACAAAATATACCAATAGATTTTAATAACTTTTTTAGTGATTTTTTTTTTATTAGCATTAAAGAAAGAGGAATTGATCAATGGATTGTTCAAGGTGAAATTTCTTCAGGAATGTTTAAAACATTGATGCAGATTAGCGAATTATACTTAGCGCCTGAAGGAAGTGTGATTCTCATCGACGAATTTGAAAATAGTTTAGGTGTTAACTGTATTGATGTTTTAACAGAAGACTTACTAGCACAAAACAGAAATCTGCAATTTATCATAACCAGCCATCACCCTTACATTATTAATAATATTGGGATGGAACACTGGAAAATAGTAACTCGCAGAGGCGGTGTAGTAACGGTAAAAGATGCTAAGAATTTTAATTTGGGGAAATCTAGACATCAAGCTTTTATTCAACTACTAAATCTTGAAGCTTACAGCGAAGGAATAGCAGTCGAATGAATCTGTATTTTCTTGTGGAAGGTAAAAGAACTGAAAAAAAAGTTTATCCAGCTTGGTTAAGGCATCTTTTACCCGAACTACAACGAGTCGATACCTACGATCTGGTAAATGAAAAAAACTATTACCTTATAAGTGGTGAAGGCTATCCTTCACTTCTTAATCATATTTCTAACTCAATTGAGGAAATAAACTTAAGTGGAAAGTATAACTATTTTGTGGTATGCCTTGATGCGGAAGAAAATACTGTTACAGATACAAAAAATGAAATTTGTGATTTTATAATAACGGAGAATTTTGAACTCAGAAATACAAAGCTTTTTATTATCGTTCAAAACAGATGTCTAGAAACGTGGTTTCTGGGTAATCGGAAAATTTACTCAAGAAATCCTCAAAACCAACCTTTGTTAAACTATAGCCGCTATTATGATGTTTCAGTCGATGACCCTGAATTGATGGGCAAATATAACGGGTTTAATACTCACGCTCAGTTTCATGGTGCTTATTTAAAAGCATTATTTGATGAGAAAAATATCACTTATAACAAAAACAAGCCTGGTGAGGTGTTAGAGGCATACTATTTGAATGAATTAAAGAAAAGAATTAAAACTTAGCCACACCAATTGGCTACCTTCGGAAATTTTATAGAATTTTGTGACACAATTAGAGCAAAATTGCCAAAATAAACCGCGCGATCGCATTCTCTCCCACTTCACAACAAAAACGCGATCGCATCACTAAAAACATTAGTGATACTGTTGGTGATGCAGAAAAAGTAACTGGTCAGATGGCTAAACTGGTTCCTGGTGAGGGTACTGTTGCAACTTATGGTGAATTAAACAAGGCGAGACGTAGAGATGATAACCTCACAGCGCATCACATTCCGTCCGATGCGTTTATGAAAGCAAAAGTGTCTGGTTATACCAGAAATAAGGGGATTTCGATATGGATGGAGCAGCCGTATCCGGGAGCGGGTGGTCGTCATCGCCAGACTTTATCTTATGGATCGTCTCCCGACTTGAGCCTTTCTTCAAGGCAGGCTCTTGCTCGTGAAGTGTGGGATGTACGATCGATTTATCGCCAACAAGGACTTTATACGCCTGATATTCGGCGTAGCTTACAGCAAGTCATCAAGCAAAATAAATTAACTTGGGTAGGTACTTTTAACAAAGTGAGGAATAGAAGATGAGCGATAATAACTTTATTGAAATTATGAAAGCTAATAGATTTATGCGATCGCGTGCCGAGGTCGTAGCTTTTGATGAAGCTATGGCTCAACTTGCCAAGCATCCGAAAAATGAATATTTGCCAGAATTGCATCTAGTTTTAGACGATAAGTGCGAGCATCACGAGGTCATGTATGGCCTAATCCATTTTCTGGAGTCTTTTGATGCAAAGGAACAGTTTCAAGCACTTATTGATGTTATTCCTGAGCTAATTGTCCGTGCGCCAGAGTGGACAAAAACTCTTCATTACGGAATTCTAAATGATGATTCGTCTTGTGCTTTATATAAAGAGATTTTGCATTCAACTAACTCCAAAAATCGGGATGTTGTCTATCAGGTTCTTAAAGAAATTGCAGCGTCGGAATCTCCGCCTCTGTCCTCACACGCTGAGTTTGTTTTGAGCGAAAGTGCAACTCTGGTTAATTAACTGAAGTTAAAGCGCGATCGCATTCTCCCTCACTCCACAACAAAAATGCGATCGCATTCTTTTTGCTAGACAAGTATAAGTGGATATGCAAAATAAATTACACATTAAATGCTATTGAAAGCCTTATGTAGCAAGGCCAGCTTATGTAATTTATTCTGCACAGGTACTTACCACTTAAATCGAATAAATTTTGTAACTGCTATCTAAATAAACACACTCACTGAAATCAGCTTTTTACGGCTGTACTATCGCCTTGGCATTGTAAATCTTAGTCTGCTAATAATCTGGCGAATGTTTTCCTTGTTGGAATGCAACATAAAGTAACTGTCGTCTGTCCCGTTCAGGCGAATCGAATTCGGATAGCGGACAATGAGCGTTGCCATTCTTTCCAGTGCCTTGTCTTGGTCAGCCGAAGGCAAAATTAAACACGCTGGGCGACCCTGGATTTGCAACTGCTGCACCTGGGGACGAGTACCATAGGGAATTAGTCTATGATTCCGTGCTTCATTATTACAAACATCCTGTATAGTTGACGGCGGCGGTGTCAACAGCCCCGTTACGTGGAAAAATCCATCAGCACCGCTGAAGCGTTCTCGGTTTTCATAGCCCTGGGTAGGTTGCCAATTGCTGGGGTAGCTAAAAGTAACACCATAGGTAGAATTAGTGTACCGCTGTGTACTTGCACGGCGTTTAGATGGAACTTGCTTTTGGCTGACTGATGGGGAAAGCTGCTTCAAGGAAACTTCTGGAGCAACGCTAGGAACTGCTTGACTGCTACCTGGAGAGAGTATGTCGCCTAGTGGCACGAAGGCTACAACTCCTAGGACAAACAATAGAGAATATCGAGAAACAATGTTTTTCATGGATTTTTTTGAAAGACTATATAGGGCTTACACAAACGGCAAAAAATCGTGCTTTTTTCAAGGACTGTTTAGTTATTCAACAATTTCTGTGAATTTGAACAATCCCCAACTATTTAACTGATAAATTCCGCTCGCGTTTACCTATATCCGGTAATTATTAGGACGGTAGCCTTAGAAATTCTGTTTCCTCAAATTTATTCAGGACTTATGCAGTTGCCGTGAACTAAAGTTCCGGATCAAAGCTTAAACCCATTGAAATGGGTTTGTTTGAGGTTTTTTAGTCAGTTGAAACTGACTTAGGCTTTGGGCCAGGAAATTGATTTCCTTCCAGTGGGTAAGTCCTATTATTGAAAAAATTGAATTAGATTAATTGGAACCAGGAACTGGGAAGCGAGTGTATCTAGGTGAAGTTAAGATTAAGACTGCGCCTCATCCTCAGCAGAGTCATCCAAATACAGCCTGATAAACTCCTCCGCAGCGACCAGATCGATCTTCTGAAGCGCCTTCCAAATCTCAAGCATCGTCTCAGCCACGGGATCTCTCACTTCACTCACCCAGCGGCTTACATTTGATCGCCGAATCCCCATTGTCATTGCCAGACGATTTTGGCTGATGTTATGGGTATCCAATACCTTTCTAAGTGCTTTGCCTGCTTTTCCCATAACTTTGATCGTCTCAGAGGTTCACGGTATAGTAAATGTTTCCTTTTGGATACGATTACTGTAAGATAGATGGTAACTAATAGGAACCGGTGCGTCTGAACCGCAAAATTGCCATGTCCCTGCTTCGTAGCCGCATCAACCCGCAAACTGTCATCACCCTGAGACAACTTGCCAAACACCTCAACATTGACTCCAGACGCATCCTAAATTGGCAAAAGTGGCAACACGTCCTCTGGGTACATATTGAAGGTAGAGGCGGCTACTTTGTCAGCTATCGCACCTTAGAACAGTGGATAACCGCTTGCTGCGGCTTGCTGCGCTGTTGTCCTAACTTAGAAGCACTGGCAGTCCTTTGGTCAGCTATTCAAAAAGAAGCCAAGCGGTACACTGAAGAAGGTTTAGAACAACGGTAGTGGTATAGAAGTAGTGATAAATCCACTTTTACCCCCTACTGTACAAGGCTTTGAGCATTAAATATCACTACCTGTTTACCACTACCAGAACAACTACAGCAAGTTTGGCAGCAAAGGCAAGTTTGCATGAAGATGACAGGCAAGATGTCTTACAAAGATGTGAAGGCAGTTTAACTTAACTGAAAGCCTAAAAATCTACTCCTCGCTTTAAGTCAACGCCTCTGTCAGCATAATGCTTGTGGCAAATCATTTCCGAGTGGACGCTGGCCAGATCAAAATAAGCTGGTGTATTCAAACAACGCCCGGTGATGATAACTTCTGTGTCGCGGGGTTTGCGTAACAAAGCTTCTACTATCGGCTGTTGCGGCAGTAATTCTAAGTCAACTGTGGGATTGAGTTCGTCGAGGATGATAGTCTTGTACAAACCAGACGCGATCGCAGTCCGGGCAATGTCCCAGCCTCGTTCTGCTTCCACATAGTCTAGCTCTTGCTGTTGTCCCCGCCAGACAATTGCATCCCGCCCGCAGCGCTGATGATCTACCAGGTTCGGATATGATTGTTGCAAAGCAGCGATCGCGGCATCCTCAGTATAGCCAGTACCACCCTTGAGCCACTGCATAATCAGGACTCGGTGCGAAGTATCCTGACTAATCCCGCGTCCAATCCCCTGCAACGCTTTGCCTAGCGCACTGGTAGACTTTCCTTTCCCAGCACCCGTGTAGATTTCAATTCCCGAAATCGAATTTTCCTCAGATGCGGAGTGTTTGTGAGGCTTCATTTCCGAGTGCAAATCAGCAATATCCAGCAGTTGTTGCGGCGCGGCTCTACCTGTGACAATGATTTCTAACTCTTGGGGTTTATGCTTGAGAGTTTGCACGACTTCATCAACACTCAGCAAACCTAAGTCTAGAACCGGGTTCAGTTCGTCTAGAACCAGGACAGAATATAGGTCAGATGCTAGAGCGCCTTTTGCCACATCCCAGCCGCGTTCCGCCTCCTGTCTGTCAAAGCGCGTAATTTCCTCCTTGGTAAAAAATTCTGCTCGTCCTGTGCGAACCTGGTCAATCAGGTGCGGGAAACCTTGCTGTAAAGCTGCGATCGCGCCATCTTCATCATAGGCGCGTCCCGGCCCTTTGAGAAACCGCAGCAGCAGCACTCGCGTTGCCAAATCTGTATTAATACCTAGCCCAATTGAACGCAAAACGACACCCAGCGCCGCTTGCGATTTCCCCTTCCCGGCTCCATCGTAAACATGAATCTGCCCAACAATACGCTCAGAACGTGCTTGCGCCGTGCGAATGCCAATCCCCGTTCTGTTCATAATTCTCATGAAATCTCAGCTGCCACAAATTGATAACGATAGCAGATTAGAAGTTTAAATTGAAAAGGAGCAAGGCACAAGACGTTACAGGAGTTAAGCTGTTGTGTATCGAACGCCGTATAAATCTACACTAGGAATAAGTAGTCCGTTGGTGGTGCTTTTCTTCCCCTGTGTCAGTGCAACCAACACAACAAACAAAAAACGATTTCCACTCTTTGCAACTTTGTTAACTAGAAGTTAGGGAGACAGTCTTATGGGTTCAAATGTTTTCCCCCTGCCTACGATTTTATTTCAATTTCTCTTTTTACTGGTAGCGATCGCTATAGAATCATTCATTCTACATAGAAATCTTAACCTCGGTCGCCAAACCAGTGCCGACTATGCTATGTTGATTAACTTACTCTCAAGTATTGTTGGATGGTGGATTTTCTTTTATGTTTTGCCTTTGCTGCCAGTGGAACTGAGAGCGCAGGTAATTAGTTACATTTTTTTTGATACATTTTTTACAATTAACCAATCTTCAACATATACAACGCAGCTAATTTTAACAATATTTATTGTTTTCCTGTCTAATTATCTCTTAAAATTAAACTTTTTACAATTAATTCAATTTTTAATCGAGCCACCTAAACCAACCACATCTGAACCCCAAGAAAGGAAGTTAAAAACTATTACCGCTCGTAACGTTGAAACCCAAGAACGTCCGAATCTAGCAAATATAATGTTTCAAGCAACTTTCTGTAGTTATGGCGTTATTTTAGTTATTATATTTTTGATTCGTTCGGAAATTATATAATTTTTTAGGGTTTAAGGCATTTTCCGACCTAAAAAAATGATTGATGTTAATTTTTTAGCGCAAGGAAATTAGCAATGTTTTGGATCGTAGTAGACATAAAAGACTTTTTTAAATTTTTGCAGTCGCTAATCGAGCCTTTCATACCTTCTCGCGCTTATTCTTGGAAAACACTAATTTATCTAAGTACATTTTCTTGGATAATGTCTCTTTTGACAACCGATGAAGCGCGAGATTTTATTAGTTTTTGGGGATGGATATTTTTAATTGCTGGGACAAGCTGGGCTAGCACAGAAAACAAAATAAAAATTGGCAATCTGTATTTGAGTCCTTGGATTACGGGTGCCTTAATCTGTACTTTCGTATTTGGCAATCGAACGCCGGAAGAACAAGAGGCGGGCTTGATAATCTGGCCTACATTATCGGCACTGATTGCTATTGGCCCAGATTTTCTCGATCAAGGCATGAAATTAACATTGCCTAAACCAGCAATTCGTCAAAGAGACTTAATTTTGCTTGCCAGCAATATACTGATCAGCTGCTGGATTCAATTTTATTTTGTAGCTCAAAATTGGTTGATTGAATATCCCACCTTAATGTCCGATGACTTTAGCCAAAGTGCTTTTATGTTTAGAATGGAATCTACAGAGCCGATAGCTCCCAGAGGTGCCATAGTTTTAGACTTTATGGAACCACTTTTAAAGCGAGAGTTGGATAATAAACCTTGGTCAGAAGTGGAACGATGGCTGCTGCAACCACAACCGCGCATAGATGCCCTTAAACAGGAAGCGATCAAAGGACTTCCTATTGTTGAGGAAGATTTATGGTGGCAATATACGTCTAAAATATCGTCAATTAACTCAGGCTATAACTTACAATTACTGGCAATTTGGCAAGGGCCGCGATCGCAACCTGAAGTATATTACATAAACAAGCCTTGTCAGATTACTCAAACCTACGAGCAAGCAGATACTAATTCTGAGGCGACATCCAACGAAACTGAAACTAAAGGACAAGCAACTCCGGTCGCTCAAGTCAGCTGTCAACCAGCCAGTACCTTAAAGCAGAATCAAGCAGCCAGAAGTCAAGGGTAATAAAATATAATAAATCGTTGTAGTAAATAAGTATTAATTCAGAATAACAATGAATTTAAGTACAGCAAAACCAAGGCATAGCAATGTGTTTAAAGAAATGATTGGAAGCTTGAAGAGAACTTTAGCGATCGCTACCAATGCGTTTCGGGAAGTAATACGCGATCGCGTCCTTTATCTCATCGTTTTGTATGCTCTTATTATGGCAGCAGCCTGGCGATTGCTACCAGAAGTTGCGGCAACAACAGAAGATAAAATGCTTTTAGATGTAGGTCTGGCAGCAATTGATGTACTGGGTTCAATCGTCGCTGTATTTGTTGGCACAGGGCTGATAAACAAAGAAATTGATAAGCGCACAGTCTTGGTGTTAATTCCTAAGCCAATTAGTCGCGCTGAATTTATTATTGGCAAACAACTAGGACTATCAGCAGTGCTGGGTGTCTTAGTGGCACTAATGACAGGAATTTATCTATTTTTTTTGAGTTTGGCTCAGATTTCGTACCCAGTAGTTAGCATTCTGATTGCCGCGCTATACCTATTTTTTAAGTTATGCTTATTAACTGGTATTGCGTTGATGTTAGGTGTTTTTACTAGCTCCTTGCTAGCTACTTTGCTAACTTTTGGGGTTTATTTAATGGGGCATTCCAGCCGGGATTTGTTAGCACTAGGGAACTTGAGCCGCAATGCCGATATTGAACGCCTAACTCAAGCCCTATATCTAGTATTACCAGACTTATCCAGACTAGACCTAAAAAATCTGGCAGTTTATGGAATTTTGCCTGACTCAATAACACTTTTAAGCAATGCTGTGTATGGCTTGCTATACACTGTATTAGTTTTGGCGATCGCTATCCTGATTTTTTCAAGGCGTGAATTTTAACTACAGGTGTACAGTTAGTTAAGGCGCGATAGCGAGAGTATAAAACCACTCTTTAATTTTTAGTTTTATTTCAAACCTCTCTCTTGGTAATGTCGCAGCCGCCACTAGCACCACAACCAGCTAACCTCCGCCTACTGATAGTGTCAGAATCAAGCTTGGATGTAGAGCTGATTATTAAAAGGCTGAACAAAGTAGCAGTCGCTTTTAGTTACGATATTGCCGCAACTCCTGCGGCTTGTCAGAAATTATTGCAGGAGCAAATATATGATGCAGTATTATTAGATAATTCCCTGGAAGCAATGAGTATGCAAATACTAAAATTACTCCAGCAATCAAAGCAAGAAATACCCTTAAATTTGTTTAATAGCTCTTTGGATAAGACAGATGTGAAGTGTATAAACGCTGAAGCCAACCAAATTTACCTATTAGAAAGAATTGCTGACCAGACTGCGATCGCACTCTACAATGCTCAAACCTACAAACGCCTAGAACAGCTAGTTAGAGAGCGTACCCAAGAACTAGAGCAAGAAAAACAACTCTCAAAAATTGCCAATCGTACCAAAAGCGAATTTATCGCCACCATGAGCCACGAACTGCGAACACCCTTAACCTGCATCTTAGGGTTTTCGCGCCTGCTATTAGATCAAGTTTTTGGGAGACTCAACCAAAAACAGCAAGAATACCTCACTGCTATTAGTTCATCTGGCAATCATTTATTAGAACTGATTAATGACGTTCTGGATTTATCTAAAATTGAAGCGGGTCAAGAAGAATTAACTTTAGAAACACTGGTAGTAGAAGAAATATGTCTGGATGCTGTTAAACTTGTGCGCGAACGGGCGCAAAAAAAAGGGTTACAAATATTAGTATATATTGCGCCAAATATTACAACTTGCATAGCTGATCACCACCGCTTGGAACAGATTTTGGTAAACCTGCTGTCTAATGCAGTGAAATTTACAGAAGCTGGTTTAGTAACGCTCAACGTAGAAAAAACCGCAGACACCATCTTATTTTCAGTGATTGACACTGGTATTGGCATTAGCGAAGCCCAGCAAACTATCCTCTTTGAAGCGTTTCAGCAGCTAGATAGCGGACTGAATCGCCAATATGAAGGAACCGGTTTAGGTTTGGCTCTATGCCGCAAACTGGCATTATTACACGGTGGCGAGATTACAGTAAAGTCAAAACTCTTAAGCGGCTCCTGCTTTACATTACACCTGCCAATACAGCCCCTAGATTCATCAAAAACCGCCCAAAATTCGCTACCGTAAAAAAGTAACTCTCATGCAGCCTGCTCTTCCTCTGCGTACTTTCTTGCCTGGAGCGGTTCAATTTTTTTTAACTAACCATGATTGATCAAAAACTTGAGCAACTGAAAACCTTATTTGCAGAAATGGAAATGGCTCTGATTGCCTATTCCGGAGGCGTCGATAGCACCTTAGTTGCCAAGATTTCACATGACGTTTTAGGCGATCGCGCCTTAGCCGTAACCGCCGTTTCTCCTTCTCTTCTTCCAGAAGAACTAGAAGATGCTCGTATCCAAGCAGCAGCAATTGGAATTGCCCATAAAGTCGTGCAAACTCACGAAATGGACAACCCCAACTACACCTCGAATCCTGTCAATCGCTGCTATTTCTGCAAAAGCGAACTGCACGACACCCTGAAACCGTTAGCCCTTGAACTCGGTTATCCCTACGTCGTGGATGGTGTCAACGCCGACGATTTAGGAGACTATAGACCAGGAATTCAGGCGGCGAAAGAACGAGGAGCGCGATCGCCCTTAGCAGAACTCACAATAAGCAAAGCCGAAGTACGTCAAATCTCCAAACAATTAGGACTTTCCTGGTGGGATAAGCCCGCTCAACCCTGTCTGAGTTCCCGCTTCCCCTACGGCGAAGAAATCACCGTCAGCAAACTGCAACGAGTCGGAAGAGCCGAAATTTATCTGCGTAAGCTAGGTTTATCTAATCTCCGAGTCCGTTCCGATGGCGATACGGCCAAAATTGAGTTATCACCAGAGCAAATCAAAGAATTTGTCTTAACCACCGATTTACCAACTCTAGTTTCCGCCTTTCAGGAATTCGGCTTTATCTACGTCACCCTCGATTTAGAAGGCTACCGCAGCGGCAAATTAAATCAAGTTTTGTTGCAGAAAGTCTAACGCCGTCAATGCGTCTTGAACCTCCCAAGCCGCTTAAACCTAACTTTCTCTCGTTAAGAGTCTCTGACTCTTAACGAGAACTTGGCAGAACCTCCAGTTGTGAAGGTCGAGACTCTACCTTGAAGGGGAGCATTCCCAGTCTTTGGCTTTTAACGAGTCAAGGAAAATATTGGGTAGTTCATAAACAAAATCGCGCTAAAAAAACATATGGGATTAAAGCTTGAAAGTGTCATTCCTTGGGGACGTTCATTAAAAGAATATAGTGGGATGTTTCACCTAACTCCTGACGACCTCCAAAGGACAATTCTTGATTGTGCTGGTGGCCCTGCCAGCTTTAATATTGAGATGACACGCCAAGGGTACAAAGTTATATCTTGCGATCCTGTCTATCAGTTTACCGCCAGTGAAATTCAACAGCGTATCCAAGAAACCTACCAACAAGTTATAGACGGCGTTCAAGCCAACCTCGACAGATACGTTTGGCAGAATATCCAGTCACCAGAACAAATGGGGAAAATTCGGATGTTAGCCATGCAGCAATTTCTCGAAGACTTGCCCTTAGGAATTCAACAAAAGCGATACATAACCGCTGAATTACCTGTTTTGCCCTTCAAGTCCAATCAATTTGATTTAGCCTTGTGCGGTCATTTCTTATTTACCTATTCTGATTTTCTCTCACAAGACTTTCACATCAACTCAATTATCGAACTTTGCCGCGTTGCCAAAGAAGTGCGAATTTTTCCCCTTTTGCATCTTTCTGGAGAAGCGTCACCAATGCTTGTGCCAGTTATGAAAGAATTAGAAGCACAAGGCTACAACTTGGAAATAAAACAAGTACCTTATGAATTTCAAAAAGGTGGCAACCAAATGTTGCGGGTATTGCAAAAAAATGAGGAGTAATGAGTTAGGGATTAATAGAAATACAGCAATTCAAGGGTTGGGTGCGATACATCTTTAGGGACATGGCAATGCCATGTCCCTACCAAGCAGAAATGTTGAATGTTAAGAAAACTTCATAAAAATTAGCCCAAAATCATGATATTTTTTGGGCTAAACCTTAATTAATCTTATTAGCTTCCATGATATTTTCATTTCCTCGTCTTG
>NZ_JACJPF010000052.1 GCF_014695915.1 Trichocoleus sp. FACHB-40
TGTCAACTTTGCGGTCAATTTGATAGCTGGCTTAATTGCGTACTGCCACCAGCCCAAGAAGCCCTCCCTGATCAACGATGCTGCCTTGCCTGCTTAACCCGAACTCACGTTAAGATAGTCCAAAAAACACAAGTAGACGGTTCCTAAAGTGGAAAAATCTCACGATCAACTATGGTATTTTCAGCTTTAGAGCTTTTCTGGGTAACTTTCCTATCGTATCAATTCAATCTCTCGTCCCGGAGAAATTCGCTTCACCGACTCGTTGCCCAAAACTCGCTCCGGTAAGATTATGCGGCGCTTGTTGCGAAATCTCGCTTCTGGTCAAGAAGTCTCCGGCGACACCTCTACCCTAGAGGATCGTGGCGTGTTGGATAAACTCCGAGAAGAAGCGTAATTTTTTTTACGCAAAGGTACGCCAGGGTAAACGCAGAGTTTCGCCGAGAATTTCCTTGGCGAACCTTTGGGGTAAGGGCGGGTTTTAAACCTGCCCTTACTGCGTACCTTTGCGTTAAAAAAAGTGTTGGTAGACATTACCTACTTGACAATTAAACTATCTTTAAGGTGGACTATTTTGGCATAGATTTTTATGAAGCTAAAAAGCCACTTGAAGCCAGCATTTATTCAACAGCTTACCTGCATTAGTCTAGGCGTCCTTGCGGGAATCGGCATATCCCCTATAGTGTTGGCTGAACCGATATTACCAGGCGATACAACAATAGATCAATCAGTTTTCTCTAACCCTCACCCTCCTGTCTTCAAGGACGGGACTATTGATAACCGTCCTCCAAGACCCTGCCGAACTGGTGACGACATCAAGCTAGTTATAAAGATAGGAGGAGGGGGAGAGCGAGAGCGCCGATACAGACCGCGCACGGATCTAGAACAGCAAGATTGTGAAAGATTGCGGCAGGAACAAGAGGCGAGACAAAGACAGCGAGAAGAACAAGCACGAGAACGAGCAGAAAAACGAGCAGAAGAAGTGCGGCAGCTCATGCAGCAATGGAGTAACCTCTACAGTGCCAACAAATTGTCTGAGGCAGAGGTAGTCTTTAGCAAGCTCATAGAAATGCACCCAAATGACGCTCGTCAGTATTACCACTCAGGGAAAGAACTGTATGGTCAAGGCAAAGCCGAAGCAGCGATAATTATATATCAGCAAGCCATTCGCCTCAATCCTCGTCATGCTGTAGCTCATAACGCTATTGGAGTTGTCAGAGCAACCCAAGGTCGATGGGAAGAAGCCATTGCAGAATATCAGCAGGCGCTTTCGATTAATCCTGACTATGCTGATGCGCTGAAAAATCTGGGACAAGCGCTGTGGCAACAAGGTAAGCGGGAAGATGCGATCGCTTCCCTAGAAAAAGCCAAAAAACTATATACACAACAGCGTCAGCCTTACGATGTTAACCAAGTCGATTCGCTTTTGCAGCGGATGAGTGGATAGTAGAGTAGCGCAACGCTGAATTAGAATTTAAGGAGCGCGATCGCCCGTCAGGCGAGAAATTCGCTTCACCGATTCCTTACCCAAAACTCCTTCGGGTAAGATTATGCGGCGATTATTACGAAATCTCGCTGCTGGTCAAGAAGTCTCCGGCGACACCTCTACGCTAGAGGAGCGTGGCGTATTGGATAAACTCCGAGAATAAGCGTAATTTTTTTAACGCAAAGGTACTGCGTACCTTTACGTTAAAAAAAGTGTTGGTAGACATTGCCTACTTGACAATTCAACTATCTTTAAGGTGGACTATTTTGGCATAGATTTTTATGAAGCTAAAAAGCCACTTGAAGCCAGCATTTATTCAACCGCTTACCTGCATCAGTCTAGGCATCCTTGCGGGAATTGCTATCCCCCCTATAGTGTTGGCTCAACCGATATTACCAGGCGATCTAATAATAGATCAATCAGTTTTCTCTAAACCTCCTGTCTTCAAGGGCAAGATTAATGATAACCGTCGTCCAAGACCCTGCCGAACTGGTAACAACATCCTACCTAGCCAACACGAGTCATTTATGGACTCAATGGGAGGGATGTATAGGCCACGCACTTCTAGTGAACAGCAAGATTGTGCCAGGTTGCGGCGGGAACAAGAGGCGAGACAAAGACAGCGAGAGGAACAAGCACGAAAACGGGCAGAAGAAGTGCGGCAGCTCATGCAGCAATGGAGTAACCTCTATAGTGCCAACAAATTGTCTGAGGCAGAGGTAGTCTTTGGCAAGCTCATAGAAATGCACCCAAAAGACGCACGTCAGTATTACCAGTCAGGGAATGAACTGTATGGTCAAGGCAAAGCCGAAGCAGCGATAATTATATATCAGCAAGCGATTCGCCTCAATCCTCGTCATGCTGTAGCTCATAACGCTATTGGAATTATCAGAGCAAGCCAAGGTCGATGGGAAGAAGCCATTGCAGAGTATCAGCAAGCGCTTTCGATTAATCCTGACTATGCTGATGTGCTGAAAAATCTGGGACAAGCGCTGTGGCAACAAGGTAAGCGGGAAGATGCGATCGCTTCCCTAGAAAAAGCCAAAAAACTATATACACAACAGCGTCAGCCTTACGAAGTTAACCAAGTCGATTCGCTTTTGCAGCGGATGAGTGGATAGTAGAGTAGCGCAACGCTGAACTGGATAAACTCCGAGAAGAAGCGTAATCCATAGGAAGCGATCGCTTACAGCTAACTTTCGATTTGCGCGATCGCCTCCAGCGCCGACAACTCAGTGTAAATAATGGACATAATCCCAGGTAGATATTCATCCATTGTCAGCAAATTGGCAAAAATCAACTGTCCGATTAACGCTGAATTTACACCGTTACCCTTAGCAGCAATGCTAGTTTTGTAGCGAATTTGCCCATCAGCAAAGTTTAATTCAAAGTTACCGATACTCAAGCCAAAATTCGCTCTGCTCAGAAATTCTGCCATCACCAATCGTTTATTTTCTGGCACCTTCACCGGACTTATTGAGTAAAAAATCAATTGCTCCTGTTCTTCGCGCACTTTAACAAAGCACATCCATTGCCCATTTTCCCCCTGAAAACTCATCTGCAAAGCTGGCTCTTGTTCCATTTGAAAAAAGAGCCAGTTATTTTCTTTGAAAAAGTTGATTACCGCCTCAAAAATTTCGGACATGATTTAACTAAAATGGCCCGCCGTGCTGCTGAACTTTATTTTGTTCTTCTACTTCCTTAGTCAGTTTCTTTAGATCCAAAGCATTACCCTTCGAGATACCGCCACCTTCCTTAACCTTGTAAACTAATCTGGCACCATTATCTGAAGCTGGATTCAACACACCTTTATCGAACACAGCTTTGAGAGAATTATTCCAGTCAGCCAGATCCATCGGTCCTCCCTTGGGATCGATAACCTTGACAGGGAAACGTTGTCTAATCGCCTGTGTTTCATAGTCTCCCTCGACCTTTTCACCACTTATGGCTTTAAAGATCGCCTCTCTAGACAACTGGGAAGTTTCCGCTGAATACTTCACGCCTTCTTGAGCGCCTGCGTTAAGCATATTGCTGTCGCCATAAATTCTGCCGATCGAGTCGCCTTTACCTGTGATAACTTCCAGCCCTTCCTTACAGTAGTGGTCGTGGAAATACTTCGTAGCACCGCCAACGTAGGCGTTACTCAAAAAGCTATTGTAAGCAGCAAGGTTAAATTCATGGGCTTCTTTTGTGAAGTCGCGCTTCTCTCCACTTTGCATCATGCTCTTCGCTAGATGTGCTTCATAAGTCCCTTGACCCTTACCTTTTTTATCAGTTTTTAGCACATCGATCATCGACTCATTTAACGAATAAACCGTTTTATTCTTGCCAGCTAAACCGAATGTAAGTTTACTACCAATTGACCTTTCAACTTTGAGTTTTGCAAAATTCTGTTGCACCAACTGATCCATCAGTTTTTTGGCTTCTATAGCGTTCTGATGGACGCCATTTAGACTACATTGTTGCGCGGCTTCATCAGGTATTAGATGTTTTAATTGTTGGTTGTTCAATGCCGCATTTCGCCACCACATCATGAATACAATTTCAGGCTTGGCTTCTAGTCCTACTTCACTCGTTGCATCTTCTACTTTGCCAAGTTCTCCTCTGTGCATCTTGTCATCAAGTGCTTGCGGATTAGATTTTAGATCCTGTTGAGCGATAGTGCTAACCATTGCCCATTCTGCTTTGGCATTATCCGTTGTGCCAAGATTTTTACCATCTTTATTTACCCATTCCACAAACCACTGCATGATCTTAGTTTTGTCGATCAAGTGTCCGCCTGCGAATGAGTCTTGCAGGTAGTGTTCGCCAAAAGCATTTTGCAGTAAAGCTTTGTTAGAAAGGTCGTCGGCTTTCGCTTGATTCTCTTTAACACCTTGCTGGTACAGCTTGACCTTTACTTCATCTGTTGTGTTTGGCCCAAGTGTATCTAAGTTCATTTTGTCAACATCAGCCAACATTTGGAACTTATTGGACTGTTGTGCCAAATCTAGCGCTGTTTCATGATACTTTTGCCAGCTATCCCAGCTATAAGGTGCAAAGTGACAGGCATTACGCTCTAATGCGGGGAAGTAACCTTGACTTTCTTGTCCTTTTTCCTTCTTGGTTGCCTTATCAACTTGCATCTCTGTGCGAATTTCGTAAGCCTTACCAATTACGGCTTGACCTCTTGGTCCCACGGCACCTTCAAAATCTCCATCAGGAAGGATCGTATTATGCAATACAGATTTTTCTTCGTCAAAAAGCTCTTTGTATAAGTTAGCTAATTCAATATAGCTTTGCTGGCGCACTCCCTGAAGCAAGGCGAGAACTTTCGATTTATTCGTGTTGGCAATGGTTTCTGGATTGCCGAAGAAGTCTGGGAAAGTGTTAATTTCACTGTAGGAAACAACAATTGAGGAGTCGCCTGGTTTTGATTGCGAATCATCACCTTTGACGGGTAGGATGACATATGGAACTTGCCATTTATCATCTGTCCCTTTTTTCACCTTTCCTGGCTCTGGCGCACCTACTGGCATTGCTTCGGGATTGTCTTTGTAGGCGACCAGACGTTGCATTTCCTGCTCAATAGTATGCTTGGCATTAGTCTTTTCGGCTTCTAGACTGGCGACTTTTGCACGTGCGGTTTTCATTTGCTTTTGGGAGCCTTCTACCATTCCTCCTTCGATCAATGCCAACTGAAGCTCTATTTGTTGCTGTTGTTTGCGGACATCGCGGACATAGGATAGGTCTGCTAACTGATCGGGTGCAACTTGTCCTAATAGATAGTGTTCGTAAGCGGCGTGGCGTTGAATTACGTTAGCGGCAGATTGTTGGACAGCAACTTGACGTTCGATGGCTGGTTTAGTTTGAGTTAATTCCTCTTCTTCGTGGCGTTGAATAGACTCAGGAGGCTTGGGTTCTGGCATTTTCATCACTTCAGCCGCTACCCGATCTGCTTCCTGCTCGTATTGATCTCCCACAGCCCCGACAGTGAGCTTGGTTTGAATCTGCATAGCGGTATTGCAACTAGAGCATTGGCAACCAGAACTATGAGAACCTGCCTCTACCTGACGCTGAATTGGAGCAACGTTATTACACGTAGAGCATTGACAACCTGTGCTACAAGCGGTTGTTTCTCCCTGACGCTGCACTAGACTGGTCAATTTAGAACCCCAGAAATCCTGCGTACCGCCCGTCTGTTTGAAAGCGATTTGACGCTGGATTATTGGATTAATTGAAGTGCAAGACTGACATTGACAGTCGGCGCTTTGGCGTTGCAGTTTGCTCCCACCCGTCTGCTGAATTGTGTGGGTTAGTTCATGGGCTGTCAACTCTAAATGGCTGGGGGATTTATCGGGCCCATAGAAAATATGGTTGCCGTTAGTAAAAGCTTGGGCGCGCAACTCCCGATTCATTTGCACTGCCGCATTGTCTGTATGCACTCGCACATGGGCAAAACTATGACCAAAGCGGGGTTCCATGAACGAGCGCACTGCATCGGGTAACGGGCTACCGCCTCCCTTATTACTATTTATCCGACTTTCCAGGTCGCTGCTGGCATCGAAGCTGGCACCTTTGCCAGATCGTTGCACCTGGGGTTTCATCTGAAGTTCGTCTTCTTCCTCAGAGTGGCGTTGCACCTGGGGTTTCATCTGAAGTTCGTCTTCCTCAGAGTGGCGTTGCACCTGGGGTTTCATCTGAAGTTCGTCTTCCTCAGAGTGGCGTTGCACATCCGGTTTCATCTGAAGTTCGTCTTCCTCAGAGTGGCGTTGCACATCCGGTTTCATCTGAAGTTCGTCTTCTTCCTCAGGCTGGCGTTGCACCTGGGGTTTCATCTGAAGTTCGTCTTCTTCCTCAGGCTGGCGTTGCACCTGGGGTTTCATCTGAAGTTCGTCTTCCTCAGAGTGGCGTTGCACATCCGGTTTCATCTGAAGTTCGTCTTCCTCAGAGTGGCGTTGCACATCCGGTTTCATCTGAAGTTCGTCTTCTTCCTCAGAGTGACGTTGCACATCCGGTTTCATCTGAAGTTCGTCTTCTTCCTCAGAGTGACGTTGCACATCCGGTTTTGTGCGGCCAAAGGCAAATTTCGGTTGAATGACTGACGGTGTTGATTTGCCTAGAGCAGATATTGATATCTTGGCGAAATCGAAGCCTATGGGTTTGTCTTGGTCAGTTTTGCTTTGAGAATTTAGTGTATTTTGCTCTGAAGGTGCTACTTCGACAGCTTTTGTCTGAACCGGAAAGGGACGCGGCGCGAACTGTCCTGTTGGTGCTGGCGTGGTGGAGGAATTTGCAGAAGCTTTTTTCTGGGTGTAGCGTTGGGTGTTCATAGCTGATTCCTCTATAAAAATGCCAGCACGGGGGAAAGCGCGATCGCGTGTTTGTTTGTTTATGCAATATTTTAACCTCAAGAAATTTGGTAATAAATAAAACTTTATATTTAAGCGCGATCACTCGTCAGGCGAGAACTTTCCTTCACCAACGCCTTATCCAGAACTCCCTCCGGTAATATTCTGCGGCGAGTGTTGCGAAATCTTTCCTCTGGTCAAGAAGTATCCGGCGACACATCCACATTACAGGAGCGTGGAGTGTCAGACAAACTCCGAGAAGGAGCGTAATCAATAGAAGGCGATCGCTTACGGCTAACTTTCGATTTGCGTGATCGCCTCCAACGACGACAACTCAGGATTTCATCAGAAAGCCTCCGAGCCATGCACTTTTTCTTTGTCTTTTGTAATGAAGTTTGACATACCACTCGTTGCGCTCCCCTTCAGGGCAACAAATTTGTCTGTCATGCCTATTGAAGGAAACACAGTTTTTCGAGAAATTCGCTTTACCGACGCTTACCCAAAACTCGCTTTGGTAAAATTATGCGGCGACTGTTGCAAGATATTGCCTCCGGTCAAAAAGTCTCCGGTGACACCTCTACTCAAGAAGATCGTGGCGTGCCGGATAAGCTGCGAGAAGGCGCTTGACTGTCTAATGAAGATAGTTCACGACTTTGTAGAAACTGTGTGAGGTCGGCAGCGCTACCTGCCCCGTGGCATAGGGATAAAATTATAAGCTGAATTAGGATAGCAATATAGATGAGGGACGCACTTGGACAACGGGGTGAAGCAATATTCATAGTTTTAACGACTGCGTTTCACTCTAATTCTGTCCCAATTTTCAAGCCGCAGTTTTTAGGAGATAAATGGCAGTATGTTGATTTTATTGTGGAACTTGTAGGGGCTGGAGCCGTTGTCCCGTACTTCTTCGTCCAAGTTAAAACCACAAGAGAAGGCTATACAAAAAAACTAAATCGGCTAAAGGTTAAAGTACCGAAAGAGGGTGTATGTGGTTTAGCATCGTATCCCGCCCCTACTTATATAGTTGGTATTGATGAGATAAAAGAGACAGGTTATATAGTTTCTGCAAATGGAGAAAGCCTCAGCTCTATGTCAAGCCTCTCTACAATGTTTCCGATTAACACACAGAATAGGGAACTGCTCTGGAACGAGGTGAACGATTTCTGGAGAAGATACCATACTAACCGTTTAAGTTCACAATTTTCCGACTCAAATTGGAGATAGAAGCGTGACAACAAAACAAGCTTGGTATATCGGACAACGGGCAGAATCTCTAACACTCATGTACTTAACCCGTCGAAATGACCTGATTGTTTCAAGACATCAAGAAGATTATGGCTTGGACTTTTTGGTAACAATCAGAAAAAGTGCTGCTTACACTGGTAGGCTCTTCGGAGTCCAGTTTAAAGCAACAGCCTCTACTCCAAAGTCAATTCAGGATGACGATATTATCGAGATTAAGCTTAATGAAACGTCAATTGACTTCCTCGCTGAATTACCTTTCCCAGTCTGTTTATTCTTTTTTACTCTAGATAGCGATCGCAGTTATTATAAATGGATTCTGGAGCCTGTGATTGAAGGTCAGCAAAATCCAAAGCTGCACTTCAATCACACTAATAAGTTTAAAAAATTAACTGACGACGAAATAGATAACATCATCTCAGTAGTAAATACCTGGTATGACAGCCGGAAATAGGCAAAGGAACGCCAAGTAATTCTCAGCGTTCCTTTGCGTTTACCTTAGCGAACCTTTGCGTTTAATTTTGACTTGGATTTAGCACACCTGAATGACCGGGAATGTCTCCCAACGGTTCGCAACGACCGCCTAAGTATTTAGCTAAGAATTCCTCAGCGATCGCATAAAAATGTAACCGATTTTCTGGACGGGCGAAACCGTGTCCTTCGTCGGGGTAGAGGGCGTATTCTACTGGTTTACCAGCTTGTTGCATCGCCTTGACAATTTGTTCGCTTTCTGCTTCTTTAACTCGCGGATCGTTAGCACCTTGTCCAATTAGTAAAGGCTTCTCGATGCGGTCAACGAAAAATAAAGGCGATCGCGTCTTCAGAAACTCCTCTTCCGTCTCCAAGTTACCCACGCGATGGTAGAAATTCGCCTTCAGCGGTTCCCAGTAAGGCGGGATACTTTGCATCAGCGTAATTAGGTTACTCGGCCCAACAATATCCACACCGCAGGCAAATACATCCGGCGTGAAAGTCAATCCTACCAGCGTTGCGTAACCGCCGTAGGAACCGCCCATAATGGCAACCTTTTGGGGGTCGGAGATGCCTTGTTGCACCAGCCAATTAACGGCATCAATCAAGTCATCGTGCATTTTACCAGCCCATTCGCGATTACCTGCATTGACAAAAGCTTTGCCGTAGCCAGTCGAACCGCGAAAGTTGACTTGCAGCACCGCATAACCCCGGTTAGCCAACCATTGCGCTTGCGGATCGTAACCCCAAGTATCCCGCGCCCAAGGGCCACCGTGGACAAGCAACACTGTTGGTAAGTTTTGGGCAGATATCCCCACAGGTGTCGTCAGGTAGCTGTGGATAGTCAAGCCGTCTCGCGCCTCGAAGGAGACAGGTTGCATTGATGCAAGTTGCAACCCTTCAAGTTTGGGTTTGTTGCTGAATAAGAATGTGCTGGTTTTGGTTTCGCGGTTATAGACGTAGTAGTAGACAGGGCCATCGTCGGTGAGGTAAGCGACTAGCCAGTTTTTGTCTGCAAGGTCGCGGGAGGAAATGCTGAACTCACCTGGACGCACTTGCGCGATCGCTTTAAAATCAGCAGCGATGCTTTCGTCAAGCACTCGCCACTCTTGTTTATCTTTATAGAAGGAAACTGCCTGAATAACTCGCGTAGTTGGGTGTATAACTATCCCGCCAACATCGTATTCAGAATCTTCTGCAATCACCTTTTCTTCGCGGGTAGCCAAATCCAAGGCAAGCAAACGCGCAGCATTGGCATCGTGACTGCCTTCAATATAAAGGGTTTTGTTATCAGCAGAAAAGCTGACTGCGCCGCCCTCATCATCTGGCCCCCAGTGACGCAGAGTGTCCCAGCTGCCTTGTGTGGTTTCCCGGAATAAGAGGTCAGAACCACCATCGGGAGTTGCGGCTGTAGCTGCACGGATCTGGAACTCAGCATCAGCCGTCCAGCTTACTATGTTACCAGGGTTCTCCGAATCCAACTCAACTGCACCATTGTTCAGATTGACGCGATAAACGTCAAACTTTTGGGGGTCTTTCAGGTTCATCCCCACCAAAATCTGATCCGGGAAGTTGTGGTCAAAATCCACAGGTTGCGCTTTCACTCCTTGAAATGGCGTTAAGTCGCGGACACTATTGGAGTGAATATTCACCAAGTAGAGGTGGAAGTTTTCGTCGCCGTCCGAGTCTTGCATATAAATCAGCTGGTCGGCGTTGTAAGTCCAGAAGAAGATGCGGATACCGCGCTTTTTGTCAGCTGTCAGCTGGCGATCGCCTTCTTCTCCAATTGTCCGCAGCCATACCTGTAAGACATTCTGAGTGTCCGGAGCAATGTACGCTAGATATTTGCCATCCGGTGAGAGTCGCGGACTGGTTCTTTCTGGGTTGCCAAAAAGAATCTCGCGGGGAATTAATGGCGGCAGTTGCGTAGCTAGTTCTTCAACTGTGGATTGCATTATTACCTCATATACTCGTGCCTACTATTACTTTGCTCATAGAATTAGCGATTCACCTAGTCCGGTTAACCGACCATCGGTGATCGCTACCTTACCAATTACCTTTGATGATGCGATCGCGCTTTGGTATTGGGGAGGATGCGATCGCGCTTTGTATTGGGGAGGATGCGATCGCGTCCTTTCATCCGGTTTAATAGAGAGTCTACTGCAAACCCCTTTCTACAATTGCGCGAATTTCTCTGATGAAATCGGCGGGAGTCTGAATAATCAGCCCACTGTGTACAGCGACTTCCTGGGTAAAATCTTTGGTGTTTAAACTCAAAAGACGATCGACATTTGCCAGTACAGCAGCAGCCAAAATTGGAGCATCTTTTGCTTCGATGATAGCTGTCCATCGAGCCGATTCTTCTGACGGTGGGTTAGGTCGAATTTCAGGATCGGTAGCAGCCAGAAGTTGTGCAAAAATTGGCTGAGCGGCGGGTAATTTTTTGCGGAGGTTGCGATAGCACTCGTCTAATACTTGCTGGGAGATGACCAGCTTAAATAATCCTATTTCAGCCATTGTCAGCACAGCACGGCTGGCTCCAGTGCGAGACCCTGCTCCAGCAATTAAAATACTTGAGTCAGCAAAGACTCTACGCATCTTGCTGTTGCTCTTGCCAGATTGCTTCGCGTTCTGCTTGTAATCCTTCTAGCAATTCAGCCAAGCCTACGCCTTCATCTTCCATGATGGCTATGAATTTATCGGCTAGTTGGGGAACTTGGGGCTGTTTGGGGGTAAGCAAGACTATATCGCCTACTTGCAGCAGCGTCAGCATATCTCCTTCGGTCAAATTGAGGTGATCTTGCACCAGCTGGGGAACGGTAATTTCCCCCCCTTCCCGCAGACGAATCGGAAATTCTCTGATCTCAACGTCCGTGTCTTGTGAACTTGGTGTCACGGCTTTAACCTGTAATGGTTATCAGATTTTCTCATTTTACAAGACCTGACTGGAGAAGAGGCGATCGCGCTTGTTGTGTTGGGGAGGATGCGATCGCGCTTGTTGTGGAAGTGGAGAATGCGATCACGCTTGTTGTGTTGGGGAGGATGCGATCGCGCTTTAGTATTGGGGAGGATGCGATCGCGCTTTGTGCTGGAGAAGATGCGCTTTACTTGGTTTGTTCTGTTCGCTTCACACGCGGTACCTGAGATGAACGGGGACAATTTTAAGTATGATGAAATTACCATACCCAAAACTCATACTTATGCAGAAAGTCACAATCTCTTTAGAAGATGACATCCTGCGATTTGTAGATCGGCAGGCAAAAGGCAACCGCAGCGCCTATATTAACGATTTGCTGGCAGAACACCGCCGCCGGATTCTGGAGGCACAAATGATTACCGCCCTCCAACAGGATGCTAAAGATCCAGAGTACCAAGCTGCAATTTCAGCTTGGGATAGTGTAGCTGGGGATGGCATTAATGCCAGCGAGTAATTTAACTTATCGGCGGGGAGAAATCCGTTGGGTAACACTCGATCCAACCGTAGGGGCTGAAGCACAAAAAACCCGCGCTTGCTTGATTGTGCAAAATGACATCATGAACCAGTATGGACTTCTAACAATTGTGATGCCGTTTCGACCGGGAAATAAAGAAGCCCCCTACGTTGTAAATGTCAAAGCAACATCCTCTAATGGATTAGACCAAGACCGTTTTATTGATGTCGGGCAAATTCGTGCTGTCGATCATCGTCGCGTTTTGGGTTTGGTAGGTGTGCTAGAGGAAGAATACTGGGAACAGATTCGCTTTAGCTTAAATGTTGTTTTGGGGTTTGCGATCTAAAAGTGTCAAAGAATTAGAATCAAACGATCGCGCTTTGTATTGGGAGAATGCGATCGCGCTTTGTGTTGGGGAAGAGTGCGATCCCGCTGTTGTGGGTTGGGAAGGATGCGATCGCGCTTGTTGTGTTGGGGAGGATGCGATCACGGTTTGTATTGGGAGAATGCGATCGCGCTTTGTATTGGGAGAATGCGATCGCGCTTTGTATTGGGAGAATGCGATCGCGCTTGTTGTGTTGGGAAGGATGCGATCGCGCTTTGGTATTAGGAAGAATACGATCGCGCTTGTTGTGTTGGGGAGGATGCGATCGCTCTCCTTGCATTGGGAAGATGCGATCGCGCTTTCTATTGGTAAGAATGCGATCACGCTTTGTATTCTGAAGGATGCGATCTCGCTAAGTATGACAAGCGAGTTATTTTTTGAAGGAGTGGAAGAGATTCCCAAACTGAAATTTGTTTTGGGAAAAGCTGAAGCAAATATCAATCAACTGAGTTATACCGGATGAGACTACACCATCAGCAAAGTCGCACCCGTCAGCCACATTGATAGATGTTAAAGATGAAAGACACAAAGGAAAAACCGCGCTATAGCTGGCGTCTATTCGAGGAAGCGCGTGCTTATGTCCGCAGCTTTGGATTGAAAAGTGGAACTGAATGGAAAGCTTGGTCTAAGAGCGATGCTAGACCAGATGATATTCCCAAGGCTCCAGACCAAGCTTATAAAAATCAAGGCTGGATAAGCATGGGTGACTGGTTGGGGACAGGTACAATTGCCAATCAAAACCGAACCTATCGACCCTTTGAAGAAGCCCGTGCTTATGTTCGCAGTCTGGGATTGAAGAACCAAACTGAATGGGTAGCATGGGCTAAAAGCAGCGATAAACCAGAGGATATTCCTGCACACCCTCCGAAAGCTTATAAAGATCGAGGCTGGGTTAACTTGGGTGATTGGCTTGGGACAGGTACTATTGCTCCTCGGTATCGAACCTATCGACCCTTTGAGGAAGCGCGTGCTTATGTCCGCAGTTTGGGATTGAAGAGTCAATCTGAATGGTACGCTTGGTCTAAGAGCGATGCTAAACCGGATGATATTCCGGCATATCCAAGCGAGAGTTACAGCGATCAAGGCTGGAATACCTGGGGTGATTGGCTTGGGACTGATACTATTGCTTCTCAGAATCGAACTTACTTACCTTTCGAGGAAGCGCGTACTTTTGTCCGCAGCCTGGGATTGAAGAATCAAGCAGAATGGTTCAAATGGTCTAAGACCAGTGCTAAACCAGATAATATTCCTGCAACACCAGAACGTACTTATAAAAATAAAGGCTGGGCAGGCATCGGTGATTGGCTTGGAACTGGTGTTATTGCTAACTTTAACCGAACCTATCGACCCTATGAAGAAGCCCGTACTTTCGTTCGCAGCCTTAATTTTAAAAATCAAAATCAATATAGAACTTGGTCTAAGAGCAGTGCTAAACCGGATGATATTCCAGCACATCCTCCCGGTGTCTATAAGAATAAAGGCTGGTTAGGCTGGGGTGATTGGCTTGGGACAGGTTATGTTGCTGGTTGTGACCGAACCTATCGCTCCTTTGAGGAAGCCCGCACTTTTGCCCGCAGCCTGAGATTTAAGATCCAAGCTGAATGGTTTGAATGGTCTAAGAGCAAGAACCGACCGAATGATATACCCTCACTTCCTTCCAAGACCTATAAAGGTAAGGGTTGGGCAGGTTGGGGGGATTGGTTAGGTGTCTTTAACAAATGGAACCACAACTCTGTTTTGTGTTTCCTGCGTAGCATTGAACCTGTTTTGCCAAGTCTCCAGCCTTCGGAACTATACGCCATCATGCGTCAAAACGGCATGATAGCTGCCTCGACAAATGGTTACAACAGTAATACTCGCCTTATTAAGACCATTCAAGGCTTATGCTCCTCACCTAACCCTGAGTCTGATTTTGAGAAAATTATTGATGAAATTAAGGAACAGAACGCCGAACTTAATAACGAAGAACTTGGCAATGATGAGGAAATAGCCCCCAATGTAGTTCCTACCGAGGAAGAAACTACTGAAGAACTGCCTACACTTCGCTCTTTTGCAGCACTCAAAGCAGTTGACCTCTTAGTTGATGCAGGAATCACCTCGGATGAGGAAACACTAGAATTTCTTGTCTGTAACCGAGTCAGCGAAATCTGGCAAGCTTGCCTAAATAATGACCCTAAATTCAACCTTGATCGCCTCCGTACCGAAACAGGTGGAGCCTACTTTAACGAGATCCGCAACCGTTTCTTAAGCCAGTACGATGGGGCAAATAATCTTCCTATTCCCCCAGGCTATAGCTTCCATGCACCACCCAAACTAATGCAAAAGCTTACAGCCTATCGCGTACTCACAGAACGACGAGTGGGCAACTGGTCAGGTGTTGGCGCAGGTAAGACGATATCCGCCATTTTGACAAGCCGTGTAATTAATGCACGTTTGACAATCATCATCGCCTTCAACAGTACCGTCAAAGGGTGGAAAGACGCGATCGCATCCGTCTATCCCGACAGCATGGTTATCGTTAAAGAGCGTGGCGATATCCAAGTTAATCCAGAAAAGCATACTTACCTGATTCTGAACTTTGAAACCTTCCAGCAGCCAAATTCAGACAAGATGGCACGGCAGTTGGTCGATAATCACCAAATTGACTTTATTGTTTTAGATGAAATTCAAAACGTTAAACAGCGCACTCCTAAAGTAGAAAGCAAACGTCGGCAAGTAGTCAATGGTCTACTGTGTGAGGCAAGGCAGAAAAACCCCGATTTGTGTGTTCTTGGCATGAGTGCCACACCTGTAATTAACAACCTCTACGAAGCCAAAGCACTGCTAGAGATGATTAAGGGTGTGGAGTTCAGCGACCTCAAGACATTTAGTAGTATTGCGAATGCGATCGCCATGCACGAGAAGCTAATTCTGTATGGCATCCGCTACCGACCAAACTACAAGCTGGATATTGAAACAACCCATCCTGAAATCCCTGGCGAGTCATTTCTTCCCCAATTAGTAAAAGCGTTTCAGGGTAGCCTTCTCGATAAAGAACAGGTTTTACTCGATGCCAAAATCGACACAATTGTTAGTGCATTGCGAAAAGGAACCCTCGTTTACACCCATTACCTCACAGGGCTAATCGAGCCATTGCGTCAGGCAATCCAGAATGCTGGCTTTACAGTTGGTTTATTCACAGGTGAGGAAAAGACTGGGTTAGAGCAGTTCTGTAAAGGCAAAGTTGATGTATTGATTGGAACCGCGCCTGTTGGCACTGGCGTTGATGGACTGCAATATGTTTGTAACCGCTTAATGGTTGTCAGTTTGCCTTGGACTAGCGCTGAGTATGAACAACTCGTTGGGCGACTCTACCGACAAGGCTCAGCTTTCGAGAAAGTTGAGGTAATCATCCCGCAGGTTGTCCTTGCCCATAAAGATGATATCTGGTCTTGGGATAAGATGCGGTGGCATCGGATTCAGTGGAAGAAAACTCTCGCTGATGCTGCTGTAGATGGGGTTATTCCTGAAGGGGAACTGGCATCACCCGAAACCATGCAAAAGAAGGCAAATGAGGCTCTACAAGCATGGATTTCACGGATAGAACAGGATGGGGTTTTCGTCTTTGAGCGTACCCAGTTAAAAGTCCCCTTACCAGAATTCGAGACAGAAATTGCCCTGCGTCGATTTGGCGATTTCTCCATGATGAACAGTCGCTTCAACAGCGCCTACAGCCAAACTACCCATGAACGACTAAATCAGAATCCAGAGGAATGGTACTTGTATCACACACTCTACCGTGAGGCGCGAAAAACTTGGACGGAAATCCCCTATGAAAAGATTGCCAAGTCCCTTGAAAAACGTCCTGACTGGGTTGTAGGTGACTTTGGTTGCGGTGAAGCCAAACTTGCCGAGTCTCTGCCGAACAAGGTTTACTCCTTCGATCACATCGCCATCAATGAAACCGCGATCGCCTGCGATATTGCTCATACTCCCTTAGAAGACGAAAAACTTGATGTTGCTGTCTTTTCTCTTTCTCTAATGGGCATCAACTATCCAGATTATCTTAAGGAAGCCTATCGCGTGCTTAAGTTCGGTGGTTTATTGAAAATTTCTGAACCTATAAACCGCTGGTTAGAGAAACAGTCTGATTTGCTTGCTCAGATTATGAATGCTGGCTTTCTGGTAATTGGCAACATTGAAGAAGCCAACCAGTTTTTTTACATCAATGCTATTAAAGCGCCTTGCTGAAGTGGTTAAAGACGGCTTAGCGCGATCGCGCTCACCCTCCCCATCCCGGCAAAATCCGCTTTAGGGACGATGTGCTAAAAAGCTCACTTTAGTAAATTTGAGCAATTTACTGTCACAAGCAGGGAAGTATGGCAAATCTGACACAACAAAAGTGCAGCGCTTGCAATAAGGATGCACCTCGCGTTACCGATGAGGAAATCGCAGAACTCAAGCCGCAGGTTCCAGACTGGAACATTGTAGAAGTGGATGGCATACCCAGGCTGGAACGCACTTATGAGTTTCCAGATTTTCAGACAGCACTAGCGTTGACAAATAAAGTGGGCGAAGCAGCGGAAGAAGAAGGACATCATCCCGCATTGCTTACGGAGTGGGGTAAGGTGACGGTGAGTTGGTGGACTCACGCTATTTGTGGGCTGCACCGCAACGATTTTATTATGGCGGCAAAAACGGACGGAATTGCCGCAGAATTTACTTAAAAGAAATAGTTGCTCACCTCCCCTTCCCGAAGCGGGAAGGAGGCAGGAAGTATATTTTTTCTGAGGTTTATTTAGTATTCACATAACTAATAAAAGGGTTTTGTCACCGAATTTTTTTTGTGATGAATCCTCGTTTTGCGAAGCATCAGTATCACCCAGTCATATTAAAAACAAGACTTAAGCAATGAGTGAAACCCAGTTACAAACGGCACCAAGTACAGCAGAAACGCAATTGACTCGCTTTGTTGAGCTGGTGCAGGGAACTGATGCCATTGTCTGGGAAATGGACGCGGTAACGTGGAGGTTTACTTTTGTCAGCGATCGCGCTATTGATATCCTCGGCTATCCTGTCAGTCAGTGGTTAAATGAGCCGAACTTCTGGCAGGATCGAATTCTCCATCCAGAGGATCGCAACTGGTGCGTAAACTTCTGTGCGCTCGCGATTAACGAGGGGCGAGAAGGCGAATTTCAGTATCGGGCGATCGCATCTGATGGTCGCATCGTATTCATCAAAGATGTAGTGCGCGTCGTTAAAGATGAATGCGATCGCCCCAAGCTGTTGCGCGGCTTAATGGTGGACATTACCAATTGTAAAGACTCGATATATGGCGTCTCTACGGAAAAATCTTGGCAACTGTCCTGCGAACGAGCAGCAGGTATGGAGGTGGAAACGGTGCAGTCAGCACTCCGCAAAAGCGAACAGCGCTACCGTTCCCTAATTGAAGCTACTGCTCAGATTATCTGGGACACCAAAGCTGAGGGGGAACTTGTCACTCCTCAGCCTGGATGGAGTGCGTTCACAGGACAAACCTATGAGGAGTATAAAGGCTGGGGGTGGCTCAATGCTATTCATCCAGACGACCAAGCTCACACAGCGCAGGCGTGGGAAACTGCCCTTGCTAACCGAACTCTTTACCAAGTTGAGCATCGTCTACGGCGAAAGGATGGGGAATATAGATATATGAGTGTTCGGGGGGTGCCAGTGCTGGAAGCAGATGGCAGCATTCGGGAATGGGTGGGAGTACACACGGATATTACCAAGCGCAAACAAGTAGAGGAGGCACGCGATCGCGCTTTAGCCGAAGCCCAAGCGGCGCGTGCCGAACTACAGGGGGTTTTCATGCAGGCACCAGCCGCAATTGCCATCACCCGTGGCTCGAACCATGTCACCGAAACAGCTAACCCACTGTATATGCAGATTGTTGAAAAGCGAGATATCCTCGGTAAACCCGCACGGGAGGCGTTCTGGGATTTGCAAGGGCAAGGCTTTTTCGAGTTGTTAGACCGGGTTTATACCAGTGGCGAACCTTTTGTCGGCAAAGAGATGCGGGCGATGTTCGACCGCAACAACGATGGCATTTTAGAGGAAAGTTTCTGGAATTTTGTTTACCAACCGTTATTAGATGTGGATGGCAAGGTTTATGGGATAATGACCCACGCGGTAGAGGTGACTGAACAGGTGCGATCGCGTCAGGAACTGGAGAAAAAAGCCGAAGCACTCACCCAACTAACCGAAGCGTTAGAGCGCAGTAATCGCGAGTTAGACCAATTTGCCTATATTGCATCCCATGATTTGAAAGCACCTCTGCGGGCGATCGCTAATCTTTCCGAATGGATCGAGGAAGACGTTGCAGATCAACTCAGTGATGAATCCCGCCAGCATATGAGCTTGCTGCGCGGACGGGTACACCGCATGGAAGCCCTGATTGACGGCATTCTGCAATATTCTCGCGCAGGTCGCGTGCAAACACCAATCGAGACGGTGAATGTCTCCACCTTACTAGATGAAGTAATCGAACTGCTCGCCCCTCCCACTGAAGTTTCAATTATTGTACAGTCGGATATGCCGACGCTAAAAACTCAGCGGGTGCCGTTGCAACAGATTTTTATGAACTTGATCAACAATGCTATCAAGTATTCTCAGCGTCCTGATGTGCGTATCGATGTAGGTTTTCGGATGGGAAAATCCTACGAGTTCTCAGTCACTGACAACGGCCAAGGAATTTCACCAGAGTACCATCAGAGAATCTGGGGCATTTTCCAGCGGCTGGAGTCTAGGGACAAAGTTGAAGGAACTGGTATCGGTCTTTCAGTGGTTCAGAAAATCGTCGAGAGTCGGGGGGGACGAGTGTGGGTTGAGTCTGAACCAGGCGCAGGAGCAACGTTTCACTTCACTTGGAATAATTGAGGCGCACCGAAAAATTTTTCCACTGACATCTGACAACTAACTGTTAGATGCTACTTTGATTTGTCCAAGGGTTTCTTGGTTTTTTCCAGGTGTTCCTCTACTACCTTTCGGTACTCCTTGATTGCTTCCGAGTGATACTCTACAGCGCACTACTACCGCTATTGACAATATTTGCCTCGCCTTTTGCGGGCAAAAATAGCACCTGTGCGGCTACTTGTGATTTTGTTCCTAATAACAGTTTATATAGAACAAATACATAGAATGGCAATCTTCCCATTTTGTCCAGCATCCAGTGACGGTTCCTACTTCACACAATCTTTAAAAAAAAATATTCTTAATTACGTTAGCTTTACATCAACTTTATCAATATGGCATTAGTATAATTACGGAGACAGTACGCAGCTACTTTTTCTGGCTTTATTGCAGTAGGAATTTTTATCGTCGAGATTTTTAGCCTAACATCTCTGGTTTGGGAATCTCATCCATTTGACGATAAGACTATTTCTCTTAGAAGCGAACAGCCCTATATTTATAATGCTGTTTTTAATACACGGCTAGGGCAGTAAATTTCGGCAAATCAGAAAAATTTACTTTCTGATATCTATTGAAATACGAAGGAAAAGATTTAATGGCACTAAAATACAAGCTGGGCGTAGGCTTATTTCTATTCGTTACACCGTTAGTAACTGGCTCTCTGGTTGTTGCTTCACCCAGTTTTGCGGCTACTCTAGCCAAGTCTGAAGCAACATTCAAAGTTAATAACTTTAGTCACAATCCTTTAGGGGTTGAGACTTTCACCGATACTTTGACTGATACAATTGCAACCAACGGTCAAGTGACTACTAACGCTAACGCTAACGCCTCTTTTACAGCCGATCCTTTAAAACCGCCGACATTCGCCGAAAACTCCTCTGTAAGTACAGCAAACGGTGCAGGTAAAAATTACTTTGGTTTAGCCCAAAGCACTGCTGCCATTATCGGTTACGATTTTCTCGTGAGAGATAAACAAAGGTTTTCTTTTGATTTTTTAGCTGATTTAAAGCTAAAGACTTCCATTGAAAATCCCAAATTTGAACGCGCTAGTGCTGCTGGAGAGATATCTTTTCAGTTGTATAACACTAACGAGCGGGACAACTGGATTCTCTTAGATTTCTTTAGTATATCCAGTAAATTAAATACTCCAGGTGGCGGTGATTTCTTTATAGGTAATAAGAGTAATAGCATTACCACCTCTAAACCATTGAAAGATTTTCTTAAGAAGTCTTATGGAGGGAGCGAAGAATCTGCCAGAGCCTCGGTTACAGGTAAGTATTCGCGTACTTTCGATAGCTTAACTTATCTAACTTTAGTAGAAATTAAAAGGAATCAAGTAGTCGTTAAAACTCCTGAGTCTTCCGGAACTTTTGCTTTACTTATCTTTTGCTTAATAGGCGTTGGATATAGAGCTAGAAATAAAGTATTGGCATCAAAGTTGAGGTAAAGTACAGCAACTATAGAGATTTCAGCCTATCAAAATTTTACTAATTGCATCCCAATTTCATAGTTGGTAAAGTACAGCGACTTGCCTGCTGAGGTATTACTTGGCACTAAGTAAATAAAGGGGTAGGCAGAAATAAACGTAGTAATAGACCTATTACAAAAGTCCCTTTTGCAATAGGAGGGAAAAGGGAAAAGCTTCCTCTGCTTTCCCTGCTAGGAAAGCATAGTAAAAACGGAAGAAGTAAGTAATATTTCTTCCCCTTCTCCTTTAACCTTTCTCCTGACTTGGCGCAAGAAGTTTAAACCTCGACTTAAAAACCCGTTTTCTCTAGGAAAACGGGTTTCTTGATGTTTAGTTTTTTTGTGTATATTTAGAGGTACTAGATGTTGAGCTACTGCTACAACCCTTGCTGGAAGAAACTTGAACGGTGACGGTTTGACTAATTGTACTCTCAGCGCCAGATGCGATCGCTATGCTCTTGGCTGACGCAACGCTTTTTCCATCTGGTGAAACTACCCGTTGGATTAAGATTCTAGAGTGGATCATAATCAATGTTTATTTATAGGCTAATAATCTTTTAAATTACCCCAACCCGAAATATTTAGGGAGGTAGCTTTTTTAAGCTGTTGTGCTATGTAGCATATAGTTTAGCTCGCTAGCTAGCCACTCTTTAAACATCCTATCCACGATCTCTTGATGTGTTTGAGGCGTTAATTGAGCTGGGATAAACTCTTCAACTATAAACAGATGATAACCTTGGTCGGTGGAAACTGGGCCAAACACCTCTTTTCGTTTGGCACTAAAGACAACCGCTGATATATCTGGCTTAAAGCTCCAACGGTAAAGCTTGCCTTCATAACCGCATTGATGTCTACGCCGCTCATCAATATCATAAAGGTGAGCTGCCTCATAAAAGCTAATTTCCCGTTCTTCAATTTGATAGAAGAGTTCTTGGGCAATTCTTTCATCAGGAAGAATAATTTGATACAGTAAGATTTGGTCAAAATTCAGCTTGTTTTGGGCAAAAAACTTCTCTGCTTCTTTGGCAAAAAGACTCTCTGCTAATTTTTTAGCAATCAGGCGATCGCAAATTCCTGCCTCCCAGTCTTCGGGAGCGATCATCTGATCGGCTAGCCATGCTAACGTATCAGCAGCCTTCTCCAAACGCCTGGCGTAACGCAGCTTGTTCGCCTCAGCCTGGATTTCCTCTGGCATGACGGCTAAACTTCTTTCCTGAGCAGCTTGGGTAATAATTTTTTGATATAAAATCTTCTGACATACTTCTTTTAACTGTAGGTCTTTTTTCAGGAAATCAACAATTTCATTAACTTCAACGGATGACCCTGAAAAATATTTCATGTTAGGTTTTATTTGATACACATAAAGTGGTCAAAACTCATTACTACGCATTCCAATTTTCCTAGAGTTAGGGTATCGCAGAAACATCGTGAAACTGTATTATACTATCTCGCGTCATTCGTGCATAGTATTAATGTGCAATGACCACTGAGCAATTTTATGCAACTGCACATTAGTATTAGTTGGAATTAATGGGAATTGCCCTCATACCTAAACCTGGAAAAACGCGGCTGGGTACTCCTATCACTCTGTAGGGAATCTGTCGGCTGACGCTACTATCCTGATTATCCTCAACACGGTTTTCTTTGTTGCCAGCACTAATAGCGCTGCTAGTTGGGAGAGACGATGGTAAGGAAAAGGTGCTAATGGATGTTGTTGCGGATGAAAATGTTCTTACGAATGGTGTTGTTCCCGAACTTACAGAACTAGCAGAATTACTAAATACGGCAGCAGGTGCGTTTACATTTGCGGCGGTAGCAGAATTACTATTACTAAATACGGCGGCGGGTGCGGCACTGGGATTGGTAAATACGGGTGCGGGTGCGGGTGCATTTACACTTGCGCCACCGGGATTGGTAAATACGGGTGCGGGTACGGGTGCAGGTGAAGTTGTGCCAGAATTCGGAGATACGGGAGCGGGTGCTGTTGCTGTGGCGCTAGTGGTAGGGGGAGCAGTTGTTGTCGCAGTTGCTGTAGCGCTAGCGCTGCTGGAGGTTGCTCCGGGAGTGAATGTTGTCTGGCTACTGCTACTGGTTCCTGTGGGCGAGGTTGCTGTCGCAGTACTACTGCTACCAGAACCGCCTGAAGATGAGGATGAACTAGAGCTACTGGAACTACTGCTGACACTAGGGGCGATGCCACTAGGAGGAGTGAAATTAGGAGGAGTGAAACTGGGGATCGGGTTAGCTTGGGAAGGAGAAGCAAAAGTAACTACTATGCTTCCGAGTATGCAAAGATAGAAAACGTCTTTATTTGATGAGCTAATCATCGCTATCTCCTTATTAATAGAGATAAGAGCAAGTAGGAAATTTTGGCTATAAAAAAGTTGAAAAACCGACTTTAAGCCATTGATTAGAACAAGCATTTTTGTAGCGTTTCTAATCAACAGCTTATTTATTTAAACCAAAATTACATAAGCTTGAGAAAGTACCAGCTCCGGCAAATCATAAGGCATAGGTACTACCATTAGCCAGAGCGCCAGATGCTGCGTCGCTGATAGAGGCAGAGTATCCAGCTCCGATTACATAGCCAAAGTCCCCAGTGCTTTTGTCAAAGAAAAAATCTCTAAAATAGCCTGTGCGCTACGAGCAGAGTCAGAGCTAGCTGACCAGCTACTTCTACCACTAGGGGAGGAAACAGTAATTCCTCTTCCCCCTTAATACTTCGCTATTACTAGGAAGTTGATTCTCACAGAAACTTAGATTATCTAATTTTATAATTAACTTATACCTCCCTCCTTTTAGTGATAAAAACCGCTGAAAGCTTTTTTTCATCTTCAATTTTTCAGCCTTCAGCGATTTCTATAGTTAACTAGCAATTTCGGCAAATCTCTGCTTAATATGAAGATGAGCTAGAGCCAGAGTTTGAGGAGGAAGAAGAGTATGGCCCGTAGTAGCTATAGCTACTATAAGCACTGGTATAAGTTCCGGTAGAGGTGTAGCTGTAGTAGGTTCCAGATGCATTTGCTGATGCAGATGCATATGCATTGGCGTATCCACCTTCAATGCTGGTTTCTTCAGAAACGACTTCCAAAATATCTAAATCGGAAATATTCATGGCTGTGTCCTCGTTCAAAAGGTTGGTTTGATTAGCCTGTTTGGCTGTTCTGAATACTGTAGCTAAGTAGACTAAAAGAGTGTTGCCATTTTGGCAGATTTATTTATGTAACAACCCGTATATATAGCCAATAAAAAAAGCTTAGTTCTTGAGAAAAATGAACTAGGCTTTAGTTTAGCAATAGAATGAAACTGTCGCGTTATACTAAGTCCGGAGTGCTGAGCCCTGAGTGAGTACATAAGTGCCATTAGTCTCACCCTAGCAAGAGTTTGAGTACCCTTCTTTCTCTCCCAGAAAAAGTAGTTTTTGGACGCGGATTTCGTATTATTTAATTAAATTGAATGTAGTTGTTGAAACTTTTGCAGCAGCTTCCCCTTTAAAAAATAGAGAACCAAGGCTTCTTCGGTGCCACCACTTCCACCGGAGCGTCTTCTGGATTGGAGAAGACAAACCCCTGCTCTAAATTGCCGCCCCTGAGGTGGGAACGTGGTTCGCTAACCGCCTCTAAATAACCCAAATCCGTAATCTTGCTTAAGCAATTATGCGGAGATACGCTCTCAGACCGAGCAGCATCGCTTTGGTTATCTGTGTTTATACTATCCGTTTCACCTGGATTGGGTCTGCCAATTTGGCAGTTTTCTTTGAGCAATCGGTTGTAAGTACGGTAGGGGATGTAGTGTAAAGGATTGTAACCAGAAAACCTTAGAAGCAAAACACAAGCCCAGGAGTATTTTCCAGCTAGGATAGCTTCGACAACTTGATTCAACTGTTCGGGATTTATGGTTTTGTCAAGATTGGGATTAGAACAGGGAATGTGATAAGTCATAGCGATCGCCCTTTTTACTAAACTGTTTTTTGCGTTTTATAAATTGATGCCGCCTTTTTGCAGCTGCCGGATCGGATCTAGCAAGATGTCGGCGATGCGACGATGCCGGATGATAATATCAGCGGTCGCTGTCTGACCCGTCTTAAAGTGGATGGTTTGATTATTGGCGGTGACAGAATTCCGGTCTAGCGCCACTTCTACCCGATAAACTGTGCCGAGACGTTCATCGGGTTTAGCATCGGGGGATACGGATAGTACCTTCCCGGAAACGGTACCGTAGTCTTGATAAGGAAAAGCGTCAAATTTGATTTGCACCGACATTCCTGTCTTGACAAAGCCTGCTTCTTGATTGGGCAAGCTAGCCGATAAAATTAGAGGTGCTTTGTCAGCAGCCAGTTCGGCAACGGTCTGTCCAGGTTGCACAACAACGCCTGTGTTGTGGATGTTGAGGGATGACACGACACCATCTACGGGAGCGTAGAGAAACCGCTGTTTTAGCTTGCTCTTAGCACTGATAAGCAGATTTTTATTTTCAGCAATTTTAGCTTTGAGCTGGGTGATTTCTACTTCCAGTTGCTGAATTTGCTGCTGTGCCTCTAACTGCGTTCGGCGTGCTTCGGCTTGCTTCTGGTGCAGCTGTGCTTGCAGTTGCTCGGCTTGGGCTTGAGTTTGCTGGAGTTCGCCTTGGGTTTCGGTAATGGCGCTTTGGCGATCGCGTAATGCTTGCTCGGCTTGAAACAGTTGTTCCTTGACACCCGTATCCTCTTCCAGCTTGTTTTTGGTAATAGCACTTTGGCGATCGCGTAAAACTTGCTGGGAATCAAACAGATATTTTTTGGCGATCGCACCTTCTTCCACCAGAGGCTTAAGCCGTTCCACTTCCTCAGCCGCCGCCGCCGCATCCGCTTGCCGTTGCACCAGCAGTTCTTGCGCCGTACCGGAGAGCGGTTTTAGCCGTTCTAGTCTTGCCTGATTTGCCGCTGTATCCGCCAGATATTCAGTCAGCAGCTTTTGGGAAGCAGCTGTCTTGGCATTAGCTTGGGCGATCGCAGCAGCAGCAGCCTCAACGTCCGCCTTAGCAATTTCCGCACGAGTTCCGCTTTCTTGACGCATTTTTTCAATAAGCCTTTGCTTCTGGCTTAACTCGATTTGGTTGGTTCCCAGCATTTGCTCTAACCGTTCCACTTCACCAGTAGCAATTTGAGTATCCAGTTCCACCAACATCTGCCCGGCTTTCACCGCTTGCCCTTCTTTGACGGCAATATTGACAACCTTGCCCATTTCCACCGGGTCAATTTTATAAACCTCCCCTTTAGGCACTAATCGCCCTTGGGCGTGTCCCACTTCATCAATTTGCCCAAAGCAAGCCCACACAGCAAATGCCGCACAAAAAACTAACCCTCCCAATACCAGTTTTCGGGGGAGTGTTGAAGGCGGCTCTTCCAGAACATTTTGTAGGGAAGTAGACCAGTTGCCCGAAGCAGGTGCTGAGTGTTTCGGCTCTTGGTTTCCGGTTCTAGTGCGGAGTGAAAAGCCAGAAGATTTGGGTTCTGATTGGGGACTTTGTACGGAGACAGCTGTACCTCCATAGATAGATGCAGCCTCACTACTTCTATCGTCGGATAGGTCTACGGGAAGGTCTTCCCAGCTATTCCCAACAGCAGCCGATAATGTGGCTGGCGGGTTAAAGGGCTCTGAGTTGGGAATCGGTACGATTCGTTTTTCCATATTAGTCAGGCAGAATTAAGAAATTCAGCGTCAATAGCCTTGTATTACCTCGATTTATCCAGAATTGCCTTATAGATTGCCTGAGTTCTATCGGGTTGATGGCTCAATCTTTGGCTCACCTCTTCTAGTTGCCAATTCAGAACCCAATACTTTTTGGTTAAGGCTTGATCCCCCTAACCTCCCTTTTTACGGGGGTTAGGGGGATCTCTTTGGACTAAACATCGCTAACCGAGATGTATTGATTCAGAACCCAAGAACATCCAGAGTTATCCGAGGTATGCAAGTTGGATTAAAGATCGAGCTGCTGTTGCGCTAGGTGGTAATAAAGTCCTTGCAGCGCAATTAGTTCCTCGTGAGTGCCGCGTTCAACCAAAATGCCTCGATCTAGCACTAGGATGCAATCGGCTCCGCGAACGGTAGAAAGTCGGTGAGCAATGATAAAACTCGTGCGATCGCGGCTAATACGAGCGAGATTCTGCTGAAATCGTCGCTCAGAATCCGTATCTAGAGAGCTAGTTGCTTCATCTAAAATCAGGATGCGAGGATCGCCGAGTAAAGCACGAGCGATCGCAATCCGTTGTCGCTGTCCTCCAGAGAGATTCGTACCCCGTTCCCCAACTTTCGTGTTGTATCCCAAGGGCATATCTTGAATAAACGCATGGGCTTCTGCCAGTTTAGCAACTTCCACCACTTGCTCTAGCGTATACTCGTCAGCGTAAAGCGTGATGTTTTCTATAATAGTTCCCGAAAACAGAAAACATTCCTGCGGCACCACACCCAACTGCCTTCGCAACGATTGGGGAGAAGCGTGTCGAATATCGTGTCCATCTACACAGATTCGACCACTGGTAGGGTGATATAAACCTTGTAGCAGACTAACTAAGGTACTTTTGCCGGAACCACTGCGCCCCACAATCGCCACGGTTTGCCCAGCCGCCACCTCAAATGAAATATTCTGGAGCGTGTTGCGCTCCTCCTCCTGAGAGTAACGAAACGTAACGTTCTCTAACTTCACCTCACCCCTCAGATGAGGCAGAACAAGTAGAGGTTGTTGGGGATTTTCTTCAGGTTGGGCTGAAAATACATCATTCAGCCGTTCCACAGAAACCATCACTTCTTGCAGTTCATCCCACAAGTTCACCAACGCCAGCACGGGGTTGATGACATTGCCAATCAGCATATTGAATGCGACAAACTGACCGATAGTGAGCTGATTCTGCATTACGAGTGTCGCCCCATACCAAAGCAATGCAGTACTACCCAAAGTATTAATTAAGCCGCCAGTTGCTTGCAACCCATTTGCCAGTTTTTGCCCCCGAAATCGCGCATTTAACGTACCAGTTAACCGATCTTCCCAACGCCAGCGCAACTCTCGCTCTGCTGCTGCTGCTTTTACCGTAGCAACGCCGTTCATCATTTCCACAAGGGAGGAGTTTTGCGCTGCTTCCTCAGCAAAGACTTCCCGCGACACCTTTCTGAGGAATGGACTCGCCACAACTGTCAAAATGGCGATGGGGGGAATCAGTGCCAAAACCAAGACCGTCAAACGCCAGTTATAATACGCCATCAACCCCACATAGACAATTGCCATTGAGGCATCTAACCAAGCGGTGACAGCTTGGCGCGTTAGAAACATCTGGATTTTCTGGTTTTCCTGCACCCGCGTAATAATGTCTCCCACGTGGCGGGATTCAAAAAACTTCAGGGGTAAGGTCAAAGTATGGCTGATAAACCCACCGATCAGGGTGAGGTCTAATCGGTTGGCAAAATAATCCAGCAGGTATTGGCGAATAGCACTTAAGCCGATGCGCCAAATGCCAAAAAGTAGCAATCCAATGGCGAAGACGTGTAGGGTGATAAAGCTTTTGTTGACAACAACCCGGTCGAGAATGATTTGGGTAAATAGGGGGGTAATTAGTCCAAAAACCTGGATTAGCAAAGATGCTAAGATAATTTGCCCGATTAGGGAGCGGTAAGGCAACAATATGCCCCAGAAGCTACCGAGAGAGCGTTTCTCACTTTGGACTGTTTGCAGTCGTTCTGTGGGGTCGAGGAGTAAGGCGTATCCCGTCCAATTAGCTTGAAATTCCTGGTGAGAAAGCGATCGCCTGCCTACTGCGGGATCGGCAATCAGGATGCGCCTCCCTTTGACTTGGTAGACAACGACATAATGATCGCCTTGCCAGTGGGCAATCCAAGGGTTAGTCCGATCTACCAAGCGGCTTAAAGAAGCCCGCACGGGACGCGCATGAAACCCCACGCTTTCGGCAGCAGTAGCTAAGCCTTTAGTCAGGGAGGCACCGAAACGTCCTACGCCAGCTAGATTGCGGAGGGAATTGAGACTAAACCGTTTGCCCCAATACTGTCCGATCATTGCTAAGCAAGTGGCACCGCAATCAGCGGTACTCTGCTGTTGAATGAATGGATAGCGTTGTCCTAACAATCGCCGAGGCTTTAATGGTTTGGGAAAAGCAATTGGTTGTTGGTTGTCTGTTCCCCCTTCTTTCCCTCCTGTTGATGAAGGTGATGAAAGGGGAGTTTGTCCGTTATTCAGTGACGGCTGACGATTGACAGAGACGCGATGAATCGGCATTACCGCCTGATGACTCGCTAGCTTTTGATGTCCGTTGCTAGCACTATCGCTGGATACAACTGCTAAAAGCGGAGCGATCGCGATCGCTGCTTCCCAATGTTCTGTGGGCAGATGGTAAACCACTAAATCTGTCTGTGCAACCCAATCTGTGGGCGTTGGATTTGGATATCCCCAGCTTTCTCCTACTGCTGGTGGCTGCGATCCGTGAATTTGCCCATTGCCAAGCCAGAAGCGACCCGTTTCTGCGGGAATATACTCCAGCGACTCGCCAGCAGAGATCCGTATTTCTACTAGGTAGGGTAAGAGTTGCCGCAGACTTAGGCTGGGAAGCGATCGCAATTCTGTAGCGGTTTTTAAGAAAATTAGACATTGCCGCTCCTGAGAGAGTTTCAGCAAGTAGTCTCTCAGATTCGGAAGTCGCTCTAACCAAGTTTCCAATTGTGCAATTGGAATCCTTGCTGCTACACCTGCACTGGCAGCGATCGCTTTTGGCATCCTTACGCTTAGGGCGCTTTGTAGCTCCATATTGCCGAATAAAGCTTCTGCACCAAAATTTTCGCCTGCTTCCAGTACTAGAGCGGAAACTTCTCTTCCCTGCGTAGCATCAAAACCAAGCAGCCGTACCCGACCTTGGCAAATTATATAAAACCAATCAGTGTTTTCTCGATCTGGTTCACTATGAACGGAATTTCCTGGGGGAGGGGATACATTATAGCTAACCAAGGGATCGCCAAGTTGAAACTCACACATTTCAAACACTTGGTTAAATTCCGATGCCTGATTGGGATCTGATTGAGATAGCCTCAGTAGGTTGAGGATATTTGCAAGACTATGAGAAGCGTTCTCAAGGTTCTGAGGCGGAGGATGCTCTGGCAATCCTAACATCCGATTCATTTATTAGCCTCTTAGCTTTCAAAGTTTAACTTTGTTCGTTTTAGGTTTTTGTTAAAAACACTAAGAAAAGGGTAACGGTATTTCCCCTTTGATCATGTATTAGTGAATTTACGTAGTGCTGTCAATATAGCCTCTAATAATTTATCAAATCTTTACTACAACTTTATGAAATCTTTATTTTAACTTCATGATAAAAAATATGAAGAGCTTTAACAGAAGTTATAAGACAATTTTATATTTTTATGCCTAACTAAACTAAGCTAGAAAATTGGAACATTTAAGACATGATGATTTAAAACATCTGTAACAGATTCCTCTTTGATAGCGAAGACATCTAGAGGCACTACGGGAAATGCCAAGGCATCAGGGTGACAATATGATTTATTTAACAAACAATACTTCTCGGATAAGACTTGACCCCCCCTAGCCCCCTTAAAAAGGAAGCTACCGTGTACAAACAAGTGGAGTCTGAGCAAGTTTCCATCCGAGGAAGAGCCACTCCAACTGCCGCAGACCATGAACTAGAGTGGGCATTCCAGGGAGACGCTGGGAGCGATAACCCGACCATCCTCTGAGTCCGGCAATTAACCAGGTTGCCCAAGCTAAAGAATTGGGGAGATAAGGATTTTGCTGTTTTTGAGTGCGTCCTTGCAACGAAGGTGCCAGTTGAGTCAGGCAGTGCTGCTGCTCCGAAGTGAAAGCAACCGAGGCAGGTAAAGTCTGGGTTATCTCGCCCTTCCACCAGTTGCAGGGTTCGCACAGCAATTGATAGAGCCAGGACACTCAAACGCTCAATAGCTTCTATCGATTCGAGTTGAGTGACTTCGAGATTCAGTCCTACCTACTTGAGGGTGGCAAACAGTTGCTCAATCCGCCAGCGCCAGCAATACCACTCAATCACTTCGAGTGCCTGTTCCAGACAAAAGACTTCATGGGTGGTCAACAGTCACCAATGAATCGGTTTTTGTCCCGCCGGTGGGTTGACCTCCTTTGCCTCGACTGTACAAAGACGGACACTGGTGGGATAGTCTTGGGCATTGAGGTTATCGGGTCGTTGAATGTCTACCCTGGCAATACGAACACTCACCAGGGCTTCTCGTGCGGTTTGCTCCCGGCGAGGCTCGTCTACTACCTGCACGGTGTAAGTCCCTTCACACGGTTGGGTACCTAAGGTAGTAGCGCGTCTAGGCTAAAATGCTGGGTTGAACAAATGTGGCAAAGGTTACATTTCGAGCTTTTTAGCCCTCAGCAAACCCAGCAAATTAAGCTTGTCGCTCTACTACTTTTGACTGAATCCATTTGTTGGTATGCAGCCTGAAAGTTTCTGTTGTAATTATGAATTAGGCTGAGGTTTGATTACACCAATCTTTGTATATATTGGGTGGATTAATCGTCTTAAAGTAGGTAACTCTTTGGCAAAAAGTAAGGAACCTAAGATACAAAAACTGCCAGCAATAATTAAGGTGTTGGGCGCGCCAATTTGATTGGCTAAACTACCAGCAAATAAATTGCCCAAGGGAACGACACCAAAAAATGCCATTGTGTAGATGCTCATCACCCGTCCGCGTTTATCATCTTCGACAATTGTTTGAACAACTGTGTTACTAGATGTGAATTGCATAATAAAACCCAATCCCACGATTAACATCATCACTAGAGAAAGCGCCAGTACGCGGGATAAAGAAAAACCAATTAGTCCAATTCCCATAAAGGCTGGTGAATAAGCAATGAATTTTCCTAGTCCTAAAACACTTTGTCGCGTAGTTAGATAAACCGCACCTACTAACGCTCCAACTCCGGAAGCAGCCATTAGAAAACCCAGAGTTTCAGCGCCACCGCCAAGAATTTTAGTGGCAAAAATTGGCACGAGAACGGTATATTGCATTCCCATAAAGCTGACTAAAGCCAGCAACAGGATAATGGCGCGAATGGGTGGAAACCCGAAGGTATATACAAATCCTTCTTTCAATCTCTGCAAAGGATGAGTGTTTGTAACGTTGAGTTTTTTGGGCTTTAGCTTCATTGCTAATAAAGCAGCAATCACCGCAATGTAGCTGAGTCCATCAATTAGAAAACAGTAAGCAGATCCAACTGAAGCAACAAGCAGTCCTCCAATAGCAGGCCCAATTAATCTGGCTCCATTAAACATTGAAGAATTGAGAGCGATCGCATTCGCTAAATCGTCTTTTCTTTCTACGATTTCTGGCACGAAAGCTTGACGAGCTGGCGCATCAAAGGCGCTCACAACTCCTTGAAATATACTCAAAAATATCAGATGCCAAATATTTACTATTCCTGTAAACGCTATAAAAGCAAGCGCTAAGGATTGGATCATAGAAAGTATTTGAGTAATGACTAAGATCCGGTGGCGGGGGAATTTATCTACTAAAACACCCCCGATAGGGGTGAGAATAAAGCTAGGAAATTGACCTGCAAATCCCACAACACCGAGTAATAAGGCGGAATTAGTCAGGCTATAAACTAGCCAAATCGTAGCAACTTGAGTCATCCAACTTCCAATTAGAGAAAGCCCCTGACCTCCAAAAAATAACCGATAATTTCTCGATTTCAATGCCGGAAGAACTGGCATCAGTTTGATAGGATTTCTCTTCATATACCTTGGTCGTTTTTGGCTCAAACCTACGGGAGCATATATTATATTTTGTAAAGTTACTTAAAAAGTTACTGCAATCCCTCTGTCAACGGGGGGAAGTAATCAAGCAATACGGTTCGGTTAGAGCGAAAAACACTAATGTTCGCGTAGGTTGCGTTCAGGAACGTCACCCAATAAAAGGTAAGCATTTGTTGGGTGACGTTCCTACAATTATTTTTTACTGCAATCCCTCCGTCAACGGGAGGAGGTAATTAAGTCAAAAGTCAAAATGATTCTTTCCTTCCCAGGCTGAGCATGGGAACGAGTTTAAAATTTTGTCAGTACGCCGTAGATTGCCCAAATTGCCATTGCTCGCAGGTAGTGACTAGCACGGAAAGTACCAGCAGCTGTGATGGCTTCGGGGGTGCGGAATTGCAGCCCATTGTCGTAAACTTGGCGCACGACAGCTTCCGCCATCTGGAAGGCTTCATTTTTCATCCCCATCTGAACCATGAATGCTGCAAGCCCAAAGTTAATCCCTGTCCAAACTTCTAGGGGATGAGTAGCATTGGGATTGAAAGGCGTACCATCTGGTTTTACTCCATTTGCAGCACCCAAAAGACCATTATTAAATTTCAAAAAGCAGGACTCATACACAGTTTTGAGGGTAGATTGTATGCACTCTACTGGCACAATGTCGGGTAATCCCAACCAACGGGCGTAGAACTGACCGCAAAGTTGATCTGCCATCACAATATCAGATCCGCTTTCGCTGTCGAGTCGGTAATATTTACCGTTCCAAAGCTTTTGTTGATATAAAGATTGGGATTGGTCTAGCCAGGTTTGGTAATTGGTGGTGTTGTATTCGCCGTCAGGGTAATTTTGGGCTAATATTTGTCCGATAGCGATCGCACTCTCCAAAGCCGCTAACCACAAGCCGCCGCAATAAGCACTCACACCCTGCAATCTCCAATCATCAAAAGTCTGATCTGGCGCACCGGAATTTTCCGGAATCCCATCCCCGTCTAGATCAAATTCCTTGACATAAGCCAGCGTCTTGACAATTGAATCCCAGCATTCTTCCAAAAACTGGATATCTGTGGAGCCAGTCATCACAAAATCTCGATAAACTTGCAAAACAAAATCGCAAGGTAAATCTTTCCAAAGGTTGCAATCCTGGTAACTGGTATAGTTAGTTTTTTCCCACGGATGCTCATTTGGTGCGCCGAGATCGTGAGGTGTAGCATTGGCAGCTTTGCGAATTGCCTGTGCTTGATTATACCCAATAATTCTGGGAGTATCGTCCCCTGTGGGAATTGCTCGTGAAAAAGCTTCTAAAACTGCTTTATCCAATTTCGGCCAAAGCATCGCCAAAGCAAACGAGCCGTAAAGCCGCACGTCTAAGCTTTCGTACCAACGATAATCCAGGCACTCTAAAACACCAAATTGTCCAATCGGATCTAACTCTGATGCTGCTGTCCATAGAGTACCGCCATCGCATAGCAGATACAGCTCATTAAACAGTGCCATTTTGAACCAAGAAGGCAAGTCCTGCTGCTTTAAAATGGGCTGTTGCCATTCGCGAATTGAGTCCCGCCAAGTATCATCTTGCTTGAGGGCCGTGCGAATTATCGACCAAGCATTTGTGCCATTGCGACCAAAGAAATCAGTATAACGACGGTAATATTTAGTGATAGAATCCCCCGTACCGAATTCCATCACCGGAAAATCCCAGCAGACGATAAAAGGAATATAACGAGTTCTACCAGGTTTCAGAGTAAAGCGGACAGCGATCGCGCTAGCTATTTGTTCCCCTGGTGCGGCTGGCGTTTCATCTTGCCGATCCGACAAGGTGCCATTACAAGCAAAAATATCCCAAATATCGCCGCCATCGCTTGCCGGGTCCCAACGACTGTGATGGAAGACTTCTAAACTGGGATTAGTCACAGTAGCGATCGCTAACTGTCCTTCCCCCTCCCCAATTTCATCATGCAGCCTTACCCGATCTAGCAGACATCCCACGCGGTGAAAGTCGGAAATCCACTGATTTAAGTTTCCCGTACTATCTCCCCATCGTGGCTGATACTCGTAAACCGGGCTACCATCATCCCGCACCCGTACTTCTGGCGACTTAATCGCATTGGTAAACCAACCGACCACATTCTGCCAAGTCAGCATAATGCTAATCGTTATCGGCTTATCTGTGGGATTGTATGCAGTCCAGCGAAACACAGCTGTAGGGTAAGAAGTTTCCTGATAATTTCCCGCCCAAATTGGCGAAAACTGCTCGCAAGTCAACTCCGCCTGAAACACATTTTCATAGACAAACCAACTGCGCGGATAAAGCGCATGATAAGTCCCCGTCCCCAGTCCCTTATCCCCAGTCCCTTCCTTGGGATACCACTGCCAGCGAGATAAACTGCCATCCTCTGGCGGTTCCGTACACAGCGCATAAGCTTGCGCTGGGGAGTCTTCTGGCTGCTCAAAGACGCTAAACTGGCAAGCAGGCAGACTGCGAAATATGTGTTCTCCGCCATTCAGGTGCCACAAGTTAAAGTCACCTCTTGGGGAACGACCAATGCAACCTGCGCCAAAGCCACCCAAAGGCATACCGTGCCAAGGGCCATCGTCGAGATTACTGGCATAGCGGACAGTGTAAGGCTTGTCCCATCCGAGTCCGATGGGACGCTTCCAGGTGCATTCGGGAATTTCCAAGCGAGGGCGTTGATAAATCATTTCCTGATTTTACGGCGTTTCGTCTGATTCCACCCCAATCCGGGCGAATATTGATATTGACATTTACTAAAGTATCAATATTTTTAATAAATTCGATAGCAATCTCTATGTTTTGCGTTTACTCAACGTATTGCTTCCCAGTCTATTCATCATTTCTTCACTAATATTTTATACACTCTGGTTTCAGAGGCTTCACGATTCTTAATCTATAAAGCTGGTGTTGATTGCAAACCTCTCAAAGAGCCTGTCACAAAAAAACATTGCCCAATGCAATAAATTGCTCGAAGTGACAATTTTATTGCTATCCTTTCTAAGGCGTTAATAAATAGCTGTACGTAAAATGGGTCTAAAAATCATTGAAAATTTTGATGGCAATTTTACCCTCGATCCAGAGGCAAAAGAAACTCTGTTTAATTTATTAAAGGGCGAAGCTTTTGTAAAGCAAATTACTGAGCAAATGCAGTGCGAAGAAGTTGAATTTACAGAATTTCTTTTCCAGCCAGTTCCCTACAGCACAGCCACACCTAAAGGGATGCCAGCCGAATTTGAGAAATTCCACCAATCTGAGGATCACCTGATTATTAACGTCCCCCCTAATTTCATGTTTAAAGCTAAAATTTTTAAACCAAGTCGCCTTTGTGCCATTTATCGAAAGGTGAGATAAAGACCACCTTCTCGTTCCCAGGCTTAGCCTGGGAACGAGTTAATCAAGGTGTCTCGATTAATTTAGGTGAATTGAACCAGTCGAGTACCGCACTTGGAACAGAACTTAGAATTAGCGGGGTTTTTGTTGCCGCAACTGGTGCAGAAAACCTGTGCAGGTGCAGCACCACCATTATTAACAGGCGGCTGATCTTGCGGTTGTGGTGTCACCACACCAACACCTTCACCAACATTTAACTTATTGACAGCTATGACATTTTGAATAATCGTAGCTTCGCGTCTGTAATCTGGGCTATCAGTTCCGCCATTTTTCTCCAATTCCACTTCTCGCTGCTTCAGATAAGCCATCAACTGATTATATAAAACTCGCTTTTCTTGGGGTTGATCAGCGGCGGCGAGGAGTGCTGTCACTTGACGCTGAATTTCCTCTTTATCAGGACGACACGCCAGCACTTCCAACACTTGTACAGCTTCTTCCCAACCGGAAGCAATATCTACATTTTCTGTACCAATGACAGTTTTCCTTGTGTAGCGGATCGTATTTTCTTTAGTGTTGCGATTTTCTTCTAGTCGCAAAACACGAAAAGCTCGTGCTTGTACCACCAACCGGAACACTTCTGGATCTTCGGGAAACACATCCCAGAAAGGGGGTTCTTTTTGAATGTGGACGGGTACGGGAGGATCTTTGCTTTCGCCTTTAAGTTGCGATCGCTTGGCTTCTATAGATTGTCCTTTCCAGTCTTGATATGATTGTCGCAGCTCTCGCATTCCGTCAATGCAACGCAGAGAAAAGCCGCCTTTTTCTTGCACAAAAACAATTCGGTGACGTTCTTGATCTCCTAATGGTGTGATCGCATCGCTACTCCCGACTCGTTCTTGCAAATATGGTAGTAGTTTAATTGCGGCTGGATCGGTGCTGTTGCGACCACCGACGATGGCAACTTTGGTATTTAATGCTGGCGTAAAACCTGCATCTGCACCACTGAGAACGGCTTGGGAAAGTAAAATCAGGGGTTGCGATTTTTGGTAGGCGATGCGAATGTTGCTACGAATTGCTTCCGGGTCGTTTTGCAAGGCTTTGAATAAGCGATCGCTTGCGGCGAGTTCCCTTTTAAACCGACTTTCTTGGGGAGACTTCTCTACTACTAACTGAGTTCTGCTAACGACAATTTCCTTGAAGTCATCCGAGTTCACATCCGGTAGTTGAGTAATATCAAATAGCTGCATTACTTCCCCAGCAGCGCGTGTTTGTTTCCACAGAGGACTAGCATCGCGCAACACATCTTCTGACATCGTGCTGCAAATTTGATCTATACCCAATTCATAGCGGCTTTTGCTACCTTCTGATGCACCCGCCAACTGCTCAATCATATCGCGATAGAGCAGGTTTAGTTCTTCCCGTTCATACAGTTTAATTCCGTTAATTTTCAAAGCATCGGCGCTATCAGCTTCTTTATCAGCTTTTTGTTTGAAACCATCGCGTAGTTGCCGCAACTTTTGATTAAATCGAGCTAGTCGCCGTTCTAGTAATTCCAGATGTTCTTGCATTCTGGCAATTACTTCTAATGCTAAAGCGCGTGCTTTGCGCTGAATAATAGCAACAAAACTACCTTCTAAACCTGTGAGAGCATCTTCGCAATATTTCTCCATTTGTGCTTGCTTGGTAAGACCAAACAAGCTTTTAAATTGATTAATATCTTGTAAAGCTGTCTCATACTGTCTTTGCCGATTTGCTTCGTTGGGTTGCCAAATTTTTTCTGAGTCGCGGCGAAACTTTTCTGCGGAATTTGTCAATAGTTGGCGGGCTGTAGCGATGAAGGCATCGGCAAATTTTAATCCTCGGTTGCGATCGCGTACAATGTCGTACAACTCCACCTCTAACGCTTTTCTTCCCTGCTGGATAATGCGGTTGCGGTTGTCGTACATTTTTTGCAGGAAGTCACCATGCGATCGCTCATCCGGACTTAACTCCCGCAAGTGGTTGGCGCGATATTCATCTACCTTTGGTGTGAGATAAGTATCCACGAATTGCAGAATTTTACCCCGTTCCGAACCGATAACATTTACACCTTGATGGGTGCATTGCAGTTTATTATCGGTAGCGATTTCATTGCGAATGCTGTTCACCCAGTTGGAAATTTCTGACACATAGGATTTATCATTCGCTGAGGATAAATCTGCTATAAGTTCCGCGTCCGTTAACCGCATTCTTTTTAGGATATCGGTCTGCACCAAATCTAAAACATTTGGCGGTAACGGTACAGATTCATTCAGCCACCAACTGACTAAATCTACTCCCAAACGACTAGATAAAGAAGTGCGAATTTGAGCCAGGGGAATCTCAATCGTAGAGAGTCCAAAACTCATAAAGTTTTTGGGATAACCTCTTCCGCCTGGATCTGCTTGCGCCCAAGCACCTTTAATATTGTCTCGGATTGAACGCTTGTGGGGAGCAAAATCGCTAGTTAAATCTAGGAAAATATTTTGCCCGATCATTTCCCGAATTTGGTCTAGGGAAAACTCACTTTCCCCATTTTTTGTACCTACTAAATAGGTAAAATCAAATGGAGGGCGTTTGTTGCGAACTTCATCTGCTAATCCACCACTAAATTGAACAGCGTACTCGGTTCTATAATCCGAGAAATAGCTTAATTCCATCATCGCTGCGTAGCCATTAGCGAGAACGCGATCGCCCACTTTGATACTCGCAAAGGCATTAGGCATCGGCACAATTGCCGTTATCAGGGGGCTGGCTTGACCTTTGAGCCAATTGCGGATGCAATAGCCCAAATCGATCAGCATACCGCTACCAGTACCCCCAGAAAGGGAGCCTGTGACGAAGACATTTAAACCACCGCTGCTCACCTTAATGCCGTATTTATCCAGCATAAAGTTTTCGTGACCCTTGACGCGATCGCAAGCTTCATTAAATTTTTGCTGAATTTTGTGGTAGTTATAAAAAAAAGCAAATCGGCCGCAAGCGCGAATTTGACCCGCACCTGCTTCTAATGCGCCAATATTTCGCTCTAATTCTTTGGGAAACCACGACTCAATCCAAGGATATTTTCCCATATTGGACATAATATCGCTGACTTCTTTGCCGCTGACACTTGCCCAAAATTTCTCGTTATCTTGTAATGGCGTTCCTGCTGCTTCTGGGTTGTTTACTTTGTAATCTTTATCGGTATCAATTGTCAGGAAACTAATGATCGGGAAATTCTTTAAACTGCCATAAGTTTCTTCTACCAGTCGGCGTACCCGCGACAGCACTTCCACGCCTGTTCCACCTACTCCTACGAGTACGGTGGGAACCATACTTTTTTCTTCTACTGCTGCCATGATATTTCTCCTGTATCAGCTTTTTTAGTTTTAACGCAAAGGTAATCGCAGAGGTAGCGCTGTCGCGCCGCTTCGCTAACGCAGAGTCAGAGTAAGTCCTTTGCGCCCCTTTGCGAAAGCCTCTGCGTTCTTTGCGTTGCAAAATATGACTTAATCAACACGACGAGAAAAAGGGTAAATCAAGTATTTTCCAGATTTGCCAAATAATTATTGGCGTAAGTACGCTCCAAAATAAAGCATTGCCTAGAGATAATTGTCCAGAAAGATTCATCGGTAACTTGAATAAACCCTGAAAGATGAACTTATCAAGAATCAGAGTCAGCATCCACATCAACGCAATCCAAGCAGCACCTAGCCATAAGATAATCCATTGGCGGTTACTGTTAAATCGAGTAAAAAATCTTTCTGTAAAAAACCTTTGGAGATTACTGGTTTCACCAGACGCATAAATGCCGCCTGTAGTGAAAGCTGTTAATTTTAATTCTGGGGAATCTGCTCCGACTACGATTGCATTAACCTTAACTTTACGCGCCACAGCATTACTTACAACATTCGGTGATACATTAGCACCGCCATCCGTTACTAATAATAATTCCCGGCAGCGATCGCTAACTCCACTCAGTGCTTCTGTACCTTTTTGAATTGCTGCATTGATGTCTGTGGTATTATTCGCAACTAACTGAGGTAAATCGGGATTTTGCAAGGCTTGGGTTAATTCATCGCTTACCTGTTTGCTATCAGTTTTAAATTCGTTACCTGTAAGACTTTGCACCACACCCCCAAACCCTAAAATTTGCACTTGGTTGGCGTTTCTTAACTGGGCATTTTCTGCCAAATACGACTGTACGGCTTGCACTTCCTGGTACATAATCGTACCAGGGGCGTTGAACTGCGTGCCGTAGGTGCTGGTGCTAAGATCCAGAGCGATCGCTACCGCAACTTTTGGTCTACCCAGCCCCAATAACCAGCACAAAAGCGCTGCTATTAAACAAAGGGAAAGAAACATTAACGGAATCTGGAATAGAGGATACCGCCAGAATGCGCGACGAAAACTACTCATGGGATGTTGGGCGTGCGATCGCTAAATTGGTAGACAAAATTAAATAAAACCTCTCCCCTTGTAGGGGCGGTGAGTCTTGACAATTTTTTCTAGTGTAGCGGTGCCTAAACCTATGGTTTAGAGGGGATCTGTCCTTGTTTGCATCACGTTTTGATCCTCCCAACCCCCCTTGGAAAGGGGGGCTAGGAAGAAGTTGCACATGGTTTAGCCTTTCCCCCCCTTCCCTGGTAGGGAAGGGGGCTGGGGGGTTAGGTTTTTTGTCCATATACTTACCCCTCTACTTAAATTGGATCGAATTGATATTTCGATCCGGCTGGCCCATTTTTACCGGGAACAGCTTTAACCAAAGGAACCTCATTGAGAACATTAAAATCGGTTGCAGTTCCCGTAATCGGGATACCAACTTGAAGTTGCTGCGATACTCCAGAACGGTTAGGATTTTGGCTGAAGGCAGTTGCTAAAGCTTGAGTAGCATCATAAGCTGTGGCAGTGCGCCAGCTGACTCTTCCTTTCCAAATTGTGGCGGCTTGATTTGCAAATGGATCGTTTGGCTGGGAACTCCAGGGAACCGCCAAAACGATGTTTTGAATTGCATCTCCCCCTTGGATTAAAATTGCAGGGTTATAAAGTTCATCGCCGCCAATTAATTCTAATGATTGATTAGCTTTAGCGATCGCAACGGCTTGATCGGCTTTGTTTTTACTTAGTGCCAAAAAGCCAATTTTCGCCCCAGCGTTGGTAACATCGGCAATGGTAGCAGCAGCATCAAAGCCAGCAGCATTAATATCTACTTCTTTAACGACTTTGCCGTTAACTTGAGATAAAGCAGCTGTGAATTGATCTTTGAGTTGCTGACTGTATTGACTATCAGAATTGTAGAAAACGGCAACAGCAGCGGGAGATTGCTTAGAGTTTGCGTATTTCGCCAAGGTAGTGCCAACAGTTTTTAGGTAACTTCCTAACAATTCGTTGGCTTTTTTGGCCAGAGAAATTGTTTGCAAAGTTGATTGACCGCTGCTATTGGGGGTGATGCTGGTGCTGATGGGAGAAAGTACGGTTAAGCCAGCTTGTTCGTAAAGCGCGATCGCTTGTTGACTTCCATTATCTACCCCATGTCCCAGCACTCCCAAAATATTCGGCGACTTAATCAAATCTTGCGCCAGGGAAGCTGCTTTTTGCGGTTCAATATCATTGACAATTACCACCTCCAACAAACGTCCAGCCGTCGGAGGCGAGGCGTTAAACTTGTCCTGATATTGTCCGACACCCCGAAGAACTTCTTTCGCTGTATCGGGGTTGGGGGTGACGGGAACCACAACAGCCATCGTCAGGGGATTTCCAGCTTTTTTAGCTTGGGCGTTGTTCAGGTAAATTTTGCTTTCCGGGTCGTTGGGGTTGGCGGTGACGGCTTGCTGGTATTGCGTGATCGCATCATCCCATTTCTTCTGGGCAAAAGCCAATGCCCCGGCTTGTTTTGCCGGATTTGTTGCACCCGCAAACAATATCTTTTCACCCTGACTAATCAGCTGGGCGTTTGCAGATGTATCGCTGACAATTGCTTGCGGATCTGCTGGCGCTACTGCTTCTGTACTAGCTGTGGAAGGTTCAGAAACGCTAGAAGTAACTTCCGCAGGCTGCTTCCCTTGTAAAACTTTATATAAACCAAATCCTGCTAACAGTGCGATCGCAATTCCCGCCACAATGAAAGCTAATCGCGCCGACGACTTAGAACCGGGAATACTCGACACAACAGTTTTCTGACTTTTTTTGCCCCCCGCGATCATTGCCTCTTTAGGCAAGCCACACATAATACAGTCTGGCCCGTGATTTTCCTGCGGTGTATGGGGTTCAGTGCTAGGGTACTGTTGATTGTTATTTTTAGGTACACCGTCGCAAATCCATGTGCCTTGAGGATTCAACTTTCCCAATCTCCGTGATAACCCTTTTGGTCTTTACTTATTGTAGTAATTACCATCTTCAACCCACAGAGGGAATGTTCCACCCTTGTCTACCCTCTAAGTATTAATTGTTGTTACAAAAATATTTGGAGCGCGATCGCCCAAATAGGGCCATCCTAATCAAAAAGCCCCTACCGTATAGGGTTTCTCAGTTGGGTGGAACATATTGCGGTTCTAACGTTTGGTAGAGGCATCGCATTGCCATACCCCTACAGATGTATTGCATGCAACCCTTGAATTGCTATAGCAACCTTCTCTGGCCTAGACGATTTAATATATGTAGGTATGTAAGATGCGTTATGATCCGCTCCTCTCTCAAGTGGCACTCGCCTTCATCTGGAAAAAATCTAAATAAAGATTATCAACATCCTAGATGCGCTCATAAAAAGTAAGATATAAAAATTTCCTGAAAATCTCAATGACTGATAACAACATTCCCCCTCTCGCCAGTTTAGAATACATCCCTTACATTGACGAAAACGGACATTTGCCTGAGCAATGGCAGGGAAAAATTGGCGTATACGCAGTTTTTGATGATGAAAAAGTGCTGCAACTGATTAACTATTCTCGCGATATCTCAGTCAGCATCAAACAACATCTAGTGCGCCAACCTCAACACTGCTACTGGCTAAAAGCACACATTATCGAACGCCCTAACCGTACCATTCTCGAAAGTATTCGAGATGCTTGGATTGAAGAAAATGGTGCGATACCAGTAGGGAATAGTTCTGAAAAAGAAAAATGGAATGACCCCATCGACGCAAAACTAGCGATGACAGCCGAGGAGCAGGCGAAGTTTACGAGCCTAACGATAGATGAAATAGGACAAGCAAAACTGTTAAAAAATGTAGCACGGCGAGTTGAAGAAGAAATCTTCACAGAGCTAAAAGCCCGTGGCGTACAAGTGGAACTCCGCTTCAATCCCAAATTAAAAGAAAGTGGCTTACTTGACCTAAAATAATTGCGGCTCTAAAATTCCCGTTTCGTCTTGGCACAAACCCTCGCTTGTGATTTTATCTCATGCCCCCATTGCTGAACAATCGTTATAAAATTATCCAGACTCTGGGAAGTGGTGGATTTGGCAACACCTTTCTAGCAGAAGATACTCATATGCCTTCGGGTCGTCGCTGTGCAATAAAACAGCTGAAGCCAATAGCAAACGACCCCCAGATGTTCCTACAGGCTCAAACTCGTTTCCAGCGAGAAGCCGCAATTTTAGAGGATCTGGGTGAAGGCAGCAATCAAATTCCCAAGTTATACGCCTACTTTTCGGAAGCTGGGCAGTTTTATCTGGTTCAGGAATTTATCGAGGGTCAAACGCTGACGAAGAAGGTGCAAGCCGAGGGAGTGCTTTCTGAGAAGGCGGTTAAGGATATTCTTGTGAGTTTGTTGCCAGTGCTGGATTTTGTCCACAGCAAGCGGATGATTCACCGGGATATCAAGCCGGACAATATTATTATCCGGCAGCGGGATGGAAAGCCGGTGCTGATTGATTTCGGTGCTGTTAAGGAAAGTGTGGGCGCGGGGAATACTGCCGTAGGGAACGCCGTCGCCTCGATGGTAATTGGTACGCCGGGGTTTATGCCTTCGGAACAGGGAGTAGGACACCCAGTATTCGCCAGCGATTTGTACAGTTTGGCGCTGACGGCGATTTATTTGCTGACTGGGAAACTGCCGCAAGATTTGCAGAGTGACCCCCGAACTGGGGAAATTTTGTGGCATCAATACGCATCGAATCTCAGTCCCGGCTTTACGGCGGTGTTGGATAAGGCGATTCAGTCGCATCCACGCGATCGCTTTTCCACTGCCAGAGAAATGCTTGATGCTTTACAATCTAGTGCCGCTTTTACCCCAACTCCTGCACTTTCTGACGTAGCAACAGTAGCAGTGTCTCCTGGTGCTGGCGCTAACATTCCGCCTACTCCTGTATATCCACAAACAGCAAACACCACACCGCCTGTCGTTGGTCAACCCCAACAGCGGAATCCTTTGCTGATCGGACTTTTAATTGCATTTGGTTTGGTAAGTGCGGCTGTAGCTGGCACCTTTCTTTTTACCAGAGGCCCGCAGTCGCCCGACCCGGTAGCCTCATCTCCTCCCCGCGCCGAGGAACCAATCCCCAGACAAACACAGCTAACCCCTTCTCCAACGCCTGACAATTCGCCTGTAACCCGCGACGAACCAACACCTTCCGTAGCGATCGCGCCAACCCCGACACCAGAACCCGTGCGCGAACCGGAACCTACGCCAACCCCTGAACCCGAACCCGTGCGGGAACCGGAACCTGCGCCAACGCCTGAACCAGCACGTCCCACACCGGAACCAGCACGTCCCACACCGGAACCAGCGCGTCCCACACCGGAACCCGAAAACAATAACCCAGCGCCAAACGTATCTACCAGGGTTCCGACATTTCCAGTCGGTACAGCCAGAAGCGACGTACAAGCAGCACTCGGCAAGCCAAGCAAAGATGTCAGTGGTCTTTGGAGGACACGCGCTGTAATTTATGAAGTGGTGCCAGATCAGATTGACCTTGGCTACTTATTCGATCGCACTTCTGGACGGCTTCGGCAAACAGAGGTATCCTTTGCCGACTCGGTAGATCCTCAAACGATTTCAACCACATTGAATGGACTTTTACCCAGTGGTGCATCCCCAGATATTCGCCAGGGACTCCGACAAGTGCAACGAGGGCGACGCACTTCTTATACTTTCACTCAAGGCAACTTAAGAGGAATGATTGTGCGGCAAGATTGTAATGTTATTTACATTAGTATTTGGGATGCAGATTTACATGAATTTAATGTTAGTTCTGCTCGAAAGTGTTAAAGCTAAAACACGGTAAACTGAACATCTCACTTTTTTAAAGCGCAACAGCGACTAACGCCAAGTACGAACAAAGCAAGCCGTAGCTTAGCAGGATTTTAAGGTCGCTTATGCGGTCTTTGTTTGTATAGCGTCATGCTTTATTCTGAGCAGACTAAATTAGCTTTTTTGTCACAATTAAGTAGATGGGTAATATAAACTACTCAGATGCGATCGCATCTACCATAATTGATATTTAGATACTGAGTGACACTGATGAGAGACCGGGTACTCTAGGTGCTACAGGAAAGAGGTAATTACCGATTACCGATTACCAATTCAAAATTGGCATAAGTCAATGACACCAACACTCCTAAACAACCGCTATCGAATCATTCAGACTCTAGGAAGTGGTGGATTTGGCGATACCTTTCTCGCAGAAGATACCCAAATGCCATCGCAACGCCGCTGCGTGATTAAGCAGCTGAAACCGATAACAAATAACCCTCAAATTTACCAACTGGTGCAACAGCGGTTTCAACGAGAAGCGGCAATTTTAGAATAACTTGGGGAAGAAAACCCGCAAATTCCGCGTTTATATGCCTATCTTGAATCAGTAACCACCAAGTTGTAGGTTGGGTTGAGGAACGAAACCCAACCTACGTAAGGTTTGGATTTTTAGCTTTAAGTGAACCGTATTGGGTTACGAGAGGGTTTATGCTTTTCTGGTTCAATCGACAAAAAAAGTTGGAGGAGTTTTTGCAGCGTTCTCCAATGAGCGACGAAGAATTTATGAATATGGTCAGATTGTCGGGGGATCTATTCAAGAAAGCAGCCAAATGCTATCGCTCAAAATTGGGAGAAATGTTTCGCGTTCCTCCTGAGAAGATATATCCAGATGATAGTTTTAGTGAGTTAGCTCGCCTTGGGACTTCAGACTGGGACATTCTTGAGATCGTTCTTTTCCTAGAACAAATATTAGAAGTTGAACTTGATGATACAAAAGTTCCTGAATGGAACTTGAAAACGACTGTAGGACAGTGGATAATAGACTTACTTGTAAGGGGAAGCTGAGACACCTGCCCCACTGAGAATTAAAAAATATCTTTTCGCTTCTGTAACCACCAAGTTACTGTTAAATAAACAAAAGTGTGCAGCAACAATATACCCCAATTTAAACCCAAATTATCCCACGTTGCAGCGTAAATTGGTGTCTTTTCAAAGGGCATGGGAGCTAGCGTACCATTAGGTAAATAAATCGGGTCGGGAACCATAGCATTAATATTTACCAAAGAACCATAAGCGCCAACAGACCAGCGGCTTAACATTAGCCATGATAATTTGCTGGCGATGCCTTCCATCTTAAATAAGACACCGGAAAATATAATTTGAGGTAATAAAAGTAGAGGTAACGCACTATTGGCTTGACTGCTATTTTTGACAATAGCTGAGACAAGTAAACCCAAACTCATGCTGGTGACAAGAGTAAGAAAAGTAGTAATTGCAAGTCCCATAGTCCACGGAATTAGCTCAGGGGTGGGAGATTTAAAAAATATTAAAATTACCAGTGACATTAACAAACTTTGGAGTAAAGCAAGCCCCGAAAGTATCAATATTTTAGAACCGAGATAGGGGATTAATCCTAAATTAACCAATCTTTCTCTCATGTAAATCGCCGCTTCTTTCACAATTTCTTGTAAGGAACTGGAAAGCCCAACCCAAATAGCGGCACAGGTAAAGACAAATAATACTCGCAATGCTAAAGGTGCGAGACTTGGGTCGGATTCGCTACCTACAACGAGGGGATTTTTACCTTGAATTGCCAAAGGAATCAAGGCAATACCGATGGGAGCAGTTAAAAGGGATAATCCTAGATAGATGCGATCGCGTCTGATCAGCTTAAAATAGCGATCGCTTAATATAGCTAGCTGCTTAAAAGGAGAGATATTAACTTTCTTCGGCGTTTCCTCGTTCTGTTGTAGCACCTGAGTTCCACCACCGATGTAATTGCCGATATAATTTTGATAATCAGGAGATTTGTGAAAATCTGCCGAAATTTGCTTGACAGTCGCCTCTGTTTCTGCGTCTGTTTCCTTCTCCAACTGAGTGTAAATATCGGCAAAATCGCCAGTTGTAATCCCAAAAAACTTTAGCGCGTCATTAGGCGAACCAAAGTAACAAAGCCGTCCACCGCGACCGAGAAAGATAATGCGATCGCATATTTTAATATTCGCCGTTGCATGAGTAACTAAAATAATCGTGCGTCCCTCCAAAGCCAATTTCCGCAACAGCTGCATCATCTTCTTATCTAAACCAGGATCAAGTCCAGAAGTCGGTTCATCTAAGAAAAACAACTTTGGATCAGCTAAAAGTTCTACCCCAATACTGACTCGCTTCCGCTGGCCGCCGCTGAGATTTTTTATTAGCGCATCCCGCCAATGAGACATTTCAATATCCTTAAGCGTTTTTTCTACCACCTGTTCCACATCCGTATCTGGCGGTAATCGCAAGGACGCTGCATAAGAAAGCACTTCCGCCACCGTTAAATCCCGGTGCAAAATGTCATCTTGAGGCACATACCCAATTTGGGTGCGATAAATATTAAAGTCCTTTTGCAAATTGTCCCCATTGAGATAAACCGCGCCGCTAGCCGTCTCCTCAATCCCTAACAGCGCCTTCAGCAACGTAGATTTCCCAGTTCCACTTCCGCCCACCAAAGCCACAAATTGTCGCGGTTCAATTGCCAGAGAAATGTCATCCAGCCGCCCTTTTATTACCAGATTCTCAGCATCAAGGCGAATTTTATCGCCTTGGTCGAGTATCATCAAATCATCACCGCGCAACACCAGGGTAAACGGCCCAATCCGAATCATGGCACCCGGTTGTAGCACTGCCGAACCTGTCACTTTTTGCCCATTTACAAACACACCATTTTGACTATGATCTTGCAAAATATAGCGCCCCTGAGCATCAGCATCAATGGTGGCGTGGCGACGAGAAACTATCGGCGCATCCAATTGCAAAACGGCATTACCGGAGGGTTCGCGACCTAGTTCCACCGACTGATTTTTTAGGGAGATAGAACGCAGCAGGGGTTGCGTTGCTGTCTGAGAACTGGAAGGATTAAAATATCGCAACTGAATTAAGTTTTGGGGATTCTGTCCAATATGAATTTCAGTGGCGTTTTCCAGGCGATACCCTTCAGTTGGTGTTATCCGCGTGTGATTGAAAAATAGCCCATTGGTACTGCGCTTGTAACCATCCCCGTCATGGATGCGGTAGTCATCCCCTTCCTTACGTAACACAGCGTGACAACCAGAGATTACTCCCCAGTCATCAGGAAGCACCAAATCGGCCCGTTCAGGGTCGCGGCCCAGGAAATGTTGATTTTCCTTCAGTTCAAAACGTTTGATCTGCCCTTTATTATTTAGAACTATGAAGGGACTTGTGCTGACAACGGTTGGCTTGCTGGGTTTGCGGATCATTTCAAGTAGTTGTTAGTTGTTATTCTTTACTGGTTAGGCTTAATATATTTATCCATGATATCTGCATTTTTAAGCTGCCACCATAGTTGAAACATCAGAGTGTTTTTGCTTATGAAAATTGAAGAAGTATTATCCTATAGAGGCATTATTCATTTGGACACAGATATTAAGAATGTTATTCCTGTCTTTGTCGGAACCCGTGCGCCATTAAAGGCACTTTTCGACAATCGCGAATAAGATAGTTAGATAAACTTATGGCGTTTCCCTAGATGAAAAATTGGATATTTCAAATCTTTATACGCCTGAATAAAATTTTATTCATACTTTAGCCAAATCTTCTTTATATTAAAATTTGAGTAAAATAAAAAAATGCTAACGTTTTCTAATACTCGCACTGATAACTTATTAACGAGCTAAATCATATAATCAAATTCTAAAACAAGGTATAGCAATTTCCCTCCATTTATGAAACTCTCTTTTTTCTCTCCCTCTGCGCCTCTGCGCCTCTGCGGTTCATTAATATTCCTATAAATCGGATTGCTGTATGAACAAGCCTCCGAAACCACGCCATATTTCGGTAATTAATTTACTCAAAAATTGCTTCAAGATCCAAAATTGTAAAGGGTGTAGATAGTGCGTCCAAAACCGCCACCAGGATGGGATGAGATTGACGAAGAGATTGCCGAACTGGAGGCAGAACTTGACCATACTTATCAAGTAATTGAAAATTTACGGTTGCAGAATGTGCAACTAAAAAAACAAATTAATTACTTAAAAAAGCGCGAAAAGCAACAACAGGACAAGCTTAAAAGAAAGCGGGTTCCACCGCCAAGTTCGCCCAACCGAAAGCCTAAACCAAGACAAGCTTCAGGTAAAACTCCTAAGAGGCGCGTATCTAAACGCCGCGTTAAACTTTCTTGTCTGCAATTTATCTTACTAGCGATCGCAGTTGCTACAATCTTCACAACTCTAGGATTATTTGTCACTCGCCTAATAATTCAGCGTCCGACAAGGCCATCTGTCGAACCATCCCCAACTGTGCCACAAACGCTGTATTTACCTCCTTCCCCACCGATATTTTCAGACTTACCTCAAGCAGCCTCACAACCAGTTCCCTCGCGTTTACCAGGACGAGAAAATTCCGAAGTTGTCTATAACCTCACGTCCCCACCAAGCTTTCAGCAAAGCGCCAGATTGCAAGAAATTGTTGATGGAATTGTGAGACTTGTTGCTGCTAGGGATTTTCCTAAGAAACCTTTATCTATCACCTTAATAGATGTAAAGCGTAAAGAAATTGCCGGATATAGACAAGATCAATTGCGATATCCTGCCAGCGTGATTAAAATGTTTTGGATGACGGTTGCTTATGCTCAAATAGAAAACAGCATTTGGGAAAATGAGGGTGATTTTAATATATATATATCTAAAATGGTTCAGGATTCTGATAACCAGGCGGCTAGTTTCATTCTTGACAGTATAACCAACACCGAATCTGGTTCAAGAAAATCAGAAGCAGAATTTCAAGTTTGGCTAAATAAACGTCAACAAGTTAACAGATTTTTTCAAGCCGCAGGCTATGAGAACATCAATATCAACCAAAAGACTTATCCCGTTTATTACCTAAAACTTCCAGAACCGAAAGGTATCGATTTGCAGATGCGAGGAGATCCGCAAAATCCTATCCGCAATCAAATAACAACAGACCACGCCGCCAGACTTATTTACGAAATTTGCGCGACTGGAGAGGCTGTTTCACCAGCAGCAAGCGAAAAAATGTGCGGATGGCTAATACGAGATTTGCGTCCGGAAGTTTGGAAAAAACAGTGGCAAGATCCTGGTGATTTTAACCCTATACGAGGTTTTTTTGGCGAGTCTTTAACTAAGGCTGACGTAAAGTTCGCTTCCAAAGCTGGCTGGACTTCCAATTCACGGCAAGAGGTAGCTTTTGTGGCGACGAAAGATGGCGAAACGGCTTATGTTCTGGCTGTTTTTGGTAACGATGACGCTTATGCTAATGATGGGAAAATTTTTCCTAGAATTTCTCGTTTAGTTTTTAAACGAATGAGAGCTAGTAATTAATGGTAATGATTTAATCGCGATCGCATCTTTAAAATTCATAGCACGACAGCCTATCGCGATCGCATACCCACCGTCATAAAACTTTACTTTTCCATACCCGCGATAAGTTCGTCGCCTCACCGATTGTCTTCACATAGCTGTATGCTCATCTCATAGGTTCAAAAACCGTCATCAGAACAAATACTAGAACTTCATACAATCTTCACGCAATTATTTCTGTGTTAATACCTATAGAAACCGCTTGAGCTAAGGAAAAAAGCTAGTTTTATCAGTATATTTACCTTGCTTGTATAAAAATAATTGCCTTTTTTTGATGAAGATTCCGTATAACTACTAGAAATTTCTTGGTACGCTATGTAGTATTTGATAAATAGACTTGTGTTTATAAAAATTATGTACAACTCTCAAGAAGCACCATCCCTAAGTAAGAGTTTTAACACAGAGAGTGAATTTATTTTCCCAAACCAGATCAAAATTAGCCGCCGAAGCCGCCGCTTAGTATTTTCTAGGTTCCTGCTGTTGACGTTTGTAGGTTCTATTTTGGGAATATTGTTAGGAGCGGGGCTGAGTATAGGCATGGCTATACTCGCTTTTATTGTCTTGTGGACAATATTGATTAGTGTTAGTTCAAGTTGATTGTCTGTTGGGCCTGTGCGAATTAGGGAACCCCAATCATCTTTAATATTTGTTGGGTTTTTACTTCAAACGCCACGCACCCCCGTGCGAGGGTGACTTCCATTCCCTACAACTACAACTCTTATTCCGCATTCAAAAATTCTAAATACCCATTGCTGAGTTCCTTCACAGCTAATTCATAAAACTGCTTGCCGTGTTCGGGTGTCGCCAAAGCAGGATTAGAACCCATGCGCCCATCAGGATAACGCACTCGGAAGTCAGCAGCACCATAAATTTTGTATCCAGAATTAACTTCCGCTGCAAGAGGTGCTTGCTTAATCGCCTCTGGATAGACATATTGAGTTACAGCAACTTCACTAGGCGTAGCATGAGAGCCTTCTTGGTCGCCGTATAATTCTTTTGCCAGTTTGTAGACCGATCCGCACATGAACCAGTTACCTACTTGACACTTTACTAAGTGGGCATTGGGAAGATTTAAGTCGGCTAAATGAGCATAAGTCTCAGCGAAAGCAGCCTTCAGTGTTGCAATATTGCCACCATGACCATTAATAAAGAAAAACTTGGTAAAACCAGCTTTAGCTAAACAAGTAATATATTCTTGAATCACCTGAATCATTGTGCTGGGGCGCAAGCTAATCGTACCGGGAAAAGCTGTGTGGTGCAAAGCCATACCAACATTGATGGTAGGGCCAACGATTGCGCTGATAGATTCTCCCACACCACGAGCGATCGCTTCGGCACAAATCGCATCCGTCCCAATTAACCCAGTAGGCCCGTGTTGCTCTGTCGAACCAATCGGTAAAATAATTCCGGTAGAGCTGACTAAATAAGCTTCTACTTCAGTCCAGGTACTTAAGTGCAGCAGCATATAGGGTAAGGAGTGCTTTCTCTCTCGTCAGGATCGCCAGATGCCTCAATTAATAGCGCATCGACTCTATCCTAGCTAGGTTGTGGAATTGTATACCAGAAGATAAATCCTTAGGGCAGCGATTTTATTGTATGAATGAGGATGGAAATATACTCTCTAGTTTCCCTATTATGCTTTCTCTAGACCTACCGAAGAGTGCTTCTAGTCCAGAACTAGGGCGAACCAGTAAAGTTCTGGTTGTTGAAGATGAGGATCTCATCCGAGAAATGTTAGTTTTGGCTCTAGAAGAAGAAGGCTACGAGGTAGTCACAGCCGCCGACGGACGTAACGCTTTAAACTTTCTTCAGAGTGAATACCCGGCTAGTATAGACTTCCCGTTTGATTTGGTCATTCTCGATTTAATGCTCCCGCAAGTCAATGGGCTGGATTTATGCCGTTTGTTGCGTTATCAAGGCAACCCAGTACCGATTCTGATTCTCAGTGCCAAAGCTAGCGAAACTGACCGCGTTTTAGGCTTAGAAGTAGGAGCCGATGACTACCTAACCAAGCCTTTCAGTATGCGCGAATTGGTGGCGCGGTGTCGTGCCTTGTTGCGCCGCCAACGCCTGGGCAATTTGCCCCAAGCCCCAGTGCTGCAATTTAAGGATGTCACACTTTATCCTCAAGAGTGCCGCGTAGTTGTTCGGGGAGAGGAGGTTAACCTTTCGCCAAAGGAGTTTCGACTGCTGGACTTGTTTATGAGTTATCCTCGCCGAGTTTGGTCGCGTGAGCATTTGATCGATCAGGTGTGGGGCCCCGATTTTGTTGGCGATAGTAAAACAGTTGATGTTCATATTCGCTGGTTGCGAGAAAAATTAGAACGCGACCCCAGCCACCCAGAATACATCATTACAATACGCGGCTTTGGCTATCGCTTTGGCTGAAAAAGTGTTGAGTTTTGAGTTTTGAGTTTTGAATAGAAAGTAGGCATTAGCTGATCGTAATTGTCATGATTCAGAGATTTCTGTAATATCTGATACCTAACCGAAATGTATAAGGGAGGGTTAATCGGAAATTAAGCTTTACGATTAAACTAATTGCTTTAATTCAAAATTCAAAACTCATAATTCAAAACTTTTTTATGACCCTTCTGGCATTTTCCCTGGGGCTGGCTTTAGGAATAGGGTATTGGCACTGGCGGCAAAACAAGCTCTACCGACAGTTGGAGCAAATTCTGCGGTTGCTGCCCTCAGGAGCAGAGGGGGTGTCCTTACCGCTACTGTCTCTACTGCGGCGAGGAATTTCCCTCTCTAACCAGCATTGTCTTGAGCTAGAAACCCAACTGAAAATCGATCAACAAATTCTGCAAGTTGCCCCTTTGGGATATCTTCAGGTTGATGAAGAAAACCAGCTAATTTGGTGTAACGAGCAAGCGCGACTATTGTTACAGCTTCACCGATGGGAACCAGGACAGGTGCGCTTGCTGCTGGAGTTGGTACGTTCCTATGAACTCGACCATCTGATTGAGCAAACTCGTCATCAGCAAAAACCTGGTGAGCAAGAGTGGGTTTTTCATCCAGATTGTGCGGATGCAGCGATCATAGCTGAAATGCGTGGTCTCACCTTACGAGCATCCAGTTGGCCTTTACCAAACGGGCAAGTGGGAGTATTTCTGGAAAATCGGCAACCTCTGGTGGAACTTTCCCAAGCACGAGATCGCTGGGTAAGCGATCTCGCCCACGAACTCAGAACCCCCCTCACCTCCATTCGTTTAGTAATCGAAACCTTACAGAAACGCTTGCAGCAAGACAAAGAGCGTCAGTGGGTTGACCGCCTCCTACCAGAAGTTAATCGGTTGATTAACCTAGTACAAGATTGGCTAGAACTGAGTCAGCTAGAGCAAGACCCCAGCAAACATCTTTCTCTCAAATCAGTAGAACTGCATAACTTAATTTATTCTGCCTGGGAAACCCTAGAGCCATTAGCGCGACAAAAGCAACTGAGTTTGAAATATTTTGGCCCCGATACCCTTTACCTAAAAGCCGACTCTTCCCGCCTCACCCAAGTTTTTCTCAACTTACTCGACAACAGCATTAAATACAGCCCCAACGAAGGCACCATCCACATTGAAGTAACTCTCCTCCCTACAGAGGATGCCCCCAACTCAGTGCAAATTCATATAATTGACTTTGGCATAGGCTTCCCAGAATCCGATTTGCCTCATATTTTTGAGCGACTTTATCAAGGAGATCCCTCTAGGCGGCGACACCACGAGTTGTCTGGAACTTCGGAAGATTTGCCAGTGCGGGTAACGACTGGCAGCGGTTTAGGTTTAGCGATTGTGCGTCAAATCATCTTGGCGCATGGCGGTTTGGTCAAAGCCAGAAATCATCCAGAAACAGGCGGCGCATGGCTACACATAGAATTGCCTTTGTCTTAATCCCGGATTGCCATTCCAAGTTAGCCACTTCCACTCAGGAAATAAGCCTTAAATTCCTAGCACCGTCAAATCACTTTAGTATTAAATGTACTTTTTGATACTTGTACTTAAAATTTACATCTATCTTTAGATAGTATTTATTAAAGTCTACAGACATACAGCTAAATTAAAAAATTTCAGCCATTGTAATGTAGAGATAACTGTCCTTTTTTCCTCACTAGCAGCTGTGGTAAATCTTTCCTCTAAACACGGCAATTCAGAACGTATCCAATTCGAGCGAAAAACCAGGAGCTTAGCAAGAGATGTTTTGCGGATGGGAGCCTTAGTAGAAAACTCCTTCCGTCTGGCGCACCAAGCTTTATTTTCTCGTAACCTGGAGGCTGCAAGGGAAATTCCCTTGCTAGATAAAGAAATTGACCGCTTTTATCGCCAGATCGAACTAGATTGTTCTACTCTCATGACTCTGGAATCCCCAGTAGCACAGGATTTGCGCCAGCTAAGTGCCTATATGCAACTGGTGCGAGATTTGGAACGAATTGGTGATTATGCCAAAGATTTAGGAGAGATTGCCGTTAAACTCTTTCCTTATCCGCCTCATTCTTGTCTACCTGAGATTGAAGCTATGGCTCATCATGCCCAAGCCATGTTAGCGTCGAGTTTAGTGGCACTGGCAGATTTGGATGCCGCCGCGGGGAAGGCTATCAAGCAGCAGGACGATGCCGTAGATACCGCCTACGAAACCGTTTATCAGACCTTGGCCTTTCAGCGGGATATCAAAGGGGTGATTGAACCAATTCTGCTAATGGTGTTGGTGATTCGTCACCTAGAACGGATGGCAGATCATGCTACCAATATTGGGCAACGAGTGGCATATATTGTTACTGGTACTCGCTCTTAAAGTTGTTTGTCTGAGGTGCCTTGGTTTGCAGCCGGACGCGGAGCTTCTTCTTCATTCCCAGGCTGCGGACTGGGAATGAGAATGAGTAATGGCTTAACCTGAAGATTACCAAATGCTAACTTACTACTAAACTTGCCCATATAAGATGTGGTGTCCATGTTGAAGACGCATCCTAGTAGTCCTAAGATAGTTGCCGTAATCCACACATTCAGTTAATGAAGCTCAAGCGCAGAGATTTCTTGCTTTTCTTGGGAGGGAGTGTCGGTGTCGTCACCTTGGGGTCTCTCAAATCTTGCGGAAAAAATTCCCCGTTTTTAGCAGAATTTAACCAAGGAGTAAAGAAACTAGGTTTCAAACCAGTTAAGGGAACAATGCCCTTGGCAACTGACAACCTGGAATTAACCAAGCAAATCGCAGATTACACGACGTATGAAGTGGTAGATGACTTGGTGTTGCCGGAAGGCTTTACTTATGATGTTGTTGCTGCTTGGGGCGACAAAGTAGGGGATTCTCGCTTTGGCTATAATAACGACTATTTATCTTTCGTCGAGACGGGCAAAGATGAAGGGTATCTCACTGTCAATTTTGAGTACATTAGTGCGATTCCCTGGTTGGAAACTTATCAGCAGGTGATTGGTAAGCCTCTACCTTTGTCCCAGGTACAAGCGGCGCTTCAAAAAGCTGGGAAGGATGGAATTAATGCTTATGCTTTGCCAGATAATGACCCGACGAAAGCACAAATTAGAGAAATTGTCAAGGAAGCTCTAATAGACCAGGGAATGGGTGTAATTTCCATTCGCAAAGGTGCTAACGGGAAATGGGTGCGGACAAATTCTCCATCTGACCGACGGATTAGTGGGATTTCTGGTTTAGAAGATGGTCGGTATCTGAAAGCCACCGGGCCTGCTGCGGCTGTGTTTCGCAAAAAGCAGGGAATGGGCTATGTAGATGGATTAGGCGATCGCATAATTGGCACCTTTGGCAACTGTGCTGGTGGAACAACGCCTTGGGGTACGGTGCTGAGTGGGGAAGAAAATTTTCAGGTGCAGGTGCCGGAACCAGTGTATGCCGATGGTACAGCTTTCGCGCCCAAAGAGCGCACCGTGACTATTGACGACGAGGAAGTGTCTGGTCAGGGTAATGTATTCGGATTAGCTGGGAACAAGTATGGCTGGATTGTGGAAGTAGATCCAGCAAATCCCAAAGATTACGGTACGAAACACACTTGGTTAGGACGCTATCGCCATGAAGCTGTGGGGGTGCGAGTTGAGACTCTTAAACCACTGGCATTTTATTCAGGATGCGATCGCCGTGGCGGACATATCTACAAATTCGTCAGCCAAGACGTTGTTAACAATCCCCAAGACAAAGCCAATTCCCAGCTACTAAAACAGGGAATGCTTTACGCCGCTAAATTTAACCCAGACGGTTCAGGGCGTTGGATTCCCCTTTCCCCAAACACCCCAATCGATCCAGATTTGCCTAGCAACGTCGCTGGGGAGATGATTCCTTTACCCGAAAGAAAAGGGGGAGACAAGGTAAAAAAAGCGTTGTCCTCCAAGTCCCCAGCCCCCAGCCCCTCTGGTGGCTACTTCAAAGCTGATAAAGATGAACTCAGCACCAGTTTCAAACAGCAGTTCAAGACGCTAAATCACCTCTACACTGGCAACCCAGAAGAGAAACAAGGGGCAATTCTAATTGATGCCCATTATGCCGCTAATGCTGTTGGAGCAACCTGTACCGCCCGCCCAGAAGACACAGAAATTGCGCCAGATGGTTCGCTTTACATCTCCTTTACCTCCGGTTCCCCCGGCGGCGACGGCGGGCCAGACAAGCGCATCTTCAAGGGGCCAAAGGGAGAAATACCTTATGAGTATGGCTGGGTTATGCACCTAATTGAAGATGGCAATGAACCAGGGGCGAAAAGCTTCCGCTGGCAGATGTTAGCCACAGGAGGCGAACCTGCTCTTGGAGGAATGGGTTTTTCCAATCCAGACAACCTGTTGATTGCTCCAGACGGTAATGTTTGGATGGTTACAGATATGTCCACCTCCAAACACAACAAAGCCGTTACCAGTCGTGTTGATGCTGAGGGTAAGCCGCTTGAAGAGACTAACTTACAGGGGATATTTGGCAACAACTCCATCTGGTTTATTCCCACAACTGGAGAGAATGCAGGTAAGGCGTACTTGTTCGGTATGGGGCCAATGGAGTGCGAAACGACTGGGCCATTTTTTACCCGCGACCAGCAGACATTGTTTCTCGCGGTGCAACACCCAGGCGAAGCCAATGGCATTCGCAAAAACCAGGCTACAGAAACTCGTCAATTTGCCATGAAAACTTTAGAGGGTCAAGATTTTATCCAAAATCGGGCAGTGCCAATAGGCTCTAACTGGCCTGGGAAAAATGCCAATGACCCGCCCAAGCCTGCGGTGGTTGCCATTAGTCGGTCGGATTCTCAACCGATTACCTCAGTATGAGCCGACTTAATAATTACTATGAGTATCCGTAAAATGGGGGATAGGGAGGAGATAAACAGTGTAATCCTGAAAACAGACGTGTAACAAGTTTGGTGGTAAGGTAAAATTTTGTAAAACGTTCTCAAAAGTGTTCCATTAAATCCGGAACGTTCTCGGTGAGTCCAGTTAGGTGTGAGGAAAAACTAATGTTTAATTTTGTCTGGAATGCTCTAAAACTGGGGCCAGCCTTATTGGGTGCATCTTTATTAATTGCAACTAGCACCCTCGCCGCCCAGAAACCTGCCGCCGAAAACGCGATCGCTCCAATGGCACCAGCTGCCGAGAGTGAAGCAGCTGGTACACAAGAAACGATTGTTCAGTCGAGCGAAGCGGCTCAGGAACAGTTAAAGGAAATCGCGATCGCGCCTGTTGCCCAAGAAACTCAGCAGCCCCAAGTTGAGCAACTAGCTGCCCAACCAAATATCAACATTGCTCCGGTAGCTGAGACACCAGTAGCCGAGAACGCAAGTCCAGCGCCAGTTGTGGCAGAAAGCACAACCGTGGCACAAACACCCGTAAATAGCGCTCCAGCAGTTCAAAACACAGAAGTTTTAGAACAAATCAACCGCTACAACGGTGAAACTGGTTCCTCTGATTCGATGGATCAAGTAACCAACATTTCCCAGCTGCGGGACGTGCAACCGACTGACTGGGCTTATGAAGCACTGCGAAGCCTAGTTGAGCGTTACGGTTGTATTGCAGGTTATCCCGATGGCACCTATCGTGGCAATCGCGCTCTTTCGCGGTTTGAATTTGCCGCCGGATTAAACGCTTGTTTGCTGCAAATTGAAAAATTGATTGCCGCTTCCACCGCAGATTTCGTTACCAAAGAAGATTTGGCAACACTTCAGCGGTTAATTGATGAATTTGGGGCAGAACTGGCAACCCTGCGGACGCGGGTAGACAACCTGGAAGCTCGCACCAACTTCCTAGAAGAAAATCAGTTTTCTACCACTACCAAACTGGCTGGTGAAGTTATCTTCGCAATTGCTGATGCCTTTGGCGAAGACAGAGCTGTAGCTTCTGGTCAGCCTGATTCAGATCAGGACATAGAAGCAAATACCATTTTAGCCAACCGGGTACGTCTGAACTTTGACACCAGCTTCACCGGACGCGATCGCCTGAGAACTCGCTTGGAAGCTGCCAACATCCCCTCGTTTGGTTCGGGTCTAACTGGCACCAACATGACCCGCTTGGGATTTGAGGGAACAGGTCCGGTCAATACTGATAACGATGTTGCCGTTGACGAACTTTACTATCGCTTCCCCGTCGGTCAAAGACTAACTGTTCAACTTGATGCCATCAGGGGTGAGTTCAACGACACGGTTATCCCCACTGTCAACCCCTACTTTGAGAGCAGCGGCAGTGGCTCCATCTCCCGCTTCGGTCGTTTTAACCCCATCTATCGGTCTGGGAACCCAACTGGCGCAGGTGGCGGCGGTGGCGCATCCTTTAACTACAGCATTAGCAACGCCTTGTCCTTGTCTGGGGGTTACTTTGCCCGACGTTCCAACGACCCAGGCGAAGGTCGCGGTCTATTTGACGGTACATATGCTGCTCTGGGTCAGTTGACCTTCCAACCTAGTAACGCCTTCTCCTTAGGTCTAACTTATGTCCACGGCTACTATTCTGGCAGTAATAACGATGTCAGCGTCTCAGCAGGTACAGGCAGTAGCTTTGCTAATACGCCTTTTGGTGGTGGAGTTGCTACGACATCGAATTCCTACGGTTTGGAAGCTAACCTGCGCCTCAGCCCTCGCTTCTCCCTTGGCGGTTGGGTAGGTTATACCAACGCCGTTGCTGAAACCAGTCCCGCAGGCCCGGCAACGCGAGGATCTAATGCAGACATTTTCAACGCTGCTGTGAACGTGGCTTTCCCAGACTTGGGTAAACGAGGCAACCTGCTGGGTTTTGTCTTCGGTATACCACCTAAAGTTACCGATAACGAGGTGGATGGTCGTGAAGATAACGATACCTCTTACCATCTAGAAGGTTTCTATCGCTTGCGGGTGACTCCTAACATCGCTATCACCCCTGGTCTGATCGTGATTCTGAATCCAGAACACAACGATAACAACGATTCCATCTACGTTGGAACGATTCGGACAACCTTCACGTTCTAAAAAAGAAAAAAGGCAAAAAAAGAATTTTTCATTTTTGCCTTTTTTCTTTTAGATGATTGCCTCTCATTGATTGGTAATCAAATTTTCTCGTTTCTAGTTTCGGCTGGGAACGAGAAATCAGAGATTTGCTGAGATTAAGAAGTTTGTGAGGTTACTCTAAACTTCAAAAGTCCGCTTGGCTAAAGCCTTCTAATCATCCCCATCCTGATTGCTTAACCTTGATATTACCAATAATTTACCTTTGCATAACCTTGCACAACTAGCATGGGATGGAAAATGGGAGCATCAAGAGTTTTGTAAATACATAACTCTTGTGGGGTGTGGGATCGGCTTTCATCCGCTACTGGTGCGTCGGTGGTACACCAGAGGTTATCACCACCTTTTTTAGATGCACTCGAAAAATTTTGGCAATCATTCAGCGTCAGCTTTTACCAAAACTCAAAGATTAGTATGTTTTCTTCAATGCGTTCAACACGAAAGGCTTTTGTATTTTCTGCGATCGCCCTCTCCATGAGTTTGAGTGGTTGTCCTTCAAACAACCCACCAGCTTCTCCGCCAGCAGCAACGGGTGGTAGCCCTGCTCCTGCCGCCAACGCTGGGGGCGGCGGTGGCAACGCCAGCATCACTGGTGCTGGTGCTAGTTTCCCTGCTCCTTTATATCAGCGGTGGTTTTCTGAATACAACAAGCAAAATCCCAACGTCCAAGTCAGCTATCAATCCGTGGGTAGTGGCGCTGGGGTAGAACAGTTCACCCAGGGAACCGTGGACTTTGGAGCCAGCGATACAGGCATGAAGCAAGAGGAAATCGCCAAGGTTGCCAAAGGTGCTGTACTGTTACCTATGACAGCTGGAAGCATTGTATTAGCATACAATCTTCCGGATGTCAAAGGACTGAAGCTACCACGCGCAGTTTACACCGATATTTTCTTGGGCAAAATTAAGACTTGGAATGACCCGAGAATTGCCCAAGCCAATCCTGGATTGACATTACCAGACAGACCGATTACGGTTATACATCGCTCTGATGGTAGCGGCACCACTGCCGTCTTCACAAACCACCTGAGTGCAATTAGTCCAGATTGGAAAGGCGGCCCCGGCGCAGGTAAAACTGTCAACTGGCCTGTGGGAGTTGGTGCTAAAGGTAACGAAGGTGTCACCGCCCAGCTGCTACAAAGCGAAGGCGCAATCGGGTACGTTGAGTACGGCTATGCCAAGCAACAAAATATCCCTGTAGCAGCTTTGGAAAATAAAGCAGGCAAGTTTATTGATCCCAGTGGCGAAGCTGCTGCCAACACTCTAGCCGCAGCGACTCTACCAGCCGACTTACAGGTTTCCATCACCGATCCAGAAGGGGACAATTCTTACCCAATTGTTACCTATACCTGGATCATGGCTTACAAAACCTATGAAGACCCCCAAAAGGCACAAGCCTTGAAGAACGTTCTCAACTGGAGCTTAACTGAGGGGCAAAAATACAGTGAGGAGCTAGGATACGTGCCTCTTCCCGCGCCAGTCGTCCAGAAGGTTCAAGCAGCGGTTAATAGCATTCAACCGTAAAAAGGCTCTAATCGGCTCCCCCCAGCCCAAGGGTAAATTGGGGGGCTAATTTCCAAATCACAAAGGGGAGTTGGGGCGATCAAGTCTTAAGCGAAAAGTCTTCATATGCCGCTACTGCCCTTAAAAAGGTAGAAGGTAAAATTGAAAAATTCCTCAATTTTACCTTCTACCTTTTTTTCTAAATGCTCGCTCCATTTAAAGTTGGAATTAGCTATAGACAAACAACCGGGCATTAAGATAAGCTAGGAGGCTGTGAGTTTTTTACAAAACCAATGAATGCTCAGGAAATAATTCACTCCATTGAAGCGGAGCAACTGAAAAAGGAGCTACCCATAATCTATGTGGGAGACACTGTTAAGGTTGGGGTAATTATCCAAGAAGGCGGCAAAGAACGGACGCAGCCATACGAAGGTGTTGTTATCGCTAAAGGCGGTAGCAGCATAAACTCCACGATTACCGTGCGGAGAGTATTCCAAGGGGTAGGCGTTGAGCGAGTGTTTTTGCTTCATTCTCCAAGAATAGAAAACATCAAAATTATTCGCCGTGGTAAGGTGCGTCGTGCTAAACTGTATTACTTACGCGATCGCATTGGTAAAGCTACTAGGGTTAAACAACGGTTTGACCGCAACTCGTAGTTGAAATTGGAAAGGTGATTTCCGATTGATGCCACAAGGGGTTAAACTGGAAACTAGAGAAGTTTAGGCGATCGCTCTGGCTTCCACCTGTGCGCTCTTAGTTCAGTTGGTAGAACGCAGGTCTCCAAAACCTGATGTCGGGGGTTCAAGTCCTCCAGGGCGCGCTCTCAGCACAAATCAGGACTGAGGACTGAGTAAAAAAGTGAAAAACTCAAGACCTTAGTTACAAAGCTCTGCCCGAAGGGATCTTTAGGGTTGGATAGCCAGCCTCAAAGATATAAACTTTCGGGTAGACTTATGTTGTGTGGGTAGTCATTCTCGTTTCAAGTTGAAACATTGAAAGGTTATAACAACATTTCAACCGTTAAAACGTTCAAACGCCAAGGGACAACCTACATCTGAATTCACGGGAGAGATAGTGTGGCAAAGAAAAACGAACCAGAAAGCACAGAAAAAAATCCTGGGTTTAACGTATCGAACTTTGTTCAGGAAACCAAAGAAGAACTGAACAAAGTTGTCTGGCCCAGTCGGCAGCAGTTGATCAGCGAATCTGCGGCTGTGCTGCTAATGGTGACTCTTTCGGCGACTATGATTTATCTTTTCGACGGTTTGTTTGCATGGGCAGCAAAGCAGGTGTTCGGATGAGTTATGCAGCGGACGACGATACACAAGATTTCGAGCAACGAGAAGAAAGCTCCAATGCGCCTGTAAAGTCTAGATGGTATGCTGTTCAGGTTGCCTCTGGATGTGAAAAGCGTGTCAAGACAAACCTGGAACAGCGCATTCAAACCCTGGATGTCGCAGAGCGAATTTTACAGGTAGAGATACCTCAAACCCCTACCGTAAAAACGCTCAAAGATGGCAGTCGCAAAACCTCGGAAGAAAAAGTTTTTCCAGGTTATGTGCTAGTCCGGATGCGACTAGTTCCCGGACAAGATGGTGAACTGGAGATGGACGACGAAGCTTGGCAAGTCGTCAAAAATACTCCAAACGTAATCAACTTTGTCGGGGCAGAACAAAAACGCCGCTACGGAAGAGGGCGCGGACACGTAAAACCGTTGCCGCTGAGTTTCTCGGAAGTGGAACGGATCTTTAAACAAACCACCGAACAGGCACCAGTAGTCAAAACTTATCTGGCTAATGGAGATAAAATTATCGTCCTTTCTGGCGCGTTTAAAGATTTTGAAGGCGAGGTAATTGAAGTCAGCCCAGAACGGAGCAAGCTGAAGGCGTTACTATCGATTTTTGGACGCAATACGCCAGTAGAATTGGAGTTTAATCAGGTTCAGAAACAAGGCTAAACAGTCAAGATGGCAAAGAAAGTTGTTGCGGTCATAAAACTAGCTCTAAATGCTGGGAAAGCTAACCCCGCCCCTCCGGTGGGGCCGGCTCTAGGTCAGCACGGTGTAAACATCATGGCGTTTTGCAAAGAGTACAACGCCAAAACATCTGACCAAGCGGGAATGGTGATTCCAGCAGAAATTTCAGTCTATGAAGACCGCAGTTTTACGTTTATTCTCAAGACACCACCAGCATCAGTTTTGATTCGCAAGGCAGCTGGCATTGAGCGCGGCTCTAACGAACCAAATCGGAAAAAAGTGGGGTCAATTACACGGGGGCAACTGCAAGAAATTGCCCAAACCAAACTACCTGACATCAATGCCAACGACATTGATGCGGCAATGAAAATTGTCGAAGGAACGGCTCGAAATATGGGCGTGACAATTTCGGATTAGTCACTGAACGTTAAAACGTTGTCAAGTTGTAAGGTTGTAAGGTTGTAAAAACTTGACAATTTTAAAACGTTAAAACGCCGAAGGACAACGGACAAACAACACTTTATCGGGGGAGAGGCGACACCTCGTTAGTGACCCCAGGAGAGAAATATGACAAAGAAACTATCTCGCAGACTTCAAGAACTGCAAAAGAAAGTTGAAGATCGAGTCTACCAACCGATAGATGCTCTAAACCTGTTAAAAGAGACAGCAACAGCAAAATTTTCCGAATCAGCTGAGGCACATATCCGGTTAGGAATTGACCCCAAGTATACCGACCAACAACTGCGAACCACGGTGGCTCTGCCTAAAGGAACTGGACAGACAATTCGAGTCGCTGTAATCGCTCGTGGGGAGAAGGTACAAGAAGCAAGTGCTAACGGTGCGGATATCGCCGGGTCTGAAGAGCTGATCGATGAAATCCAAAAAGGTATGATGGATTTCGACCTGCTGCTGGCAACCCCGGATATGATGCCACAGGTAGCAAAACTGGGGCGTATGCTAGGCCCACGGGGTTTGATGCCTAACCCCAAAGGGGGGACGGTGACATTTGATTTGGCGGGTGCGATCGCAGAGTTTAAAGCTGGTAAGCTAGAATTCAGAGCAGACCGCACTGGCATCGTTCACGTTATGTTTGGCAAAGCTGCCTTCCCAACTGACGACTTGCTGGTGAATCTGAAAGCATTGCAGGAAACGATTGACCGCAACCGTCCAACCGGAGCCAAAGGTCGCTACTGGCGCACGATGTACGTATCGGCGACAATGGGGCCATCAATTCAACTTGACATCAACGCTCTGCGCGATTTTAAGTTCGGTGATGCTGCCTAAAATTTAGATTTCCTAGGGTGGGCTTCTTCCCAGCCTAGGAAAGGAAGGATACAAGGAGAAAGATTTCAAGATTTAAGCCCAATAAACTGAATAAGTACGCGCCGGAGACAGCAGGAGCGATCATATGCTTAATTTCCTGCTTAGGTTTGCGCCTTTATCGCATCAAGTATCAATCTTCTAGCCGCAAGTAGCATGGCAGAAGTGATATTAAAGATGCGATCGCTCCTACCCCGGCTTTACCACTGGGGTTTTTTATTGGGCTTTTGAAAGTTTGGCATTCTGCACTTAGTAAGGAGGTGAAACATAGATGGGTAGATCGCCAGAAAATAAGCGCGAGATTGTCGCTGATCTCAAAGAAACTTTGGATCAGTCCAACTTGGCACTTGTGATTAACTACCAAGGGCTAACCGTTGCTGATATTACTGACTTGCGGCGGCGACTGCGCCCAAGTGGCTCAGTGTGCAAGGTGGCGAAAAACACCTTCATGCGAATTGCCGTGGACGGTAACGATACCTGGCAACCAATGACGGAATTGCTCACTGGGTCTTCCGCCTTCCTGCTAGTAAAAGACGACTTGAGCGGCGCTATCAAAGCTTATCAAGACTTCCAAAAAGCCACCAAGAAGACAGAACTTCGCGGCGGTGTCATGGAAGGTCGCTCTCTTAGTGAAGCTGATGTCAAGGCACTTGGTGACTTGCCCTCGAAGGAACAACTCATGGCGCAAATTGCTGGGGCGATCAATTCGTTGACAGCCAAGATTGCCATCGGTATCAACGAGGTTCCCGCTTCGCTGGCACGAGGTTTACAAGCGGTGTCCGACAAGCAAGAAGGTGGCAACGCCGAGGGCGATGCTGCTGCATAGATGCCTGACGACTAAAGTCAAGGGCGAAGGAAGTCCGCCTGCGCGGACTTCAAAAAAATCAATTTTACTGGAGTTTATTCATGTCTGCTACAACCGATCAAATTCTCGACCAACTCAAATCACTGACTCTATTGGAAGCTGCTGAACTCGTTAAGCAGATTGAAGAAGCCTTTGGCGTGAGTGCTGCTGCACCCGCTGGCGGCATGATGATGATGGCTGCTCCTGGTGCTGGTGGTGGTGCTGCTGCGGAAGCAGTGGAAGAGCAAACTGCGTTTGACGTGATTCTGGATGATGTTCCAGCTGATAAGAAGATTGCCATCCTCAAGGTTGTGCGGACTATCACTGGTCTGGGTTTGAAGGAAGCTAAGGATTTAGTGGAATCCACTCCTAAGCCAGTTAAGGAAGGCGCTGCCAAGGAAGAAGCTGCTGATATCAAAAAGCAGCTGGAAGAAGCTGGCGCGAAGGCTACTGTTAAGTAAGATTTGCGTTCCACCCCATAAGCGCCGACGACTAAAGGATACTGTTGACGGCTTCCGGATAAGATTTCTCTCCTAATAGGGGAGGTTCCGGTTTCCGCAAGCCTTGTAAGGATTGCGGGGCCAGGGTTAGGTTGTTACGCCAACAGAATCCTGAAGTCAAGGGCGAACAAAAGAAGTCTTGCGTTGTGCGAGATTAATGACTCTCAAAGCCTGCAAAAGCAGGCTTTGTTTGTGTCACCCCAAATAGCTGTAGTTTACGCAGATTTGGGACTTTGAGCTTCTAAATGACCCTATTGCTCTGTATTTAACTATTGATCGAATATTTCATCATAATCTTGATATTGGTACTTTCTCCGGCAACAATTAACAGCGCTTCTCTATATTTGGCGGGTGCTGTGCCGACAAAGGGGTTATTAGAAAATCCAAATCCTTCTGCGGGAATACCTAAACTGTCTCGGTTTAGTTTTTTGTCTCCGTTCTGGTCGTGGTATACCGAGACAGCATAGCTGCCATATTTCAAGCCTCCTAACGTTACGGTAAGAGGACGTTTTGTTATTGGAAAACACTGTTTTTTAACAGCTTTTTCCGAATCGCTGGGAAATCCTCTGCTACCAGAAAAAATATTGAGACAAACTTCGCCTTGTTGATTGCGTAAGCCTTCGATTTCAATATTAATCTTGCCTGTGTTCTGCGCGATCGCGTTCTGAGTCAGGGCGATGCAGCCTAAAACGGAAAGTACAAGGCCGCCAATCTTTATTTGATTTTTCATAACACTCCTCAAGTCATTAGTTAATCGCTAATTGAATTATGGCTTTTGAAGAATTAGCCATAATTCAACTAACATCTATCAATCTTCATCTTCTTCCAGCATTTCTTCATCAGCATGATGTTGAGGCGGAATTGCGGCAATGATAGCATCTATCACTTTTGCCACCGGGATAATTTCTAAACCGAGTTCTGGGAACTTTTGCCCTTTGGGAACAATGGCTTTTTTAAAGCCCAATTTAGCTGCTTCTTTCAGCCGTAGTTCCATTTGGGAAACTGCTCGAACTTGTCCGCCTAAGCCGACTTCACCGATTAAAACGGTGCTGGGATCGACAATGCGATCGCGAAAAGAAGCAACCACTGCGATCGCCATTCCTAAATCTACCGCAGGTTCTTCTACATTCAGCCCTCCGGCAGATGCAACATAAGCATCTAACTTAGATAAAGGTATGCCGACTCGTTTTTCCAAGACTGCCAAAATTTGCAGCAGTCGGTTATAGTCAACGCCAGTCGTAGAGCGCCGGGGAGAACTGTAGCTAGTGGGACTGACTAAGGCTTGTAACTCTACTACAATCGGGCGAGTTCCTTCGCAGGCGACTACCAAGGCTGTACCGGGAACTACTTCGTCACGGTTGCCTAAAAATAGCTCCGAGGGGTTAGAAACTTCTCGCAGTCCCCGGTCGATCATTTCAAAAACGCCGATTTCGTGAGTTGCACCAAAGCGGTTTTTTACTGAACGCAGGAGTCGGTGAGAAGCAAAGCGATCGCCCTCAAAATAGAGTACGGTGTCTACTAAGTGTTCCAAAACTTTTGGGCCTGCGATCGCACCCTCCTTCGTTACGTGTCCCACAATCAACAGCGTGATATTCTCGCCTTTTGCCACCTTCATCAGCGCCGCAGTACATTCTCGCACCTGAGCCACTGAACCAGCCGCAGAAGTCAGAGACGGTAAGTAAATGGTCTGAACGCTATCAATCACCGCCACATTCGGTCTTAGAGCTTCCAACTCCCTGATAATCTCTTCTAAATCCGTTTCCGCCAGCACATATAAATCCGCAGCCGCACCAGGGATCGATTTCACAGGAGCCTCTACAGATACAGTAGGCTCCACCTCGACAGATGCGCCACCATTTTCTTCTTCATCCGGATTGGTGTTTGCGACACCCAAGCGAGAAGCCCGCAGCTTCACCTGTTGTCCCGACTCTTCCCCACAGACATATAGAATGCGATACCTCTGCGCCAGCTGATTCGCCGTTTGCAGCAGCAGCGTTGATTTACCAATCCCAGGATCGCCACCAATCAACACCAAAGAGCCAGGAACAATTCCCCCGCCCAGTACGCGATCTAATTCGTCATAGCCAGAACTCCATCGCTCCTGATGATTGTCGGTAATTTGCGCGAATGTCAGAGATGCTCTGGCCTGGGGGATTTTGGCGGCTGATTTGCCGTTGCGCTGCGAACTCTGCAAACCCCGACTGGGATGGGAAGCAGACTGTGGCAAGAACTGTTCTTCTAGAGAGTTGTAGGTGCCGCAGGAGGGACACCTGCCAAACCATTGTGAAGCTTCTGCCCCACATTCGTTGCAGACATAGTTGGTTTTAGGCTTTGCCATTTTTAGGAACTATAGGCTACAGCTAGGAGCCAGGAAATAAAGTTGGTAGAGACCCAAATTTTGCCTCTGCCCAAAGTCTAACGTCCAAACTCAAATATTTATTGTTAAAGAATCTTAATATTACGTAATATTAAGAAAGTATGAAAAGCTGTAACAGTGCGAATTTCAGCCGTTACAAACTGACTAAATTGAATGATATCTTAATGTAATAGCACTCAAATTTACGATTAGAAATCGGACTTAAGGAAGGAGCGTTCACGAGCTTGGAAAGCCATAAAGAAAAAATCCTGGTAGTTGACGACGAAGCCAGCATCCGCCGCATTCTGGAAACACGCCTTTCCATGATTGGCTACGATGTCGTGACTGCTGCCGATGGAGAAGAAGCACTGGATACCTTTCGCAATGCCGAGCCTGACTTGGTAGTTTTGGACGTGATGATGCCAAAGCTCGATGGCTATGGCGTTTGTCAGGAATTGCGGAAGGAATCTGATGTGCCAATTATTATGCTAACTGCTTTAGGTGATGTTGCTGACCGCATCACTGGATTGGAGCTGGGAGCAGATGATTACGTTGTGAAGCCCTTTTCGCCAAAAGAGCTGGAAGCACGTATCCGTTCGGTGTTGCGACGAGTGGATAAAACTGGGGCAACTGGTATTCCTAGTTCTGGTGTCATCCATGTGGGGAATATCAAAATTGACACCAATAAGCGACAAGTTTACAAAGGCGATGAGCGAATTCGGCTGACCGGGATGGAGTTCAGCCTGCTGGAATTGTTAGTCAGCCGTTCTGGAGAGCCTTTTTCCCGTTCTGAGATTTTGCAGGAGGTTTGGGGTTATACGCCAGAACGCCACGTAGATACTCGCGTGGTGGATGTACATATCTCGCGGTTGAGAGCTAAGTTGGAAGATGACCCCAGTAATCCGGAGTTGATTCTGACGGCACGAGGCACTGGCTATCTGTTCCAGCGAATCATTGAGCCAGATGAACTGTGAATTTGAAAAGTTGGAAAGTTGGAAAGTTGAAAGTTATTCAAACTTTTAACGCTTCAATTAACCTTCAACCCTTAAGCAAGTATGGCTAAACCAGATCAAAATCAGGTTTTGCGGCAGCTGCCCATTGTTGTCGGTGGGTTGGCGAGCGTGCTGCTGCTGATTAACCGTTTGTTGACACCCCAGCTAACGGAATCCCAAGCTCGTTCCGATGCGCTGGGTGTGATTATTAGTGCGTTGCTGATTTTGACGGGTTTATTATGGCAGCAGGTGCAGCCGCGATCGCCTGATGTTGTTGAACTGATCGGTAAGGAGGGGTTTGAACTAGCGCCAGACTTGCCGGAAGCAGTGAAAACAGAGTTGGCTTGGGCTTCGCATCTGCTGCTGACCAATACGGTGACGCGATCGCTTGTCGTTTGGTACGAAGGACAAGTGCTATTGCGTCGGGGTATCTTGGGTGTCAACCCGGAAGTAAAACCGGGAGCGATTTTGCAGCGAGTGCTGGAAAAACAAAAGCCAGTTTATCTAGTGTCGCTAAAGATATACCCTGGACAGATTGAATTTGACTATCTTCCAGAGAATACCCAAGGTGTAATCTGCCAGCCTATAGGCGATCGCGGTGTGCTGATTTTAGGTGCTAATGCTCCTCGGAGTTACACCAAGCAAGATGAAAACTGGATAGCTGGGATTGCCGAAAAATTAGATTTCACTCTCAGCTCTCATTTAGATAATGCTTATAAAGTCCCCAGCGAATAGAATTCGCGGCTATACCAGGCATCTTTATAAACACCCTTCTTAAAAAATGTCGCAACCCCTGGAATTAAAATGTCCCTACCACTTCTTTATTGGCTACTTGTTGCTGTCATGGTTGTTGGCATTGTCGGCGCAGTGGTTCCCGGCATTCCCGGAACCAGCTTGATTTTAATTGCCATTCTAATCTGGGGAGCCATTCAAGGTTTTAGTACTGTGGCTGTGCCGCTGGGCGTTACTATCGTGGTGTTAATCCTGGGCATTGGCATTGATTTCTTCGCTAGCTATTTGGGGGCGCAGCGAGCTGGCGCTAGCAAGTGGGGGCAAATTGGTGCCATTGTCGGTTTGGTGGTCGGTTTTTTGGGATTATTGCCCGCTTTCCTGGTCGCAGGGCCATTGGTGGGGATTCTGGTTGGGCCATTACTGGGGGCAATTATTGGGGAATTTCTCTATCGCCGCGACTTGGAACTAGAGCCTAGATTTAAGCTTTCGCTGAAAGCTGGTGTGGGCATTGTGGTAGGTTCGCTGATTGGGAATGTGATTCAGGGATTGTTAGCGATCGCCACAGTTGTCGTTTTCCTCTTCACAACTTGGCCTTTTGCTGCTGGAGCATAATAAATTTAGTAATGTATGTCTTTAGGGCAATCTTAATAGTTTTCCCAGATTTTTGGCTGCATCGTCATCGTAAAAGACGTTATACTGTTACGGTTATTTGTGCATAATTGGTTACTGAATGCAGTCAAAAGTCACTTTCTCAAAAGCAGTTGGATTCAGAAAAGAACTCAATCGAAGAGTTGAAGCTTATTTTGAATCGGAAAGTATTAAACAGCGAGATAATTTCGCCATGTATTTCAAAGGCGTAATTTGCCTAACATGGATGATTTCCACTTGGGCATTTATTATCTTCGTACCTAGCGATTCATGGATTAAACTCCTTGGATGTGTAGTTCTTGGAATTTCAATGGCGGCAATCGCCTTTAATATTGGGCATGATGCTAATCACGGTGGTTACTCGAATAACCAAAATGTTAATAAGATACTCAGTTTAGCTACCGATTTATTAGGAGTCTCCAGTTATTTATGGAGATATCGTCATAATGTTCTTCATCATACTTATACAAATATAGTTGATCATGATGTGGACATAGATGGTGAAGGCTTGGTGAGAATGTCTCCCGAACAGGAGTATCGATGGTTTCACCGCTTTCAGCAGTTTTACATTTGGATACTATACGGGTTTGTACCTCTTCATGGATTTATCTATGATTTCTATGTTCTGCTAATCAAGCGCAACTACATTAATCATGGAATCCCTACACCGAAAAAGAGCGATTTAATAACGTTTTTTAGCTTTAAAGCTTTTTGGGTAGCCTATGTTATAGGTGTACCTTTAATGTTGGGATATTCGCCAATCGAAGTAATTTTGGGTGTTGTTACAACTTACATGACGGTTGGTGTAATTATGGGTTTTGTATTTATACTTGCCCATGTAGTAGACACAGCAGATTTCTTAACACCATCTCCTGAGACAGGAAGAATAGATGATGAGTGGGCGATTTGCCAAGTACGCACCACAGTAGATTTTGCCCCAAAGAATCAGGTTTTAAACTGGTATCTCGGCGGTTTAAACTTTCAAGTTGTTCATCATCTTTTTCCCCATATCTGCCATATTCATTACCCGAAACTAGCAGAAATTGTCGAAGAAGTATGCGGTGAATTTGGAATTGAATATAAGGTTCATGAAACATTAGCCGAAGCGATCGCTTCCAATTACCGTTGGTTGAAGGCAATGGGAACTCCGCCTAAAATGGCTGAGGCCACCAGTGGGGTGAGTTAAGGTTGGATGTAGGACGATCGCTTTACCTATAGCGTTTCTCAGTTAGGTGGAATGTATCGCGGTTCTGACATTTTGTTACATTGGTAGGGACATGGCATTGCCATGTCCCTACCAATGTATAGCGCCCAACCCTTGAATTGCTATAGTTACTTCCAGCTCCGAAATTAGTAAATTTGTAGATTAAGTTTAGCCTACTCAATCTCGTTAATCTAATACTTATCTTTAACAGAGAAATTATTCCTATAAACCTATAATACGTAAACTTGGTGATAGTATTCCTGATATTCTTCAGACAGCAACGGTTCCCACCAATCGCGGCGAGTGAGATACCATTGAACGGTGCGACGCAAACCAGCTTCAAGAGTTACAGAAGGTGTCCAACCTAACTGAATTTTTAGTTTAGTGCTATCAATTGCATAACGCCTGTCATGTCCTAGTCTATCCTTAACAAAAGTAATCAAATTGCTAGAGGGACGCACTGGTAAATCGGCAGCTAATTCATCCATTAGCTGACATAACATCTTAACTAAGTCGATATTTTTAACTTCGTTATTGCCACCAATGTTGTAAGTTTCGCCTATTTCTCCGCGATGAATTATGATATCCAAAGCTTGACAATGATCGTCTACAAAAAGCCAATCCCGCAGATTCTGCCCATCTCCATAAATAGGTAATTCTTTCCCCATTAAGATGTTGATGCACATCAAGGGAATGAGTTTTTCTGGAAACTGATAAGCACCGTAATTGTTAGAGCAATTTGTGATGATGGTTGGTAGTTTGTAGGTGTGATAATAGGCGCGGACTAAGTGATCGCTTCCTGCTTTGGACGCTGAGTAAGGACTGTTAGGGGCGTAGGGCGTGGTTTCTGTAAAAGGCGGATCTTCGGGCGCGAGGCTTCCGTAGACTTCATCGGTGGAAATGTGGAGGAAAATCCCCCTCTGCCCGTTTGGATAAGCCAAATCGAACGATTTAGAATTCTCTTGTAGGGAACGGGGAATAAGCTCCTCTCCTTGTTGGAGTGAGGTTGGGGAGCCAGCGCCTTGCGGGGGTTCCCCCCGTTGTGGCGGCTGGCGGGGAGACGTTAACCGATGGTGGCGGAAGGCTTCTAATAAAGTGAAAGTGCCAACTACATTGGTTTGAACAAATGCACCTGGGCCTAGAATAGACCTGTCAACGTGAGATTCAGCGGCAAAATGGGCTATTGTGTCGATATTTTCTTCTTGTAGTAGAGTATCAACGAGAGCGCGATCGCATATATCTCCCTGAACAAACCGAAAATTTTTTCCTCCCTCCAAAGCCAAATTACCCAGATTCCCCGCATAAGTAAGCGCATCCAGAACCACCACGCGATCGCTTGGGTAAGCATTACACCAATAATGCACAAAATTGGAGCCAATAAAACCTGCCCCACCAGTCACTAATAAGCTGCGATGGTTTTTTACAGGCATAATTACTTTTAAATACTGATTATTTCAATTTAGTATAATTGCCAAATTTGACATTTTTACTCAGAGCTTTATGACCTATTACGAGTATTTATCACCTTCGTCAGAATGGTTAGCACCAAAAATCGATGATAGTCGAATTACAGTTGGCGATCATACTTATGCCAGCAGTCGGATTAAATTTGCCTTGTGGAACCCCGAAGAAAAAATTCAGATTGGCAAGTTTTGCTCTTTTGCTAAAGATGTGATAATTTTCGGGGGAGGAGAGCATTTTATCTCCAGAGCTACAACATACCCCCTGCAATGGTTTTTATCTGAAACTAAATCTTATGACCGCAATTTAGACGGAACAACTAAAGGCATCACAGTCATTGAAAATGATGTTTGGATTGGCTACGAAGCAACAATCATGTCAGGGGTCAAAATCGGTAATGGCGCAGTCATAGGAGCAAAAGCAGTTGTAGCCAAAGATATTCCTGATTATGCGATCGCAATTGGCAACCCAGCCAAAGTTATCCGTTATCGATTCAAACCCGAAACTATAGCGCGTCTCTTAGCATTACGATGGTGGGACTGGGATATTCAGAAGATAACAGCCAACATGGATTTACTTTACACAAATCCCGACAACTGGCCCCAAGACCTTCACTTCCTCTAAACCCCAGCCAAACCCACCAACCCCTCTCTAAACTCCTCCCTCTCTTGTTGGTTTACTCCTCCTCCAACAACCCCAACAAAGCCGCCTTCATCTCCTCCGGGCTTGTCGTCGCCGTCCCAAACTGACGCACCACAATACTCGCCGCCAAATTTCCCAACACCGCCGCCTCCCAAAAAGAGGCCCCACAAACTAAACCCAACGTCAGCGCCGCCACCACCGTATCGCCAGCACCAGTAACATCAAATACATCGGTACGGTTAAAAGCGGGTATGTGCTGCTGTGTTCCATCACGGTCAAAAAGGCTCATTCCCTCCTCACCGCGAGTAATCAGCATTTGCTTCGCCTGCGTCAAGTTAAGGAGGTCGCGCCCTGCTTGGGTGACGGCTGTGGGAGAAGCGATCGCATATCCCACAGCCTGCTCAGCCTCCGGCAAATTCGGTGTAAACAGCGTTGCCCCTTGGTATCTTTGGAGACTTACTTGGGCATCCACAATCGTTTGCTGATGAGACAACGCCGCCTCAATTACAGGCTGGGTAAACACGCCATCCCCATAATCCGAGCAAACCACAGCATCCACCGTTTCCAGTTGTTGCCGAATATACTCAGCAAGCTGGATCTGTAAATCTGGATCAGGTAACTCATCGGATTTCCGGTCAACTCTTACAATCTGTTGAGTCACCGACTGTCGCGCATGGCCAGAAATCCGCGTTTTAGTTACCGTTGGACGCGGGGGATCGAGTAACATTCCACTCGTATCAATTCCAGCCGTTTCAAAAATCCGACGTAGCGCCTGTCCTTGGTCATCCTTCCCCACCAGTCCAGCCACCTTCACCTGCGCCCCTAGCTTCGCCAAATTATAGACAGCATTGGCTCCACCTCCAGGCACTTGCCGGGTGTTTTCGTGGCGGAGAATTAATACTGGGGCTTCTCTGGAAATTCTTTCTACCTGTCCGGTAAGAAATTCATCCAAAGTTAAATCACCAACTACCAGCACTCGCGCCTGGGTAAATTGATCCAACAAATCGAACAATCGCTTAGCTGAAGACTTCAGCTGAGGCATAAATGAAGCATCCACCATAGAGGAAGTTGCAAAAGTTCAAGAGTTTATTATGCTGTATGTCGCTCTTAAATAAATGCTTAACCCCTGATTCTTTTAATTCTCCGTTGGAGTTGGCGATTCTTCCGGTTTAAACGACTCTTCCGGTTTGGGAGAAGCTTCCGGTTTGGGAGAAGCTTCTGGTTTAAACGACTCTTCCGGTTTGGGAGAAGCTTCCGGTTTAGTAGAAGTTTCCGGTTTGGGAGAAGCTTCTGGTTTAGTAGAAGTTTCCGGTTTGGGAGAAGCTTCTGGTTTGGGAGAAGCTTCTGGTTTAAACGACTCTTCCGGTTTGGGAGAAGCTTCCGGTTTAGTAGAAGTTTCTGGCTTGGGAGAAGCTTCCGGTTTAGTAGAACTTTCCGGTTTGCGCGACTCGTTGGGTCTGCTTAACTCTTCAGGTTTGGCTTCGGTTTCTCGTTTGGTAGAAGTTTCTGGTTTAGTAGAAGTTTCCGGTTTTGGAGAAGCTTGCGGTTTTGACGATTCTGGAGTTCGTGTAGAAGTGCGATCGCGTGGTACAGAACTCACCTGGGGACAACTTTCCTTGTTGTAGTCAAACTTCACACCCACCATGTAAGCTTGTTCTTCACCCGTTGGTTGAAATTTATAGTTCTTAACAACCTCCTGGGCTTTTTTATTCAAGATGCGATCGCCCGAACTCTGAAGCAGATCCGGCTGTCCGATTGGGTTTCCATTAGCATCCGCCAAAGCTGCAACCTTAGCAGTGCCTTCGCGCTGCATGAAGCAGGCATCTTTAGGATAGGTAGCAACGATTGTCATCTCTTGCCATGCACGTTTTCCCCGTTCTGTCAACCAGCGACCAGCTTTTATTTTTCCGTCATTATCACTGGAGCTGATTTCATCTTCTTTAAAATCTTGTCGTAGCAGTCGTTGATCTGCCAGCAGTTGCGGCACCCGCGCCTGCGCTAGCTCTTGCGGGGATGTCCGTTGTTCAGGAGTAGCAGAAGGTTGTGGTTCAGTAGTAGTAGAAGATGGTGGTTGGGGATTAGCAGAAAATTGTGGTTCAGTAGTCGCAGAACGTTGTTCGGGATTAGGAGAAAACTGTGGTTGGGGATTAGGAGAAAATTGTGGTTCGGGATTAGGAGAAGATTGTGCCTCAGTAGTAGTAGAAGGTTGTGGCTGGGAAAAAGGAGGTGGCGGCGGAAGGTTGGAAGGGTCGAACTTGTCAGACTGGACACCAGAGGGCAACCTTTCAGACTGACGAATGCGATCGCGCCAGTCAAACTTCCGGGGATCTGGCGGTGTATAACGAGGTACAGCCGAGGGAGCCGCTGAGATTTTGAAAGAATCCCCCTTTGTCCTTATCTGAGGCGGTGCGCCCGGTATCCGCAAAATATCAGACGGGATTGTTATACTAGGCGGCGGCAAAGCGTCAGCCAGTGATGGATAATTGTTGGGAATATTAGGGATAGGCGGCAGCGCGTCAGACGACGGCGGCGGCAAAGGCGGGAACATCCCGGTTGGGTTAGGAAGAGGCAGCGCTACAGGCGGCGGTGCCAGTTGCGGGATACGGCTTTGTTCTGCCGGAGTTAACTGCACTACTTTGACAGTTCCTCGCGGCTTCTGCTCCTCCGGCTTAGACGATGCAGATAAACTGGGCAGAGTGTATGCCAATAGTCCGTGAAGGCCCACGGAAGCCAAGGCGGCAATCACAGGCGGTTGAGAAACCTTTCCAGGCAGGTCTTTAATGAATGATAGATGGGACATAGCAGGTTTTTTTTACACTCCTCAGCGATGGGATAGGCTGGGAATCAGGTCAAATGATTCGCGCTTATATAGCAGGCGATCGCGCTCTTAAAGATGCACACGCTTTTTATATTAGTTTCAGATTTTGAATTTGAATCTCAATGTTTAAAGTCCAGGGTACCTGAAATCTTAATTTTATTTTCCGGCTCTATAGGGAAGACCGCCGCCAATGCTCAGAAGTTGCCAGCTGCCTTCAATTAGGTGATTTAGTGACTTGGACAATTAATACCGAAAAGTAGGGTAACTTCAAATTAGGGCGAAGTCTTAACCCCGCATAAACCACCTGATCTGGTAATGTTGCTCGTTCCACCACATAAGCTTGCTCCAGCAAATCGCGCTGCTGCAACACTTTCCAAACCTGTTCGTAAACCGAACTCACCTTCATCAGCACCACCACATCTGCCCAATCCAGCACCGCTTCCAATTCTCCTACAGTGTAGAGCGCTGGTAACACAACTAAGCGTTGAGCGCGAATCGTCAAAGGAATGCCCAAAACTGCCGCTGCCGCCATTGGCGAACAAATTCCCGGAATAGTCTGTACCACGACTTTCGGATGCAGTTGTTGCAGCGCCTGCGCCAAATAGGTAAACGTACTGTAGAAACTCACATCGCCTTCCGAGACAAAGGCGACATCTTGACCTAATTCTAAATATTGCCAAACTCGTTCGGCAGCTGCTTGCCAAGCCTGGGTCAAAATGTCATTATCCTGCACGTAAGGAAAACTCAAAGCCAGCTGCACTTGGCTGGAATTGAGCCATTGTGCCACCATCTGCTGAGCCATTCCTGGCTTACCTTGTACGCCTGCGGGAAAAGCAACTATCGGCACTCGTTTCAGAATACCGAGTCCTTTAACAGTAATCAATTCAGGGTCGCCGGGGCCAACGCCAATACCGTAGAGTATGCCTGGTTGCACAATAGAATTTACAATCCAAAATTTAACATCGTGTTGCCTACAGTCATTTTGCCCGGATATTTGGAAGGCGCGATCGCCTACCGTCAACTAGAACAATCTTTACAACAGCTGGGTTTTCCCGCCGTCACAGTCCCCTTGCGCGGTCGGGATTGGTTCCCCACCGTGGGAGGTCGGTCGATGATTCCCATTTTGCGGCAACTCGACCGCACGGTAAAACAAATGTTGCAGCAATACAACGTTTCTCAGATTAACCTAATCGGTCACTCAGCAGGCGGCTGGATTTCCCGCATATATCTGGGAGAAACACCTTACTCGATTCACAAAGATGTCACCGATGACGCTGGACTTTGGCACGCTCACCCCTATGTTGCCACTTTACTAACATTGGGAACGCCTCATATCAGTGGCGAACGCTGGACTAAAAAAAATCTAGATTTTGTCAAAATCAACTATCCGGGAGCCTTTTACCCAAAGGTGCGCTATGTCTGTGTCGCTGGTAAGTCCATCTACGGTGCAAGGCGTCCAGGTCAGTGGCTAGCATACAGCAGTTATAAATTAACTTGCGGAGTCGGTAACACCTGGGGAGACGGGATTACCCCGATTGAAGCTGCTCATCTAGAGGGAGCAACCAATCTGGTAATTGAAGGTGTGAAACATTCTCCCAGAACCCCCGGCATTTGGTACGGTTCCCCAGAGCCTTTCAAGACTTGGGTGCCGTATTTGGCGTGATGCCAGTTTTGAGAAAATGGGTTTCTCAAAGATGAAAGTTGAGAATAATTGTAGTTGGGTTGACGTAGGAAACCTAACATCTGCATGGGTTACGCCATCGCTAACCCATCCTACAAATAATTAATCCCATTTATTGGGTTGGGTTTCCTTCCAAGGGCCAACCTAAACTTACTCTTGTTCAAACTCTGTCTGAAGATATACGCACTTAGAACAATTACTTCCCTGGATGCCATCGTTAATATATTACTAAATGTAAAGTTTTAGTTAAGAAAAGTAAATTTAACGATGAATACCGAGAAGTATGAATTCATTTTCCGGCGACTGGCGACAATCCTGGCAGTCTCTATTCTTACATTAAGCTTAAGTGCAGCTTTTACGGGTATTTTGTTGGCTTTTTACTACGAACCGTCTGCGGGAGGCGCTTACGAATCTTTAAAGAATATTGCAACTGAAGTTCCCAATGGTTCGCTAATTCGTGACGTTCACGACATTGCTGGAAATGGGGTAATTGTAGTCTCCCTAATCGAAATAGTAGTGATGTTTCTAGGGAGGAAATTTACAAAAAGCTGGTTGACTGGGTGGATTAGCGTAATTTTCTTTACTTTAAATGCGATCGCGCTAGCATGGACAGCTATGATACTCGATTGGAGTCAGCTAGGCTACTGGCGTTTAAGCATCGAATTGCAAACCATCGAAGCGATTCCTTTTATTGGTTCCCAGTTGCGAGACATCCTTACTGGTGGCGGCGGGATAACCACAGCAACCGTGGAACACCTATATACAATACACAGCTACATTTTATCTGTGAGCGCGATCGCGCTCGCCATCACTCATCTCGGCGCACTACTGGTGCAGGAAAGACAGCAAACGCGGCTTCAAATGGAATTAAAAGCCATATCTTCAACCTCAGAGCCAGATATAACTCAAGCAGAAATTGATTCAAACTCCCTAACTTTCACCAACAAAAATTAAAAAATGCTGGTTACTAGGCTCAGCCTCGCTTCGTCTCTCGTCTTTATCCAGAAACAGGAGGCTGTACAGCATTCTCAACCTTGAGTTCCCCCACACCAACACCTACCGCAGAAATCGGCACTTCCTCCACTTCTGGCAACTTCTCCAACGCCAGACGAGAAGAGGGACTCCCACCCGATAACCGCTTCAACAGTTTAGGTCTAGGGTCATGCAGCAGATAAATAATCTCATCTCCAGGCTGCCACTCTTCTGCTGCTGGCACCACCTGGAAAAGCTGCTCTCTCTCAAACAATAATGGCACTAGCTCCCCAGCACGAATTAAGGCTTGTAGATGAGCTTGTTGAAAAGCTAACCCATCCTCTCTAAGCGTCGTTTTACCTAACTTTACCTGCCCTTCGCTAAGGTACTGATTCCAATTCTTTACCGACAGCTGAGGAATAAAAGCTTGGTGAACCTTTGTATTATTAGTCGCCATATTGGCTTGCGGGAAGACTGCCAAAACGCGAGGCGGACGAAACTCTTCTGCGGCTCGTTGCGCCAACACTAAATTCACCTCCCCATTATTCGTCATCGCCACAAAAGTTCCCATAGAGGCGAGTCCCGCCTCTTCCAGAACTTCCATATCCAAACCGCTGCTCAAGAACACCCGCAGATTTTCCTGTTCAGCGATTTTGCAAGCTTCAGGGTCTGTATCAATCAGCACCACAGATTCTCCCCGCTCTTGAAATAGACGAGCAATCAAGCGGCTTAAGGGACTACAACCAATAATTACAGCCCCAGTTGCGTTCTGAGGGTTAATTCGCAACCAGGCGGCAACCCAACGCGCCGTCAGCCCTTGGAAAAATACGGTCATTATAATAGTGAGGAAAACCAGCGCCTTGATGGAATCGCCGCCATTGATGCCATACTGCGTCAGAAAAATGGCAAACAAGGACGCAACAGACGCAGAAACAATCCCTCTGGGAGCAATCCAGCATAAAAATAACTTTTGTCGCCAATTCAGCCCACTATTCAACGTACACAAGCCGATGTTAATCGGGCGCACGATAAACATTAGCGCCAACACGGTGAACAAGCTGCCCCACCCCAGAGCAAACACGCTGGCAATGGACAAGTCAGCAGACAGGAGAATAAACAATACCGAGACGCTGAAGATGGTTAATTGTCCTTTAAAGCGCCGTAACAGGCGCTCCTCTGGGATAGAGGCAGCACCCAGGACAATTCCCGCCATCACTGTTGCCATCAATCCCGCCTCGCTGCGGATTGTCTGCGCCAGACCAAACAAACCCCACAACCCAGCCAGAACTACCAGGTTTTTCAAGTCTTCGGAAAGAAACTTGGCGCGTTTGAGAATCAAACCCAGCAACCAACCACCAGCAACGCCGATACCGCCGCCGATGCCTACACGCACGATAAGACCGATGAAAGCTTCCAGGGGATCAGTATCCGCGTTCACAATGGTGTCTAGCACGACGACCGCAAGGATTGCCCCCACTGGGTCAATTAAAACGCCTTCTCCCTCCAAAAGCGTTGCCACTTGTCGGTCTACTTGCACCTGTTTGAGTAGGGGACTGATTACTGTTGGCCCCGTTACCACTACCAGGGATGCGTAGAGAAAGGCAATAGGCCAGGGAAATTCGCCCAACCAGTGAGCCGCCATGCCTCCTCCAAGCAGCGTTATAAGCGTCCCCAGCGTCACCAGATTTCGCAGGCTACCGGAAACTTTACCCATTTCTTTAAGTTCCAGGTTAAGCCCGCCTTCAAAGAGAATGATTGCTACACACAGGGCAACCATGACTTCTAAACCAGTTCCTAGCTGGTTAGGGTGTAGCACGCTCAATCCGTCAGGCCCCAGTAAAATACCAAATAGCAACAAAAAGACGATGCTGGGAACCTGGAGATATTCGGCTATAACCTGGGCGCTGATTCCTGCAATAACGGTTAAAACCATTTGCAGGGTAATTTCAAATGATGCTTCCATGTTGTAGATATTGATAAAACTCACGTTTTATCAATATCTTTTGTAAAGGATAGTAAATATTAACTCTTCTTTGCTGTCACGTCACGTTTAATCTGGCCATGTATAGGACGTTTTGGCAAAAATATCTGTAGTAAATGATACTATAAATTGGGAAGGTAATTATGTTCAGGAAAAATAATTTTTTGGGAGTATGGGTGCGATCGCGATTGGGAGAAAGAAGCGATCGCGTCAAGCTTCCCGAAGAGTTAAACTGTAACGCTTCCTGTAGCAGGGAGGGCAATCCCCCCATACAATCGACTGAGTACGGCTATAGGCAGGGCGCGTACAGTTGGAAGAATTAGCAGAACATTCGCTTGTTAAAATCCGTTTCCTAACGCCCCTGGTGTTCCACATGAATGATAAAAAGAGACTGTTGCTCTCTAAGTTGAGCTGGCAAAACTAAATTAGCTTCGTATCACTCCCCAAAAGTGGCATCTGTAAACACTTCCAGAGTTAGGAGAATCAGGGAGTTACCAACTAAGTGTGCTGTGACATCGGCAAAAACAGATCCACAAATTCTGATAAAAAGGTGGAGAGGAGTTCTTTCAACAGGTGATGGTGGTCAATCATAGGAGTATTCTGCCATCGGCTGAGGCTCAAAGTTGGCGTGCAGCTCCCGCCGCGCTACCATCGAATCGTCTACTTTAAGTGCCAGAGAATTGTGCTATATTGCCAATTCCTGAAGTGGCCTTTGGCACACCGTCACATTTCACCGACTTGTAAACTTGATCAGCAGAAGACTTCGATGCCTAAGACAATGAACGCATCTGCGAATTTCGACTTCGACGACGACAAGTTCAACGCCCCCCCTTCTCAAGTGCTGCCTTGGTGCCAGATGATCAATCCTCGGTACAGCAAAAGTGGGATTCAACCTCACGGATTGGCAATTAAGCTGGATAATGCTAACGCCGTGGGCTTTACTCCAGATGCAAATTGGCAGCAAGTACAGCATGAATTTAGCACCGGAGTCGAAACGCTATTAATCACGACCACCCCACGCATAGTTATAGTACGACGGGGGCCATTATCTGTTAAAGATCGGGAAAGTGGAGCGAAACTGGGTACTCTAAAAGATAACTATGACGCTTTCTTGGCAGATAAGCTAAAGTTTAAGACCTTCACTCGTCACCTGATTTTTTTAGTGGGTGAAAACAAAAACTTCCTCCATCAATCACCCCTGCAATTAACATTGAATGGTGTTGCTGGTGCTAGCTTTAGCAAATCATACTGTGACATTAAGCAAGGTCAAGTAGTAGGCGGATTTATTGGGGAATTGGAAAAGGCTTATGCTGAGTACCGCAAACAACCTCTAACACCGAAAGGGGCGCTGTTTCATGCTCACGGCGTTTTTTGTCCCTTGATTGAGATGGAAGAAAGGGGTAGTGGTTCAAATACGGCTTTGGTAGCTAGTACGGTAGATTATGAGCATCCCACAGCGAAAACTTTAACTGATTATCTGATTGCTTCTAGTTCTGAGGAGTCGGCGATTATTTGTAAGACTTTTGAGGAGTACGAAGAGTTCGGGAAGGAAAAACCGAAAGCGGAAACTTCCAAGATGGAAATGGCGGGTGTTGCCAGTTCTTTTGTTTACCACGATGATGAATTTGAGTATGGTGAACCACCCTACTAAAAATCAAAAGGCAAAAGGCAAAAATAAAGCCACATTTTAGGTTGGGTCGTTGCGTGAAACCCAACCTTAATCATTCGCTTGTTGGGTTTCGCTATTGCTCCACCCAACCTACTTACTGTTTAAGTAGTAGGTAATATAGTTGCCCATTGCCACCAGTAACACCAGCGCGATCGCCTGCTTTTTTTCCTGTCCCAATAAAATAATCTACTCGACCTGGAGTTAGAATTGCACTTCCCTTATCCTGGTCAAGTACATAGCGACTCACTAGGCGCTGCTCAATCTGACCTTGACTATTAAAGTAGGGAACTCGCGTATGAATTAGCGCTAAGGCTCCCGGTGGCATGAGAGACTTATCTGTAGCTATTGAACGCTCCGCTGTTACTGGCACCCCAATGCTTCCCATTGCTGGCGCACCGTTGGTTTCCCGGAAGAAGACAAAGCGACTATTGCGCGGGATATAGTTACTCATTTCCAGGGGATTTTGCTGGAAATACTTGATTAGCACAGGTAAGGTTAAACCTGATAGAGGCAGTTTGCCATCTTTGGCTAGTTCTTTCCCCACACTGGTATAAGGATAATCAGTTCCCCCCGCATAACCGACTGTCATTATGGTGCCATCGGTCATCTGGAGTTGAGCAGAGCCTTGGATTTGCACCAGGAATGCTTCTAAGCGATCGCGTAGCCAAGCTATTTCCAGCCCTCTTAGTGGGCTTTTCTCCCCCAGCAAACCATCCTCCCCTTCCAGTTCAACCCGTGTAGGGTGCGGTTTGGGCCAAGACTGGAAGTTCGACGGCATCCCATAAATAGGATAGCGATACTCTGCCGTCTGCTGGCGACTAGCTGTGTAGGTTGGTTCGTAGTAAGCCGTGTATTGGACGTTACCTTTATCGTCCTTGCCTACAGACTGGTATAAGACAAACTCGCGCTTCACAGCAGCTTGCAATTCGGCGGGGTTTCGGGAATTGATAACCAGCTGACGAAAGCGTACCAACGAGCGGCGGACGCGAGAAAGCGTAATTCCCGGAACCGGATACTTCTGGTAAGCAACAGCTGCATCGTTTGTCTGTAGATAGCGCAGACTGTTGTCAAGAGAGGCGATGAGCGCCTTTTTGTCTCCTGCTTTCCCGTTCCTTCCCCACAGTTGGTCATCTAACCCCAGCGCATCTGACCGACAACAGGTGAGATTCAGCAAGTTTGGGTTTATCGGGCGCAGGGGGAGGGAGGGAACATTAGCCAAGACAGGCAAACTGAGACTTCCCATAGCCATACCAAAACTCAGGGAAAGCAAAGCAAATGTCTTTCTCATTACTTACACCAAAAGGGAAATCGATAGTTATTCGTAGTCACTTCTATCGACACTTCCGGCGAAGACAGGTTCCACCCGGATTGCCCGAATGCTGACCGGACGCACGACCATGTATTCACCCTGGACATTTTTTATCGGCACACTGATGAAGTCTGTTGAAGAGGCTTTGGGCATCAGTTCGCCGCTGTACCATTTTTGAAACTCTTGAATAGTTGCAAAACGCACTTCAGCTTTATGACCGCCTTCCATCATTAGGTATACGGCGTATTCGGTGGGAGTTCTCGGCATATGGTCGATCGATTTTCAATCCATCCTGATTATTATGTGCCGAGAACGGTCGAAAATTACACCTGATTTCTACGGAAGTTGTCAGAAAGACCTTATTGAGGCTTACATCTCTATCTCTACTCTTGTTCTAAGCGCAAGCCCGGAGAGCAAGGCTGGGAGGCGACCCCTAGTAACAAGACAAAGAAATACTATTAGGAAAACAAATTAAACCGATGTAGCAGGGTTTCCAGCAGTGGGGGCAAAGTTTGACGTAGTTCCGAAGCTGTGGTGAATAACAGTTGTTGATGGTTGGGAAAGTCAAAAGGAAACTCCCCTGCTAGGTCATTTCGCTCCATTTGAGCTAACAAAAGTTGTTCAGAACGCTTGCTTTGCAAGGCGTAACCAATTTCTACACAAACATTGGGGCTGGGAATTAACAACGTCGTCTCTTCCTTGGAAATGCCAGTCACTGGTGTCCCATCGGCAACAAATAGCAGACATTTGCGGATTTTTCGCATCTGGGTGTTGCTGAGCCGATGTGGGACGCCCGTGGGACGACCAGATTCTTCCAGTGTCAAAGGTAGACGTGATCGCGTGTTTAATGTCTCCAGGGCATCAACCAGTCCCTCGCGCAGGGCAACGCTAGATGCCGTATATTCGGTTTGATGGCACAGGAAGATCGTTGGTTCCAAATTCGCCATCGCCGCTTGCTTGGTGAAATAAATCTCGTGGCTCGTTAGGTCAATGTTAGAGATTGTATAGCCACCGCTACCTTCGATATAAAACTCGACTGTTTCTCCTTCTAGGTAGCGCTTAAACCACTCTGAGCCTTTTACATCTTGGCTGTCTTCTAAAAAATCTGCTCGTAGTCCCGACTTCAGCAAGCTATTTTTGCTCAGCCGCAGATCGTGGGGACGTTTCTCTAATTCTTTGATCGGCTCATACTCTTGGAGATACCAGCCTCTCAGGGCAATGATAGCCATGATATCCAGTCACTATGCACATCCGATGGTGCCTTTTTCCAGTCCCATGAAATCTTAGCAGTATGCGGCGATATCTTCTCCACACTCATCTGCCAGATAGCACAGCGCCCGGAAACGCAGACCCACTACTTCATCATAAAGCGGGTTTAGCTTACACATGGGCGGAATGTGGAACAGAACTTTACTGAATAATTTGATATCGCGCTCAAACGGACACTGGGCGGGAATCATTTTGCAGAGGCGATGAGCAAGCTTTGCATCGCGCACTTGTAAGTTATCCATCCACTGGCGTAATGGTTTGAGGGGTTCAAAAGGCTTTTTGGCAGTTGCTTTCGCTTTGGGGGCTTTGTTGACGGTAACTTCTTGTTGCGGAATCGAAACCCAGCTTGCCAGACTAATATTTCTTACTGTATACTCAGATACATTCATGATACTGCTCCTGTGTTGTGAATCCTTTTTTCCAAAAAAGTGAAGCTTACTGTCTGTCCTGTATCTACAACTGTCGATCTGCTGTTACCGGATAAGAGTTGTGGATAGCTTGAGAAATTTTGATGTTTAGGTTCACTCAATAAAGACTGGCGATTACAGTTTTTTGTTCTCTACTCCTCAGGATTGAGAAGCAACCACCTTTGGACAACACCTGATGTAGAAACGGCATGAGATCGATGCAGTTCATTACCAGGGGCAGCGATCACTAAGCCAAAATGCCGATCCGGACTAAAAAAGCTTTTGTTAGACTGCCTGTTATCATCCTCGCTAAAATCTATCCTCGATTGCGTGGGGAGCATCACTGAATCTTTGCGATCGCTTCTGGACAGATTCAGTGATTTCACGCATATCTTGCCTCTGCCATCTCGCGTAAACTTGTCTGCGAAGAGGGTGTAATCTAATTTTTAATTTTTCTACTTGGCTAGAAGCCTCTGCGTAGGCGATCGCTGTTGCTTGGCGGATATACCGTCCTAAGCTAGGTTGTTCGCTCATCTACACGCAGCGCGTAGCGCACTAAAAGTAAAGTTTTTTTTCCTAAAACAATACAAAATTCAGGTAATGTTATCTGGCTTTTTTCTAAAGGTAAAATTTTATATCGGCAATTCGTTTAACAGTGCTAATTTCAGCAATTTTGCCGATGTAAATAAGAAAGGTATAGCTAATAATTTATATATACTAACGATGAATTAATAAACACTGGAAATTACTTCCATCCATAGCAAAAGCGGCTGGATTACTTACCCAAGTATATCGAGGATAATAAACCTATCAAAAATCAAAAATATTAGATGTCACTCACGTTGCAGTAAGCAAAACATTAAATACAGAGGTGAATTATGATTGCCATGAAAAATATCTATAATTTCAAGACGAAGATGAACATCCGCACTTTTATATCACCTCCAAGTAAGACTAATGTATTGGGAATTGGCGTTAGCAGGACTAACTATAAAGAAAGCACAGATTTTATTATTCAAAGCGCCCAATTAAATCAATCTTGTACAGTAGCAGCCACTAATGTCCATAGCATTACCTCCGCTTATCTAGATCCCGATGGTTATGGGGAACAGCTGAAGCGTTTTACCCTTGTTACTCCTGATGGTCAACCTGTGCGCTGGGCGCTAAATCTTCTTCGTGATAGTGACGAAGAGGTACTTGCAGACCGAGTCCGAGGGCCAGAACTGATGTTACAAATTTGCGAACAAGCTGCTGTTAAAGGAATCAGTATTTTTCTATATGGCTCCAAAGAAACAGTTTTGGAGAGTCTGCAAATTAAGCTTAAACAAAAGTTTCCTGAATTAATAATTGCTGGTGTTATTTCCCCTCCTTTCCGTCCTCTGACACCAGAAGAAGATGCCGCATACACCGAAGAAATCCGCAAATCTGAGGCAGGAATTGTTTTTGTTTCCTTGGGTTGTCCTCGCCAGGAAGCATGGACTTTTGAGCATCGCTATCAGCTAAAGTGTCCCATAATTGCTGTGGGTGCTGCTTTTGATTTTCATTCAGGCAACATTCCAGAAGCTCCAGCTTGGATGCAATGGGCTGGTTTAGAATGGCTGTTCCGCCTTTGTAAGGAACCAAAACGCCTCTGGAAACGCTACTTATTGCTCAATCCTCTCTATCTGATTCTCCTGACTTTACAGCTTGTAAAATTACTACCTATTGACGAGGAATTAACTGTAGAAAGTGGCACTGTTGAACACCCAGAGCAAGCAATAGATCGCCGACTTTAAAACAGTTATTAGTCCCCGTTTATATGAACAACCACCTCTCTATATTGGCTGCGCTGTCGATGTTCCCAAATATAAATTCCCTGCCACGTTCCTAGTAGTAATTTTCCTCTGGCAATGGGTATGTTTTCAGAAGTATGAGTCAGCGCCGTGCGGATATGAGCTGGCATATCGTCTGGGCCTTCAGTGCTGTGGAAGTAGTGGCTGTTTTCCGGAACGAGTTTGGAGAGGAAGTTTTCTAAATCTTTGAGAACATCTGGATCGGCATTTTCTTGAATGAGTAGACTGGCTGAGGTGTGAAGTAAAAACAGGGTGCAAAGTCCAGTTTGTACGCCCGAATCGGCGACAATAGCTTGAATTTTGGGCGTTATTTTGTGCAAAGATTTGCCGGGGGTTTGAAATTTAAGCAGCTGTTGGTATTGCTTCATAGCGGGAAAAAGTATTAACGATTTTGGAAATAGCTGACGATGGTCTGCGCGATCGCTTCCGTTCCATCCGTTGCTACCATCTGAGACTGGCGGGGTGTAAGCAAAGGCTGACGCAGAAACTCCCAGTTACTCTGGAAAAACTCAGCAGGTTTCAGAATTTGATGATACCCATGATTTTGAATGCCTTCAAGTAACAAGGGCGCTTCTGCAAAGCCCTCTCGTGTTAACGTCACTAGGGGTACTCCCAGCCGCAAAGCTTCGGCAAAGGTGCTGTATCCTGGTTTGGAAACCACTCGCCCACACAGGGGCATAAAATCTACTGGGCGGTAAGACTGGTCTGTAATTTTGAGTAAATTAGGGAAATCGGGCGAATTTCGGTCAAAGGTGATGAATTGCCAATCGGGAAACTGCTGCAAGTTGTCATAGGGAATTTCTTGCAAACCTAAGCCGCCGAAAGTGAGTAAGATAGTTTGCTCTCTTGGTGCTGTAATTCCAAATTTAGCTCGCAGTTCGTCGGAATTGTGGCGGGGATTACCTCCGGTTAAGCCAACATCTGTAATATTGCCAAAAGCGCTCATGGGTTCGTGGAAGGGTAAGCGAAATAAGCGATCGCATCCTGCATAACATTCGCTAATCCAATCAGAAATTTCCAGAAATTCCCCTCCCCACGCCCGATAAATAAAATCCCAGCCAAAATTACTCAGCATCCAACAAGGAATATCCGCAGCTTTCCCAATTGATGCTGCTAGAGGGGGAATATCTGCCAAAATTAAACCTACTCGATTTTGGCGAATGAAACTTACTTCTCCAGCAATTATAGATTTTTGTTGGGCGCGAATCTCCCGCAATTTTTCCAGGGTAGCGCCTTTGTCCATCGCGAAACTATCAGCTTGCACAACGCCAATATCAAAAGCACGGGGGCGATGGATGAAATCTCCTGTAATGTAAGATTCTAGCAACCAGCGTGGTGCTGTTGTTACTAGAATTAGCAGAATTTCAGGATACAGTTTTTGTACTTCCGCTGCGACGGATGCCGCCCGGACTGCGTGGCCGAAGCCGTGATTCGTGATCGCTACGTATAAAATTGGATGGGTCATTGGGAATGGCTAATATGGCAATTCATGCAGGAATTGTAAAAGTTTATGAACCGCCTTCGCGGAGCCTGTGCTTTGAGACTTAGAAAGAGAAAGAAGAAAAAGGGAAGATTTCATAAACGGTTTAGGGTTGCTATTGATTAAGTCCAGACTGGAAATTGATAATTAGCTATTAGCCATCAAATTCTTGAATTGTTTCAATTAAGCGATCAATTTCTCCAGGGATGGTGAAATAGTGAACGCAGGCACGAACGCAGTCTGGATTGTTGATTGTCCTCACAAGTATGCCTTGTGTTTCCAAAAATTCTACTAACTTTTGATGGTTTGGTTTGTCTTTAAGTTTGAAGGAGACAAGACCTGATTCTGGTGGTGCATTTCGCAGACATTGGATGCTGGGAATTTCAGCTAAACGTTGCCAGAGATATTTACTCAAATTTCGGATTTGTTGATAACATTCCTCTGGGGTTCCCCATTGCTGATGTAGCGCGATCGCTGCCCTTAACCCAGCGTAAAGTGGATAGGCGGATGTTGCTACTTCATATCTTCGCCCGTCCGGTTGCCAACTGTAGGGTAAAGATTTACTGGGTACAATACTGCGCCAACCAATAAAGGTGGGATTTAAGTTTTCTAAGGCTTCCGGTCGTACGTAAAGACCGCCCACACCTTCTGGCCCACACAACCATTTGTGGCCAGTAAAGGCATAAAAGTCAACAGCTAATTCTGTTAGATTTAGTGGCAAAGAACCCACAGATTGAGCCGCATCTACCAAAATTCTTACAGGCTGATGATTATGGGAATGCTGGCGTACCGCCTCAGCAATTTCACCCAGGGGTAGGACTTGTCCGGTGTTCCAGAGAAGATGACTCAGCACTACCATTTTGGTTTTCGGGTGCAGATGATCGCTAATCGCTGCTACTGGATTGCCTTCGTTCAATGTCGCCATTAGGGGACAACAGTCAACTCCGATGCCAAAACGCCGCTGGAGTTCTTGTACAGTTGCGATAATGCCTGGGTGTTCGCAGTCAGAAATGAGTAAGCGATCGCCTGCTTGCCAGTCGATACCCCACAAGGCGATATTGCAGCCTACGGTGACATCTTCAGTTAAAGTAATAGTTTCTGGCGGAACGTTGAGGGATTTGGCGATCGCGCTTCTAGTTTCATTCGCCTCCTTTATAACCCAAGCGTTGACCTCTGTGGAAAATGGCCCCGAACGCTGCACGTATTCATAGGACTGGTAAATTGCATCCAAAGCCGCTTGGGGCATCGGGCCTTGACCGCCATAATTGAAATACGCTTTATTCGCCAAGGCTGGAAATTGCTGGCGATGACTCTCCAGCGAGTCCTTGGTTTTCTGTAAATTGGACATGAGTTTGCGTCACTATATAACTTTATAGAGTTATCCACCTTTTAAGGTAGGGTTGTTTCATTCTGTACTTTTCTGGCTAGATAAGCTCAGATTATAAAAAAAAGAACCGCAAAGACGCTAAGGTGTCGAATAACACATTATTTGTCGTCTTAACAAATTATTGTCGTCGAAGCTATTATGGCTAAAACCTTTACCCTTAAAAGGCTTTAGCCGTTTTTAATGTGTTTTCTTCCAAAATTGATTTTAACAACTTATTTGTCGTTATTTAAAAAATTAACAATTTAGATGTCGCTTCTTTGAAATTAACCTTTTCTAAATTTTCTACATTCTTTAACAAATAAAGTGTCGCTTTTTGGAAATAAACAAGTATGATATTACTTAAGCGCATGGTACGAATGTACTAAAATGCACTGTGTATTTAGGTCTAGCTACTTCTTTACCTCTGTAGGGTGAGAACGAGAGTGCTGATACTTAGCTGTGTCGCGCTTAAACTCGGCGATGCTACACCGCTACTAATTCATGTCTTGACATAGAAGCCCGACTATGGAAGAAATGCCACTGATAGATCCTGGTGTTGAATCTTTTCTTTCTGACGAGGACAATGACCGAGAAGAAATCCATCAGAAAGAAGTAACAGAAGAAATTGTGATCGCAACTGAACTGTCAGACGAAGCAAAGTTCAGGATGGAAGTGATTCAAAGCCTGATTGCACCATGCGATCGCAAAACCTATGGGCAAAAATTGAAGGAAGCAGCGGACAAACTGGGGAAAACGGTTCGGACAGTACAGCGACTCGTTAACAAGTATCAGAAAGAAGGTTTATCGGCGATTACTGACACCGAGCGCTCCGATAAAGGCAATTACCGAATTGATCCTGACTGGCAAGATTTCATTATTAAAACCTTTAAGGAGGGGAATAAAGGTAAGGAGGGGAATAAAGGTAGTAAAAAGATGACTCCAGCTCAGGTGGCAATTAGGGTACAAGCTAAAGCGGATCAGCTAGGTTGCGAGAAATACCCTAGCCACATGAGTGTGTATAGGGTTCTTAATCCTATAATTGACCGACAAGAACAGAAACAGAAGGTACGAAATATTGGGTGGCGAGGGTCAAGAGTATCCCATAAGACTCGCGATGGGCAAACTCTGGACGTGCGGCATAGCAATGATGTGTGGCAGTGCGATCATACAAAACTAGACATCATGTTGGTGGATCAATATGATCAACCTTTGGCTCGTCCTTGGCTAACCAAAATCACCGACAGCTATTCTCGCTGCATCATGGGCATTCATTTAGGCTTCGATGCACCGAGTTCTCAAGTTGTTGCCTTAGCTTTGCGCCATGCAATTTTACCCAAGCACTACAGTTCTGAATTTAACCTTCAGTGTGAGTGGGGAACTTATGGCATTCCAGAAAACTTGTTCACTGATGGTGGCAAGGATTTTCGTTCGGAGCATGTAAAGCAAATTGCTTTTGAACTTGGCTTTGAGTGCCATTTGCGTGATCGCCCTTCTGAAGGGGGTATAGAAGAACGGGGATTTGGGACAATTAATACTGATTTTCTAGCGGGATTATACGGATATTTAGGCTCAAACGTGCAGGAACGCTCAGAGAAAGCTGAGGAAGAAGCTTGCTTAACGCTACGAGAGCTACATCTGCTATTGGTGCGCTACATCGTTGATAGGTATAATCAGCGCATTGATGCCAGAACAAAAGATCAGACTCGTTTTCAACGGTGGGATGCAGGATTGCCTGCTTTGCCACCTGTAATTAAGGAGCGGGAATTAGATATCTGCCTGATGAAAAAAACTCGCCGCAGTATCTACAGAGGTGGGTATTTGAGCTTTGAAAATATCATGTATCGGGGTGATAGCCTGCCAGTTTACGCTGGCGAAACTGTAGTCCTCCGATTTGACCCTAGAGATATCACCACCGTTTGGGTATACCGTTCGGAGATGGGGAAAGATGTATTTCTAACTGCTGCCCATGCTCTAGATTTAGAAACCGAGCAACTTTCTTTTGAAGATAATAAAGCGGCTAGTCGTAAACTGCGTAAGACAGGGAAAGATATTAATAATAAATCTATCTTGGCAGAAGTCCGCGACCGGGATGTTTTCATCAAGCAAAAGAAAAAAAGCCGACAGGAACGCAAAAAATCAGAACAAGCTCAAGTGCATCCTATTTACGAGTCACCTAAAAATATTCAATTAGAAGCGGTGGAATCTTCCGAAACACAGCCTGAAACTCAACCGCAACGTCCTAGAGTTTTTAACCTCGACCAACTCAGTGCAGATTACGATGAATAGTTTTTAAACTCTTGGATATCCCTTGCTCACAAATGCCCAAATTTACCTAAACGATATTCCTAGTGTTTAAGATGAAACAAGAAAGACAATACTGATAATGACAGATACTAATTTGCAGAAATGGGTGCAAAAATTATGGGGGGATGAGCCAATCGCTGAGGAATTGCAACCAGTAATTAAGCGATTAATTACTCCACTCGTTGTAGAAATGGAATATATGCAACAGATCCATGAATGGTTGGATATGCAGCGCCTATCGAAGCAACCAGGGCGAATTGTGGCTCCTCCGCGAACAGGTAAGTCTATTACTTGCGATGTTTACAGGCTTCTAAATAAGCCACATAAAAAACCAGGTAGGCGAGATATTGTACCCGTTTTATATTTGCAAGCCCCTGGAGATTGTTCCGTAGGAGAATTATTAGTATTAATTCTTGAACTTCTTAAGTATGGTGCAACTACGGGGAAAGTAACCGAACTTAGAAAAAGGGTTCAACGGGTTCTGAAAGAATCTCATGTAGAGATGATTATTATTGATGAAGCCAATTTTCTTAAGCTGAATACGTTCAGCGAAATTGCCCGTATTTACGATTTGTTAAAGATTTCAATTATTCTTGTGGGTACAGATGGACTAGATAATTTAATCAAGCGAAATGAGTATATTCACGATCGCTTCATAGAGTGTTACCGCTTTGATGTCATATCGGAAAAGAAATTCCCCCAGATAGTAGAAATATGGGAACGGGAGATTGCTGACTTACCAGCGCCATCGAATCTCAACAGACAAGAAACTTTAAAGCTTTTGTATCTAAAAACAGGAGGTAAACTTGGTTTATTAGATAAAGTAATCAGAAAAGCAGCAATTTTATCTTTAAAGAAAGGGTTGAAATCTATTGATAAAGTGACGTTGCATGAAGTGGTGGAGCGATTTGAGTAGTGGAAACAGTTGAGGATAAACCTTGGTTTTTCCAAGTAGAACCTTTAGAAGGCGAAAGTATCAGCCATTTTTTAGGGCGCTTTCGCCGGAATAATTATTTGACTCCTGGGGAATTAGGTAGACTCGCAGGAATTGGTTCGATTGTGGGGCGATGGGAAAAGTTTTACTTGAATCCCTTTCCCACAAGGCAAGAGTTAGAGGCTTTAGCCTCTATAGTGGGGGTTGAGATTGAAAGGCTGTATCAAATGCTGCCCTCTCAGGGTGTGGTAATGCAGCCTAAACCGATTCTGTTATGTGCAGCTTGTTATGGGGAGAACCCCTATCATCGGCTTGAGTGGCAGTTTAAGGAGCGATGGGGGTGCGCTCGCCATCAGTTGCGTTTGTTAGCAAAATGCACCAACTGCGAGACACCGTTCCCTGTCCCTGCGTTGTGGGTACACGGTGAATGCCTGCATTGTTTTCTGCCTTTCGCGAAGATGGCGAAACGACAGAAGCGAGTTTGATAAGGGATCGCGAGTGACGTGTTTTTAACTTAGCTCAGCTTGACTACACTCTAATTGCCGAATCATTGATGAGAGGAAGTGCTAGAAAATTGGATTGAATTCTTACAGCAACAGCAAATCGGTGGAGCAACCTGTTACAGTCTCTATCATTCCAGCTTCCGTAACTGGCTGGGCAAGCAACTCAATCTCAGTTAGACCTCGTACAAAATTTACACTCAAGAAGCAATGTGATTGATGTGTCCAACTGTTGGACACAGGATGGTAATAATCGCCTTTTACCTTTCCACAAAGACTTTGAAAGAGAATCGATTTCACATTGCTGGCTGAAAGTCAATTCAGAAGCCAGAATGGTCAGGGCAAACGCATCTTATCCGAGCAACACCTTGAGCAAGTAGTCTTCATCCCAACCCGCCCGCAACCGTTTATTCTTGATGCCAATCTTGAGAGTCGTGTCCTGATTGAGCAGGTTGAGGGCAACATGACGCACCAGAGCCAAATTTTCTGGTGCATAATCTTTCCGAATGCGACAAGCATCTTCCAGAAATGCCAAGTCTAAGACCCAATGGAGTGAATTTTCCACTAACCAATGGCTGCGAACTGCTTTTGAGAGCCGATGTGCATCACTGGTCAAACTACTGATGTAGTAACGAGTTTCTCGTTCGATTTTGCCATTGATGCGTTGTTCTGCCTGAATCATCCCAATGCTGGTGAACTTTACCCACTTGTCGGCATCGATCAAAAACTCTACCTGTCCCATCGTCCAGCAGCGACGAATTTCTACCCGTCCATGTCCTTTGTCCAACGTTTGGTGAAAATCATGCTCAATGCCAGCAAAATTAATGGCTTGAGCCTGAGCAAATATCTGCTGGACATCTTCAAAGAGATTCCCCTGATTGTCTTTGAGCGCCAGGACATAATCGGCACCCCGTTCGACAATGAGTTTGGCAATCTCCTTCTGGCAACCCATCGCATCAATCGTAATGACACACCCACTCACTTCTAGCACTTTGAGCAATTGGGGAATAGCCGTGATTTCGTTGGACTTGTCATCCACTTTGCATTGTCCCAGCACCAGACGGTTGTGGCTTGCCCAAGCGCTGACCATATGAATTGCTCCTTTGCCGTCCGCAGAATCATAGGACTGGCGTAGGGTTTTGCCGTCAATCGCAATCACTTGTCCACCACTGAGACGAACTAGAGAACGAACCCACTCCAGGAAACTTTGCTGCAACTGTTGAGGATTCAAGCGAGCAAACACACGGGCAAAGGTGTCATGCGAGGGGATGCCGTTCGGTAGCTCTAAGATGCGCTTTAGCCACTTGAACTTTGCCTGTCCGAAATTTTCCATTGCCACCCAACTATCTGCTCCGCAAATGACCGCTAGAATGGCAATTGTCAGAATATCGATGAGTTTGTGACGTTTGCTGCGCTCTATGCGAGGGTCGTCAATCTCGCTAAGATGCTCAACCAACTTGTATTTGGGCTTCAGCTTCATGAGTAGGTTTACAACGGCAACGTTCTAATTTTCCGCCTCTGCAACCCATATCTTCTTTCCTTGTCTGCTGAAAATTAAGATGCGTTTGCCCTGCCAGAATGGTTAGCTGTGATTTGCGACTTAATAAGTGGGAACACTAAGAGAGTAGAGCGTGGAGCAAAGCAATCGCGCTCTTTGAATTGCTTTTAACTTCCGGCTTTACAAGACAAGACGTAGGCACAAATGAGCAAAGAATCGGAGTGGAAGACCAGGCAACAGCGGATTAACACTAAGCTTAGGTCGCTCAATCCCAAGTGGGATATTATCAAGTATCGAGAGGGGCTGGATACTTCTGCACTTCAATGCCATGCGGTTGAGGAATACCCTACAGCTAGTGGACCTGCTGATTATGCCCTATTTGTGAAAGGGCGATTTTTGGGGGTCATTGAAGCCAAAAAAGTGTCAGTCGGCGCACAAAATGTTTTGGAACAGGCAAAACGGTACTCGCGGACAGCGTTTGATGGGATTGGGAATTGGCGAGACTACCGACTTCCTTTTCTCTACTCCACGAATGGAGAAATTATTTATTTCCTCGATGTCAGAGGCGAACAGAATATCTTTCGTAAAATTGCGAATTTTCACACGGCGGATGCCTTAACAGAACTGTTTGAGCATGACCAAGCTGCCAGCTACGCTCGGTTACAGAATAGTCCAATTGAGCTAATTGAGAGGCTTCGCCCCTACCAGGAAAATGCGATCGCTGCCACTGAAGATGCCCTTGTCAAAGGTAAACGCGCCATGCTGGTGGCAATGGCAACTGGAACCGGGAAAACCTTTCTCACGGTTGCTCAGATTTATCGGTTGCTGGAATCTAAGGTAGCCAAACGGATTCTGTTTCTGGTTGACCGCAGAGCCTTGGCAGCGCAGGCAGTGAGAACGTTTGCTTCGTTCAACACGCCGAGGGGAAATAAGTTTAATCAAGAATACGAGGTCTATAGCCAGCGGTTTCGGCGAGAGGACTTTGGTGAGGAAGAAGCATTTGACCCCCAAGTGTTACCAAGTTCCTATCTAACAGCCCCCCAATCTACTCATACCTTTGTCTATGTCTCCACCATCCAACGAATGACCATCAATCTGTTTGGTAAAGCAAGTGTTGAGGTCTCAGAAGATGGTGATATTGATGACGAAAGCGATGCAGAAGAATTAAGTATTCCCATTCACGCTTTTGATTTAATTATTGCCGATGAGTGCCATCGGGGATATACCGCTAAAGAGACAAGTGCTTGGCGCAATACTCTCGACTATTTTGATGCTATTAAGATTGGACTGACGGCGACTCCAGCGGTGAATACGCTGTCTTTATTTAAAGAGGTGGTCTACCGTTACAGCACTGAAGAAGCGATCGCAGATGGCTATCTGGTCGATTATGAGTCAGTTTACATTTATTCAAATGTTCGGATGAATGGAGCTTTTCTGCGGGAAGGGGAACAGGTTGGCGTAGTTGATACTGAAACCGGAGAGGAGATTTACGACGAGTTAGAAGATGAGCGGGAGTTTTCGACTACCGATATTGAGCGTAAAATTACAGTACCCGATAGCAACCGCAAAATCATTGAAGATATTGCCAAATATGCCGACAGGCATGAGGAAGAAACGGGGCGTTTTCCGAGAATTTTGATTTTTGCAGTCAATGATTTGCCTCATAGATCCCATGCGGATCAGATTGTTGGCATCTGCAAAGAAGTATTTGGGCGGGGGGATGATTTTGTTCAGAAAATTACAGGCAGTCCTAGTGTAGATCGACCCCTGCAAAAGATTCGGGAGTTTCGCAATCGTCCTCAACCCAAGGTAGCAGTGACAGTGGATATGCTCAGTACCGGAGTAGACATCCCTAGTCTGGAATTTGTTGTGTTTATGCGTCCAGTGAAATCTCGAATTCTCTGGGTGCAGATGCTAGGTAGAGGTACTCGCCTGTGTGATGAGATTAACAAAACTCACTTTAAAATCTTTGATTGCTTCGGGGGTTCTCTGATTGAATACTTTGCCAACACTATCGATTTAAAGATAGAGCCACCCCGCAAAGACCCAGTACCAGTTGGGCAGGTCATTAAGAAGATTTACCAGAATCTTGACCGAGATTACAACCTTAAATCTCTGGTTAAGCGTCTGCGACGGATTGATCGAGGAATGAGTGATGAAGCAAGGGAGCGGTTTGCTGATTATATTCCTGATGGTGATATGGGCAGGTTTGCAGGGGAATTGACAGAAAGGATTGAGCGGGATTTTACAAACACGCTCAACTTACTGCAAGATCACGGCTTTCAAGATTTGTTAGAAAACTACCCTAGAGCTAAACAGAATTTTTTAGTCGCTTACGAGCAAGAGGATACTGTCTCCTCTGAGGTGATGATTAGGGGGCAAAAACCAGAGGATTATCTAGACAGTTTCTGCCGCTTTGTGCGAGAAAATCCTGAGCAGATAGAAGCGATCGCTATCTTACTAGAACGCCCGCGAGATTGGAAAACTCAGGCACTCAACGAACTTCGGGAAAAGCTGGGACAAAATCAGTTTCGAGAACCGGAACTGCAAAGGGCGACTCAGTTGGTACACAATAAAGCCCTGGCTGATATTATCTCGATGGTGAAATGCGCTGCCCGTGCTGATGAGCCAATTTATACGGCGGCGGAGCGGATCGAGAGAGCGATCGCATCTGTTATGGTTGGCAAGTCGTTTAATGACGAGCAGCTAAAGTGGCTAGGTTATATCCAAGAGCATTTAGTGCAGAATCTCACCATTGAAATGGATGATTTTGAGTATGCGCCGATTTTTGAACGAGTCGGAGGGAAAGGTAAGGCAAAAAAAGTCTTTTCAGGTGGACTAGAGGCGCTGATTGATGCGATTAATGCTGCGATCGCAGCTTAGGAAAGTAAACATTTTACGATGGGCATTTCAGAAATTAGATACTCGGAGATTAGTTAATGAATAATGTGAATGATAATCAAGAATTTCCTTCTCCTCAAACCGATCAAGAAGAATCAGAAAATAGTTCATTAATAGAGGAATTAACTAAACTAATCAAGCAAGATAAAGAAAAAGGAAGAACAGCTTGGAAAATAGGAAGAAACTTATTTTACTTAAAAAAGCAAAGATTAGAAGAATTTGAAAAAACACATTTACCTGATAGTTATAGTGTTAAACTTTTGGAAGCTATGTTTTCTCTGGAGTTTGAAATTTTTATATCTGACACAATTGGTTTATCAAAAGCCCAAACAGATATACGACTGGAAATTTTTAAATGGATAAAAAATCCTAATTTAATAAGCAAAAGAATGGGTATTTCACACTTAGAACAAGTAATTCGTTTAAAGGATGAAAAAGCTATAGAAAAATTATTAAATGAACTATTGAAAATTGAAAATAAGAATAAAGAAAATAACATACCCTATACTGAAAGAATTATAGCTTCAGTAGTAAGCAAACACCAAAGACATTTACAGAACCAATCCAATAATAAAAATTTATCGCTTTTTAGCGATGACAACAGTGAAAGCAATGAGAATCAGAAATCCACCGAAATAGATTTTGACTTTATAGATTCTCTTAAAACTGAAATATTAGATTATGAGAGCCAAAGTGAACAAAAAAAGAGCGCAAGGGCAGATATATGGGGGCAGGATATTCAAACAAGTTGCTTTCCAGAAATTGAAGATATTTATTCCAAAAAACCTATTGATGAACAAGGGCTAGTCGGATTATTTTGTACAATTTTCCCTATAATCAAAAGCAAAAAATTAACTATTAAAGATTCAGATTTTTTGGGATTTTGTGAAATTCCCCTAAAATATCAACTATATTTTTTGAAAATCAAAGGAATTAGAACACGGTTTCCTGATGCTATAATTGATTTTGCTATTTGCAATCAAGATTTAACCATATACGCAACAACAGAAATCTCTGTCGAATTTGAATTTGAAAGTTTTAACTACACTCGTCATAGACACTATGAAACTCACGAAAAATGCCCTCTAATTGTTTGTTGGAAACATGAGGAATTAAGTAAATGGAAAAACTGGAAACAAATATACTATAAAAAGGACAAACCCCTACCATTTATACTTTCAGTCGAAAAACTTTTAGAAACTGGAGAAATTAATTTAATTAACTTAAATGAGCCATGAATAGTATTTTAGTAAAACACCCTAGCCAAAAAAGTAAAGTAAAGCAATTATGTCTGACGTTGTAAATAAACTCTGGGGCTTTTGTCATACGCTGCGTCATGACGGGATAGATTATGGCGACTATATCGAGCAATTAACTTATCTGCTATTCCTCAAAATGGCGGATGAAAAGGGTGTTGATGTGCCTTCCGAGTGTGAGTGGGAGAGTTTAAAGAAACGCTCAGGCACCGAATTAACCGATCATTATCTGGATGTACTCCGCACACTCCGGGAATCTCCTGGATTGCTAGGTGATATTTTCGCTCAGTCGATGCCTCGTTTCAATAATCCCGTCAATCTCAAGCGGATCATCACCATGATTGATGAGGAAGACTGGAGTTCTCTGGGTGTGGATGTCAAGGCAGCAGCGTTTGAGGGGTTGTTGGAAAAAGCCGCCAGTGAAGGTAAGAAGGGTGCAGGGCAATATTTTACGCCAAGGGTGCTGATTCAATCGATTGTCCGGGTGATGAAGCCTAATCCTTTAAGTAGCCCTCATTTCAAGATTTGTGATCCAGCTTGCGGCACGGGTGGTTTTTTGGTGTGTGCTTATCAGTGGCTATTGGATATCACTGGTGGGGTATTTGACCGTAAGGACATTAAGCGGATTAAAACCCAAACCTATTATGGTGAGGATTTAGTCCCGCGTCCTCGTAGACTGGCGCTGATGAATCTATTTTTGCAAGGGCTGGAACCCAAGATTTATCTGGGGGATGCGATTTATGAGGCTGATTCGGGCGATCGCTATGACTGCATTTTAACTAATCCTCCTTTTGGCACGCGGGGCGCGAATCAAGCGCCGGATCGGGATGATTTTACGATTGAGACGAGTAACAAGCAACTGAACTTTGTTCAGCACGTTATGACTATCCTCAAGCCTGGAGGTAGGGCGGCGCTGGTTTTGCCGGATAATTGCTTATTTGAGGATAAGGCGGGGGAAGTATTCAAAATCTTGATGCAAGATTGCAATTTACACACGGTTTTGAGGTTGCCTAGAGGCACGTTTACTCCCTATTCGCAAGGGGTGAAAGCAAATGTGGTGTTTTTACAAAAGGGTTTACCTACAGAAAATGTCTGGATTTTTGATGCTCGTTCTAATGTGCCTGGAGTGACTAAAAAGGATCGTCCGTTAACGTCTTGGCATTTTGAAGAGTTTGAGCAATGTTATGGGGACGATCCAAATGGGCAGAGTATCAGAACTGATTTAGGGCTTGAGGGGCGGTTTAGAAAGTTCTCGATTAGTGAGGTTAAGGATCGGGATTATAAGCTTGATATTACTTGGCTGAAAGATGAAAGTTTGGAGGATGGAGACAGTTTACCTGAGCCGCAATTTTTGGCGAGTGAGGCGATTACTGAGTTAGAAGCTGTTGTGGATGATTTGCGGGATATTTTGCAGTTAATGGAAGTTGATAGAGAGGACGAAGAGTGAGTAATCTTCCTAATGGGTGGGCTGGAACGACACTGGGAGACATATGTTCTAAACCTCAATATGGCTGGACTTGTTCTGCAAGTAGTACTGGAACTTTAAGATATATTCGTACAACCGATATTTCATCAGGCCGAATTAACTGGGATCGAGTTCCTTTCTGTCTTGATGTTCCTGAAAATTTAGAAAAGTACAGAATTCAAAAGAATGATATTCTTGTTTCCCGTGCTGGGTCAGTCGGAATTAGCTATAGAATTGAGGAAATTCCTGTTGATGCCGTGTTTGCCTCATACTTAATCAGGTTCAAACCTTTAGAGTGGATAATTCCCAAGTATATTGAGTTTTATTTAAAGTCTGAAAGTTATTGGCGTTCTATTTCAGACTTTACAGCAGGCATCGCTGTCCCTAATGTAAATGCCTCAAAATTAGCAGAGGTAAAAATTCCCCTGGCACCCATCAACGAACAACGCCGCATTGTAGCCAAGCTGGAAAAACTACTAGCTAAAGTCGATACCTGCAAAGAGCGACTAGACAAAATCCCCGGCATCCTCAAGCGTTTCCGTCAATCCGTCCTGTCTGCTGCTTGTTCCGGTCGCCTCACCGCCGATTGGCGAGAAAATAATCCTGATGTAGAATCCGCTGAGGAACTTTTTCGCAAAAACCTTAAAGAAAGTTCGAGTGAGTTACCACTGAATTGGTATTTAGTTTCAGTTGGCGATGTTATCACAAGTTTAAAATATGGAACCTCTCAAAAATGCAGCTATGATTCAAATGGTGTTCCTGTATTACGCATTCCTAATGTATCTAAGGGAGCTATAGATCAGTCTGATTTAAAATATGCAGAACTTTCCGAAAAAGAATATGAAGAACTCAAGCTATTTCCAGGTGATATTTTATTGATTAGGTCAAATGGTAGCGTCTCATTAGTTGGAAAGTCAGCACTTATAGGCAAAGCTGACAAAGATTTCGCCTATGCAGGTTATTTAATTCGGCTGCGTCCTAATCCTCAGTTAATTGACCCAACTTATTTAAATATGGTCTTATCTAGTTATGATGTTCGATTACAAATTGAAATACCAGCTAGGTCTACAAGTGGAGTTAATAATATTAATAGTCAGGAAGTAAAACAACTTAAAATTCCTGTTTCGCCACTTTCCGAACAACAAGAAATCGTCCGCCGCGTCCAAACCCTCTTCAAAACTGCTGACCAAATCGAACAACGCTACCAAAAAGCCAGAGGCTACGTTGACCAACTCACCCAATCCATCCTCGCCAAAGCCTTCCGGGGTGAACTGGTTCCCCAAGACCCCAACGATGAGCCTGCATCCGTGTTATTAGAGCAAATTCGCGCAGAACAGGCAAAACGAGAAGCGGAAGCCAAAGCCGCAAAGAAGTCCACAGGCAAAAAAGGTGGGCGACGTGGCAGGAAGCCGAAACCGCAAGGCTCAGAACCAATTCAGCTAGAGTTGCCAGGGTTAGAATAAGATACCGAATACTTGTCCAAAACAACAGAACCAGTTTCTGGGTAAGAAGGGAGGCAAGCGCCACCTCTTATTTTGCTAAATAGGATTTGACTAAAATAAGAAGTGACATTTGCAGTCTTATTTTATTGGACTGTAATAAGACCCTCAACCATTAGGTCATATTATGCGAACTGGTCAATATGTAAAACAAGTTGAAGGATACAGGGCATTTATTCCGACTCCCTTACCTCCAGACCCACCAATCGCAATGGATGCAGAGCTTATCCGCCTGATGTCTGACGCTGACCGCTCTCTAGGCAGGCTTGATGGAGCTACCTCCATTTTGCCTAACCCTGACTTGTTCGTAGCCATGTATGTCCGTCAGGAAGCTGTACTCAGCTCACAGATTGAAGGTACCCAAAGCACATTAGAAGATGTACTTGAGTTTGAAATCGATGCCAATGGTCAGGAACATCCGAAGGATATCCAAGAGGTAGTCAACTACGTTAATGCCATGCGTTATGGCTTGGAACGCCTCAAAGAGCTTCCCATGTGCTTGCGGCTCATCAAGGAGATTCATGCCAAGTTACTTGAAGGAGTACGAGGGAGTGAGCGTACCCCAGGTGAGTTTCGTAAAAGCCAGAACTGGATCGGTTCAAGTGGCTGCAACTTAGCTAAAGCTTCTTTTGTACCACCACCAGTTTCAGAGATGCATCAAGCACTGGGCAATCTAGAAAAGTTTTTACACGATACAACATCTCTACCTGTACTAATCCAGTGTGGATTAGCTCATGCTCAATTCGAGACTATTCATCCCTTTCTAGATGGGAATGGACGTATTGGGCGGTTGTTGATTACCTTCCTGCTTTGCCAACGGGGTATTCTACAGCGTCCTTTGTTGTACCTCAGCCATTACCTCAAATTCCATCGCACTGAATACTATGACCGACTCATGGCGATCCGCACTGATGGAGATTGGGAAGGATGGTTAAAGTTTTTTCTCCGAGGAATTTATGAGGTAAGCCAATCAGCAACTGCTACCGCCCGTTCCATTCTTGACCTGCGTGAAGTACATCGTGAAGTAATTGGCCATCTGACTGGAGGTAGTAATTATGGATTGCGCTTGCTAGACTTGCTCTTTGCACAGCCGATCGTTAATGTTCGATTGGTAGAAGAGTACCTGCAATGTGCTTACGTTACTGCTAGTAAAATAGTAGAGCAATTTGCAGAATTAGGCCTATTACGTGAGTTCACTGGCTGGCAGCGAAATCGGCGTTACCGATACGAACCCTACTTAGCTCTTTTTGAACCAGCTATTTCAGCGGCTGCTAATTAACTTATGTGAACTTATGTGAGAACCCCGCAGTTAAGCAGTTAGAGAAATTAGGCAGGTTTTCGGGTCATGCTGACAATCGCTTCTGTTTTTGCTTCCGCTTTAAATCCTCAGCCAGTCGAATATCCACCAGTTTTTCCTCCTCCCATGCTTCACCATCCGGTTTAACCAGCCGTTGTGCGAGTTTTTGGAGTTCTAAATCTGAAGCGCGATCACCTTCCAGTAATTCATTAATTCGTTCCACAGGCATTTCACATCAACCGCTAGTTTCCCAAGCGCCCAGTCGCGGTTACTCAGAGTTTCTTCAATTAGAGATGCGATGGCTTTTTATAAGCAGCAGAACCCTTATGTATTATCTTCAAAAAGCTCCAACTGGCTGGGAAAATACGGTCTTCTGATAGGTAGGAGAGGATTGCCAACTGTACCAGAGAGCTTAAGCAGATCATCATCAAAGGTTTCTAAAACATCTACCTTAGCCTGAACTGCTGTTGCCAGATGGGTAGCATCTTTTGGTTTTAACCATTCATACTGCCACATTAAATCTCTGGCTAATTCTCCAATTTTTCGATCCACGTCGTATATATAAATCCATTCATGCTTAAAAAATGAACGAATTTTTTCTTCAACATCCTTAGATAGCTTTGGCTTTCCTTTTTCGAGTTTGATAACTTCAATAAATGTTAATGCCGAAGTTACAATTATTAGTTTGCCATCATTAGCAGCCTTTATAACTGGTTTGCACTCATCAATCTTATCAGCTTCATTTTTAAGTAAAGCTAAGAATGCACATGAATCCCAGTAATGAAGTGGCTTGGATGAACGGCTCAATCTTCGCCTCCCAGTATTCCAATTACATCTTCAATCCTTGGAAGTTCTCCTTTACTAGGGAAAACCTCCATCTCTTCAACTTCTATACTGACTTTTTCACCATCTTCCCTAGAACGAATCAGTCCATAAACAGATACTCTTTTACCAAAAGCATTCTTTATCCTGTCAAGAAAATTCGGGGGAAAGTAACACGCTACACTTCTGTCAGTTAGTAAATCATAAATTCTGAATGCTGGTCTTCTGTGTATGGTGATAGACTTAAGCACACCTTCTACAGAACCAAAACTTTTATAACGCGCACCGATTAACTCATCTACATTAGCGACTAAATGTTTAGTGAGATTAACCTTATGGGAATTAGACCCAACTTGAATCCCTACAATATCTTTCCCAACTAATTCAGCTAACGCTTTAGCACTCTCTAAAGCACGGTCAGAAAAGAATAGTGGTCGCTCTGGACGTTCTTCTAAATTAGCTAGACCTGTCTCGACTGTTGTAATAACTTCATTGATGTTATAGGGTTGCACCTCATCTGTAGGTATGCCTTCAAGCGTCAAGTGAACGCTACCAGTTGTTATCGATGAGACAACCCAACTTACAGATGAACGCTTATCTTCAGCGAGCTTCTGCTCTACCTCGCGCAGTAGGGTTGCGATTTCCTCTTGTGCTTTACGGAACTTGTCAAATGGAAGCGACGAGCCATCAATGTCCACAGTCAGGCTCGTATGGAGTTCTCCAGACCAGGTTAGCTCCTGTCGTTCCATCTATGAAGCAAGGTATTTCCCTTATTAATCTAAGTTAAGTTGGCAACTTCTGGTGTGAAGCGTTAGACTTTCGCAACAAAGGCTCATGAACAGTACCACACAGAAAATCAGGTCGCGTAATTCCCCGACAGCTACTCAAACTGCTCAAACAACAAGAGAGCAAGATAGTCAACGCGATCGCTTCTGTTTTTGCCTCCGCTTCAAATCCTCAGCCAGTCGAATATCCACCAGTTCCCCCTCCTCCCATGCTTCACCATCCGGTTTAACAAGCTGTTGGGCGAGTTTTTGGAGTTCTACATCCGAGGCGCGATCGCCTTCTAGTAACTCATTAATCCGTTCCACAGGCATTTGGGCATCAGCAGCAAGCTTCCCAAGCGCCCAGTCGCGGTTACTCAGAGTTTCGTCAATCAGAGATGCGATCGTGGGTACTGCTAGCGGTGCAGGCGATGCAGCCATTACTACCGAAGACTCAGACAGTGGCGAGTCTTCCTGCTGTTGCTGTTTTTCGATCCAGCTAGCGATCGCTTCCTCTAAACCGACATTAATATCCTGACCCAAACTTTTACAAATTCCCTTGAACTTCAAGGAAAGCGTCTTAGGGACAAAACCCCGCAACTCCTGATAATTCGTAGATTTCCTTTTATCAACCACAAATAAGCTATACACGGGAGTTTCAGGCTTCATTCTCGCACAAACTCGCAAAAGCTCTATTTTCGCTAATATTGCTATTATTGCGTATATCGCGTATATCGCGTATTTTTGATTGTATTCACTCAACCCCCAGCAATCGTGATTCCGGACTTGCCTTTAATCGGTTTGGATGCACCGCCTCCATCAGTCCGCCTCCCCCCCAACTTCCCAGATAGCGCCCCAATACCGCGTTTTCTGTATGGCGATCACCTCCAGTGGAAGCCGCTATCTGATACAGACGAAACTGACAGGGGCATCGTCATTGGGCGGTTCTACACCTTTGCCTCTCATCGCTACCAGTGGGCATGGAAATATCTGATTCTCATAGATCCCGAATCTCCCGGCGCTCAGTTCTGTGTCGCTGATACCTGCTGGGAAGAACACCTCGAACCTTTGCCGTTGGAGACAAACTCATGACCTCTCCTCGTCCCCTCGGACAACGAGAATTGGAGTTAATTCATCTCTTCTACCCCACCTGCCAGTTAGGGATGTCTCCCCGTACCTTTAAAGCCAAGTGGAACTGGCGAAGTTCTGGTATACCGTGATGTTAAGCAATTACTGAGCAAGCCAATTCAGGGGGGAAAACTAAAAAGAAAAAGACTCAGTATAAATAACTCAAGCGTCAGCGAGAGCAACAACGCTTCAACAGCCACGAACGCCATAACGCTCAAAAAATGGTGTTCCCTGTAACTTTGGAGAATTGAAACAAGGGGAGTATGTGGATAGACTGCTGGCAAAAGTGATTGTGGCAGTGGCAAAACACTATCGAGCTAGCAGTATTGTCCTACCTGACTTGAGAAATATCCGGGAAGCGGCGGAGAATGAAGTGAAAGCCAGAGCCGAACAAAGATTTCCCGGCTATCAAAAGCGTCAAGATTGCTACGCCAAGAATTATCGTGCCAGCATTCACCGTTGGAGTTACAACAGGTTAGCTAAGTGTATTCAGGTTAAAGCCCAAAGAGCTGGGATTGCCACAGAAAAAGCACGGCAACCGCATGGGGACACTCCTCAAGAGAAAGCAAAGAATTTAGTCCTAGCTGCTTGTGAACACCGTAAAGTATCAGCTTGCTAGGTCAACCTATTGTGAACCTTGACAATATAAATATAATAAGAGATTAATAGCGCCGTTTGTACATGCTTATTGCCTCTGTACAGCGATTAAGTTAGGGTTTGTTTGACTGCTCGTTTGACAGTCCTACTTTCTGAACCCTGGTAGCTACCCGCCCATGATGCTGGCCCGATGAATACCTTCTTCATAGGTCGAGAAATTCCGTGTATGAATACTGGAGTATATAGTATGCGGGAAAGGTGCGCTCCCAGCGAAATGGGTGAAGCTGAGGGAGAAGGTAAATTTTCCCAAAGCCCTAGCCCTTGTTAACAAGGGTGCGGATTCCCGCAGTGGTGGCTCCGAACTCGTCCCCTTCGGGGGAGCCCTCCCTAATTTTTTTTGACGGCTCAAAGCGGGGGCAAAATCCCTGAGTTGCCGTCAGTAGTTCAAAACTCTTGTCCAGTCTTGGTTTTAGGCTTTCACTTCAGTCAACTTTCTCCTTGGGAAAGAGCTGAAATGAGCAATTTAAAATCAGCCGACAAAAATGTATTTGTCAGCTTGTGTAGACAAGTGTTTCAGCGGGCGCGGTTTCATCAACCCTCCCGTCTTGGGGTGGGTTGAAAGTTATCTGGACACGAGTAAGTTTAAATTCCCTGGTGCTAGGTTTCATCAACCCTCCCGTCTTGGGGTGGGTTGAAAGCAACTACACAATTTGCCAAAGGGTTCTTGCTGGGTTTCATCAACCCTCCCGTCTTGGGGTGGGTTGAAAGTAGAAGCTGCGGTCAGTGGGTGCGATTTATCAATACGCGGTTTCATCAACCCTCCCGTCTTGGGGTGGGTTGAAAGTTATATTTACACTGAGCCAACTGGTCAGAGTATGTACAGTTTCATCAACCCTCCCGCCTTGGGGTGGGTTGAAAGACTTCATAAACTCTGCTTATTGTCTCCCTTACAGTGGTTTCATCAACCCTCCCGCCTTGGGGTGGGTTGAAAGTCCTTCACTATATAATTCAAGTGCGGCTCTATCGTAAGTTTCATCAACCCTCCCGCCTTGGGGTGGGTTGAAAGTAGAGGTAAGTAGCGGAAATAAGTAGCAGCAAGTAAGTTTCATCAACCCTCCCGCCTTGGGGTGGGTTGAAAGATGAAGCTATTCATTTGCTCTTTAATTCTATTAAAGTTTCATCAACCCTCCCGCCTTGGGGTGGGTTGGAAGTTGCCACTGCAATTGCTACTGTCGAGGAGCTTGAGTTTCATCAACCCACCCCAAGGCGGGAGGGTTGAAAGAACGACCTCATCAACGCGGCTCAACAGTTCAACTCGGTTTCATCAACCCTCCCGCCTTGGGGTGGGTTGAAAGTAAGCTAGTTCCTCATTATCGCAAGCCAGTCGCCGTTGAGTTTCATCAACCCTCCCGCCTTGGGGTGGGTTGAAACCCACATTCCGCACCCCCTACTGTCACAATCGGTTTTTACGGGATTTACCGACCTAATGGAGTTATTTTTGATACGAAGAACTGGAAAACCCGTTTTGCGATCGCAAAACCAAAATACCCAAAAAGCCAAAATTCGTAGTGTGACACTTTAGGGTGCGGAAAGTGGGTTGAAAGTAAAGTTAAGTGCCATTGGCACCTAACTAACCTGTCGAGTTTCATCAATCCTCCCGCCTTGGGGTGGGTTGAAAGTGACCCGGATGTGATGCTATTGCTCCCCTGGTTTAGTTGGTTTCATCAACCCTCCCGCCTTGGGGTGGGTTGAAAGAATATATTCCAAACTGGGACACAATCGCAATTAACCTATCGCCAACGCTTCTACTGTCGTCTCTGCTTCAAATCCTCCGCCAGTCGAATATCCACCAGTTCCCCCTCCTCCCACGCTTCACCATCAGGTTTAAGCAGTCGCTGTGCGAGTTTTTGGAGTTCGGCATCAGAGGGGCGATTTGTGATAGCTCATTAATCCATTCGGCTGAGACTGTTCGAGCATCAAGTAGGGTCTGCCCAGCCAATTCATTTCGTAATTAAGCGATCGCATCTCAACTCATGATATCCGTTAAATATACAGTCACGAATCATGAGTAAAAATGGCATTTAGAAGGCGCAGGGTAATAGACAGCAATCGCCAGACAACTGAATATAGAATTGACGCACTCAGTAACCTGCCCTTGGAGCCTTTGGAATACTGTAGACGATGGGTTGAGATGTCCTCAGATGAGCGAGGGTATAGAAAAGCCTGCATTACTGCCCTAGCTGAAGCAACGGCGCTGAGTTCTAGGACTATCGGCAATTGGGGACAGAACTTCGAGAGGCGACCCAACTACGTCCTGCATATCTTACGCATGGCAGATATGCTCAACCAAATCCGAAAAATAATCCTACCTGCTGATTATCCTCAAGAATAATTTAGTCGTGATTCATGACTAAAACTATTGTTTTGCGACTAGAGATTCCCTAATTTGGATTCAGTAAGCAGTAATTCACTTACCGCGCCTAAGAATGCAGATAGGGAGGAGTTCCCCTTGGAATGGAAATCGGATTGATAGCATCCGCCAGTTGCCCCTGGAACCGATGGAGTATTGCCGCCGTTGGGTCACTCAAGAACCGGGTCTGAACTATAGGAAAGTTTGTATTAATGCGATTGCAGAAATTACAGGCGCCAGCCCCAAAACCGTCAAAGACTGGGGGCCCGACTTTCAGCGCCGTCCTAAATACGTTACCCGGATCTTGCGGCAAGCTGACCTGCTTAACCAATTCAAACAACTGGTTGTAACTGGAATTATCACCCTACCACCGGACTTCCCCTTTGAATAACCGATCGTGACTCACTACCAACTCGCCTTAAAACCCCTTGTTTCCATTACGAATGCAAATTTATGCTGCTAACAGCCGACTGAAAAAAAATCTAGGAGTGTAGACCAATGGCAACAGCGAAAAATGGAAAAAACTCCATCTCTGATTTGAGTATTACTAAATACCCAGCCAAAATTTCGGTTTTGAATAACCAGATAAAAATCCATGATCTAGAAATTGTTCTGCCTGATGCTGTCCATTACCTACAACAAATTCCGCCAGATGAATACGAACAGACTTGCCTGAGAGCTTTTGAAATGGGGTTATTTTGCTTACAAAGAGTCCAAAACCGTACTGAGATTGAATTTGTTAAACGGCAAATGGAGACACTATTAAGCGAATTTAATAAAGCGGTTGGAGCAATACCTGAAACCCTTGAGAAAAAGTTAGTCAGTCAAATTGGTGCAGAGAATGGTCAAGTATTAGCCCCAATAAAAGCCGAAATTAATTTGACTAAAGCTGTCCTTACAACGCAAGTGGATGCGGTAAGAGTTTTACTTGCTCAGGATATTGATCCCTCAAAAAGTTCTTCAGTGCTTGGTGCTGCCTTGAATAAAATTAAGGATATGTTAAATCCTGACATATCTAACTCAGTGCCTACAATATTTACCAATGCTTTAGAAAATGTCACAGCAGAAAATGGGACTTTAGCTAAAACAGTTAAAACAGTTCTCCTAGAGGCTATTAAACCACTTGCCGATGAAGTAGACAAGTTGGGTCAACAAATCCGAGAAAAAGAGGTTGCTCAATCAATTCTTCAACAAACCGTTGCCAAAGGCACCAGCTATGAAGAAACCGTTTTAGTGGAAGCCCAAGCCTGGTCAAAATTTAGCGGAGCTGAAGTTCATTATGTCGCCAAACAAAACCAACCAGGCGATATTCTCATCAAGCTTGCCCCCACTTCGGTAGCAGCAACAAAACTATCAATCGTCATTGAAGCGCGAAACCGAGAGTCAAAACCTTGGGGGCGTAAGCAGATTGCTGACCAATTAAATAAAGCGATGGCTAGGCATAAAGCCAATGCTGCCATTTTCCTCAGTTGTTCTCTTAACGGTCTAGCGCAAGAAATAGGTAATTGGGCAATTGGGGAATGTGAATACGGTCTGTGGGTCGCGACTACACACGATCTACTGACTATAGGCATTCAATTTTTAATTGTTCGGCAACAATTAGCTACTCAACAATCCAATTTGTCTAAGCTTGACTGTCGGGCAATAGAAGCTCAGCTTATGCGGATTCAAACAGCTATGGATTCCATTACTAACATCAACACCCACTTAACACATTTACGCACTCATGCAGATGGAATAAAGGCAGAAGCTTTGACATTGAAGGATGAAATTAGGAGTGCGCTCACCTCAATTGAGGATTCCATTCATATTGTTAAGCGTGAAACTTAACTAAAAAAGCTTATAGCGGTTACTACATGGGTGAGGTACGCAAAAATTCCCGATTATCAAGCTTTCCAGTTTTGAGAATGTACCTTACATAACCTTGAACCGCTATATTCCTTCATTAGGTAGAATATCTGTATTGTTCTCTCTTTATATAGAGCCGCCCTGCTTAATTTTATGAGCCTTATCACTATTCAATGTCGCTTAGCCGCTGATGAAGAAAACTGTCGCTCCTTATGGGAACTGATGGCTGATAAAAACACGCCGCTTATTAACGAATTATTGTCACGGCTTCCCAAACATCTGGACTTTGAGAAATGGGTAGAAGAAGGTAAACTACCTGCTGATGTTATCAAAAAACTTTGTAAGTCTCTTAAAACTGAAGAACGCTTTGTAGGTCAACCCGGTCGTTTTTACAGCTCAGCAACTTCTCTAGTGGAGTACATATACAAGTCTTGGCTGGCGCTCCAGCAGCGACAGATGCCCAAACTAGAACGCAAAGAGCGCTGGCTAAAGATGCTCAAAAGTGACGTAGAGCTGGAAGAGGAGAGTAATTGTAGCTTAGATGAGATTCGTAGCAAAGCTGCCGAAATTATTAGGTCAGTGGCAACCAAATCGCCTCAAAATGAACCTCAACTCACCAATAGTAAAAAAACTAAGAAGACCAAAACAGGTAAGGCTAACATTTCAAGCTCTGAACTGTTCAAAATCTTATTCGAGGCTTACCACAAGACGCAAGATACTCTTGAGAGTTGTGCCCTTGCCCACCTGTTAAAAAATAAGTGTCAAGTCAGCACAGATGATGAAGACCCAAAAGAATTTGCCAAACGTCGGCGCGCCAAGGAAATAGAAATCGAACGTCTTAAAAAACAAATAGAAAGTCGGATACCTAAAGGTCGGGATTTGACAGGCGAAGAATGGTTAGAAGCATTAGAAACTGCTACCGTTAACGTTCCTAAAAATGAAGATGAATTTAAAGCATGGAACTCTAGACTCTTAAGAAAATCAAGCCATGTGCCATTTCCCGTAGCTTATGAAACCAGCGAAGATATGATTTGGTTCAAAAAAAACAAAGAGGGCAAAGAGCGCATTTTTGTTCGCTTCAATGGTTTAAGTAAGCTTACCTTTGAGGTATACTGCGATTCTCGCCAGCTCCACTGGTTCCAACGCTTTGTCCAAGATCAAGAAATTAAACGTAATAGTAAAAACAAATACTCAAGCAGTTTATTTACTCTCCGAAGTGGACGGATTTATTGGCAAGAACGCTTTGGTAAAGGTGAACCGTGGAATGTACATCGTCTGATTCTTTACTGTACAGTTGACACTCGTCTGTGGACGCTCGAAGGAACTCAACAAGTTGCTAGCGCAAAAGCCACTCGTGTTGGCAAAACCATAACCAAGGCAAAAGATAACCCTGACCTCAACGAGAAACAAAAAGCTTTTGTCACGCGCCAGGAATCAACGCTGGCTAGAATTAGCAACCCATTTCCTCGTCCTAGTAAACCTCTTTATCAGGGTCAACCGTCTATCTGCGTTGGTGTTAGCTTTGGTTTGGACAAGCCAGCAACCGTTGCTGTGGTAGATGCTGCCAATAACAAAGTATTGGCATATCGCAGTGTTAAACAGATACTCGGCGACAACTACAAGCTAATCAACCGCCAACGACAGCAACAGCAACGTAACGCCCACGAACGTCATAAAGCTCAAAAACGGGGTTCACCAAACTCGTTTAGTGAATCCGAGCTGGGACAGTATGTAGACAGATTGCTGGCAGGTTCCATTGTTGCGATCGCAAAAACTTACTCGGCTGGCAGTATAGTTCTCCCTAAACTCGGCGATATAAGGGAAATAGTAGAAAGCGAAATTCAAGCAAGAGCCGAGCAACAAATTCCCGGTTGCAAGGAACGTCAAAAGGAATATGCCAAAAAGCATCGTGTCAGGGTTCACCGCTGGAGCTACGGTCGATTGATTGCTAACATTCAGGCGCAAGTGGCTAAGGCTGGAATTGCTGTTGAATTTGGTCAACAACCATTTCAAGGCAGCCCACAAGAAAAAGCACGGGATTTAGCGATCTCTGCCTACCAATGTCGCATTGCTGCGGCGATCTAAGCAAATACTGAACCTTGAAAATATAATACAAAAATAATAGCGCCGCAGTTCATGCTCTTAAGAGCCGCTGTACTGTGAAAAATCTGGGTTAGTTTGACTGTTGTAAGACAGTCTTGCTTTCTGTACCCTGGTAGCTGCCCGCTTCTGATGCTGCTGTCTGTAGATATTTATCTATAGATGGAATAGGTGCGCTCCCAGCAATAAGAAGTAATGCTTGATGGCAATAGCCTTTGGCAACAAAGGTGCGGATTTCCGCAGTGGTGGCTACTGAATCACCCCCTTCGTCGGGGGAACCCTCCCAATTTTTTTTTTGTAACCCGAAGCTAGGGCGAAAACCCCAAGAGGCTGACGAAAATCTGAAAATCCTTACTTAGTCTGGCTCTAACCCTTTTATAGGAAAATCAATCTTCTTGTTTTAGGCAAGAGTAAACAAGAATTTGAAGAGGCTTACCAGAGTTGCTTCTGCAAGCCTTACTGGACAAGGGTCTAGACGGGCGCGGTTTCATCAACCCTACCGGCTTGGGGTGGGTTGAAAGACTAATACAATTATTTCAAACAATACCACTGACAAGTTTTATCAACCCTCCCGGCTTGAGGTAGGTTGAAATATTATAGAGCTGCGGCAGCAATTTTGAAGTTATGAAGCTGCGCCAGCAATTTGAATAATAATTGTAGATAGTGTCAGAAATTTAAGGGGAGGGTTGAAAGGATTGATGACAACTTAAGAAAAAGCAGCGTTTGTCAAGGGGTTGTTCAAGCTGAGGATAAGCTGAGGAGGGCAGCATTGATTTTGGGCTTATGGGCAACCCGCGCAATGGCAATCCGGACTTAAGACGGGCAGTGACCGTGCCTGCACCAAGCAATGAGGAAATGGAAGCGCGACTGCGCGACTGGCTGACTCCAGGCAGCTTTGCCAATCTCAAAACGGTGAGCGACAAGACCCGGCAATTACGGAACCGGGTGCTGAATTTACCAGTGATGGTAGCAATTGTGTTAAGTCTGGTGTATCGGCTTTCTGAGCGGACTGAGCGAGGTGTTACGAGTCCTCGAACAAGAGGGATTGATGTGGGTCGAAGCCCAGCCAGTCAGCAAACAAGCGCTGTCAAACCGATTGCGAACCCTACCGGCAGAGTTATTTGCCCAACTGTCCCTTGCAGGTGATAGCGCGAATGCAGCAACAAAGACAAGCAGTGATGGTGCCACCCGCGTGGCAGGTTGTGCAGCAAAGGTTTGGGGCAGTGTGGTTAGCTGATGGCTCGACCTTAGAAGCGGTTGCCAAAAGGCTCGACTCGCTCCCCGCGTCAGCGTCAGGATTAGGCGGCAAAATGATGATGATAGTTGAAGCCTTTTCCCATCGCCCGGTAGGGGCGTGGTACAGTGCCGATGCTCACGCCCACGACCAGAATTGGTGCGACGCCCTGATTGAAAGGTTGCCCAAAGGCGGCTTGCTGATTTTCGACTTAGGATTCTTCAACTTTGTCTGGTTTGATGGGTTCACGGTGGCTCAAAAATACTTTGTGACTCGTTGGCGACACAAAACTGCCTTCAAGGTGATGCGTGTCCTCAGCCACGGGCAGCGTCATCGCATCGGAAATCGTCTGCCTGGGACAGTATCGTTCTAATCCTTGTCGCTATCCGGTGCGTCGAGTCTCGGTGTTGTGGGGCAAAACTTGGCACACCTATCTTACCAATGTCCTCGACCCGAGCGAGTTGTCCGCTCAACAGGTCACAGAGGTTTATCGCCAACGCTGGCGCATTGAAGAAGCGTTTTTGCTCACCAAGCGGTTGCTCGGTTTAGCCTACCTGTGGGTAGGTGGGAGCAATGGGGTGCAGATTCAAATGTATGCCACTTGGATTTTTTATGCGGTCTTGACCGACCTGTGTGCCGAAGTCGCCGTTGCATTGGACAAACCCAAAGAAGCGCATTTCTGTAGAAATGGTATTTCGCAGTTTGTATCACTTTAGTCGCGCCCGCCAACAGGGACGGGCTGAGGCACTGGTGCCGTTTTTGGTTAAATTTCACAAGTCCTTTGGTCTTGTCAAAGCCCAGCGTCAGCGACATCGGCTCCTTCAAGCCCAATCGCTTGACATCTGGGCTGAAACATTAAGTTGACACTAATAGGTTGAAAGGAGCGCCTGCCTTATAATTAAGGAGCGCCTGCCTTATAATTAAAGTCGCTGGACGACATTAATTTGTTAACGGTTGTCGGAACTAATTCAACGACACGAATTTGTTAAAAACCACATTAAGCGACATTAATGCGTTAATGACGACATTAATCTGTTAACGACGACAAATAATGTGTTAATCGACATAAGGACAAGGGAGAAAAGACCAGTAGTAAGGACGGCAAAGTATTGGGTTGTCATCAATCTACTATTTTTGGGATAAAAAAGTTGTGTCAGGAAACGCAGCCAGCTTAATCTCTGTTAGCTTGAAGTTATGCTGCTAACTGTTGAGATGCTGCGGCACTACCAACGCTGTAGTCGCCGAGCTTTTTTAGATGTATACGGAGATCCTATCGGACAGGATTTTCAGAATGATTTTCGCGCCAAACTGCAACAGGATCGGTATGCTCTACAGCAAACTATTCTGGCAGGGCGCACTTATGATAAACCAAATTTTCCTTACGGAGATTGGGACGCAGGTGCAAATGCCACTAAGGTATTGATGCAACAAGGCGTTGAACTAATTTACCGAGGAGTGCTGCTGGCAGATTTTGGGGAAGCACAGGAGTATTTTGTCGAGACAACGGCGGAAACCAATTACCAATTACCGCCGGGAATTTCTCTAATAAGTCGTCCCGATTTGTTGGTTAAACAACCAGGACAGTCTATCTTTGGAGATTGGATTTACGTCCCCGTTGACATTCATCTGGGTAAGCGTCCTAAGCAAGAATATCAAGTTGTCGCTGCTTATCACGCTTTGCTACTGGCAACTATGCAGGGAGTTTTACCGAGTCAAGCTTGGTTAATGTTGCGTCGCCCAAACCCTCACTATACGGTAAATTTGAGTAAATGCCTGCCTCAGATGCAGTCGGTTTGCCTTGAATGTATCGAAATGCTGCTTCAAGAGCAAGAGCCAGAGGTGTTTATTTCTCGTCATCGGTGCAATCTTTGTCCTTGGTTGAACGAGTGCTATGGCGTGGCGAAATCTCAACAGCACATCTCTTTACTTGCGGGTGTTACGCCTAGCCGCTACCAGTATTTGCGATCGCTTGGACTAACGAGTGTAGAGTTGCTGGCTGATGCTGATTTTACTGAGTTAGAGCCTGTTTTGGGGGAAGAGGCGGCACAATTGTTGATTTGCCAAGCGCAATGCGCGATCGCAAATCAAGCAATGCCTTTGACAAGTTCCGCCCAACAGTTTACTATCCCCAAAGATTTACTCGCTTCCCCCATAGAATTGTATTTTGATATTGAGGCAGAGCCGGGACTGGATCTTGACTATCTGCTAGGAGTCTTGGTTGTTGATCGCCAAGCCAAAACTGAAACATTTCATCCCTTTTTAGCAGAACAACCAGCTTCGGAAGGCTTAATCTGGCAACAATTTTTAGATTTGGTGACAGCTTATCCTCAAGCTCCCATTTTCCATTTCTGCGATTACGAAGTCCTGACCGTGAAGCGGCTAGCTAAGTGCTACAACACGCCGCGAGAGGTGAGAGAAACTATCTTGTCCCGCTTTATTGACATCCATCTGTGGGTAACAACTACGGTGACAATGCCTGTGGAAAGTTACGCCCTCAAACCAATTGCCCATTGGCTAGGCTTTGAGTGGCGCGATCCTGGAGCTAATGGACAGTTGTCCATATATTGGTATGACCAATGGTTAAAAACAGGCGATCGCACTTTTCTTGATACCATTATTCGCTACAACGAAGATGATTGCCGCGCCACCCATCACCTTAAAGATTGGCTGGTAAACTTTTTGCAGGATTTGTAGAGTAGGTATTGCCCATCCTACTCCTTTACAAAATCCTCATAAATTTAAAGATTTGGTATAGCTGTCTATTCAATAACCTCTTCTTAAGAAAATCTTATCTTTATGTTGATAAGGTACTGGGTGATTTGCTTAACACATTTTCACCATACTGTCATGCAGAAAACTACCAGATTTTTGAAGCCATTAAGAAAAATTTCTCTGAGTTTAGTCGGTGGATTCACCACTGCCATAATCGCAGCGCATCCCTCTGAGGCGGTTACGATTACAGGAGTAGATTTTTTAGGACAATCGACCTTTCCTACTCAAACCTTTTTTCAGGAAACACAATTGGGAGGGTTATCGGGAATTACTTATGACCCAACTAAAAATGTTTATTACAGTATTTCCGATGACCGCAGTCAGTTTAATCCGGCTAGGTTCTACACGCTCCAGATCGATATCAGTGATGGGGTTTTGGAACAGGGGGAAGTAACTCCTTTAGAAGTGACAACCCTGTTAAATCAAAATAATCAGCCTTTTCCCGCTTTAAGTCTCGATCCAGAAGGTATAGCCCTTACTAGCAATGGAACTGTGTTTATTTCTTCTGAAGGAGATGCCAATCAATTAATCAATCCCTTCGTTAACGAGTTTTCCTTATCTGGACAGCAATTAAAGGCTTTGCCTGTTCCTGAAAAGTTCTTTCCCACTGCCGATAAAAGTAGTGGTATTCGCAACAATTTATCTTTTGAAAGCCTGACGCTGACACCAAACCAAAAATACTTGTTTACAGCTACAGAGAATGCTCTATTTCAGGATGGTGCCGCCGCTGACATTAATATTAGCAGCCCTTCCCGGATTTTAAAGTACGACCTGAGTGCAGGAAAGCCAGTAGCAGAATTTTTATATGTAACCGAGCCAGTGGCAGCAGCACCGATTCCGGCTACAGATTTTAAAACTAATGGATTAGTTGATTTACTAGCTGTTGATGATAATACATTCCTCAGTTTAGAACGGTCTTTCTCGGTGGGAGTGGGAAATACTATTAAGCTGTTTGAGGTATCTTTAGAAAAAGCTACTGACATCAGCAATATTAACAGCCTCAGCCAGATTGACATTAAATCCATCAAAACCGCAAAGAAAGAGCTGTTGCTTGATTTCTCGGAATTAAAATTGACTTTAGATAATATTGAAGGTCTGACCTTTGGCCCAGATTTGGCAGATGGGCGAAAGTCGTTGATTGTTGTCGCTGACAACAACTTTAGCGATACTCAGTTCACTCAGATCCTAGCTTTTGGTGTCAAGACCAGATCACCTCGTGAAGTTCCGGAACCGAGCGCGATCGCATCTTTTGCTTTTCTGACACTTGTCGGACTCCAACTCAAGCGCCGCGTCCACAGCTCGTGAACCCTCCCGGTTGACGAAAAGAGAGCCTTTCTTCTTTCTTAAAGCCTCCTCCCCGGAGGCGGGGACGGGCTTTGGGAAGGCTTCCGGACTGCGGCTAAAAAATCTTTTTTCAGCCTATTGACAAACTTGTTTAGAGTTGCAATAATAGATTCTGGCTTGAAAAACGAAGCCAAATAAGGGACTGTAGTTCAATTGGTTAGAGCACCGCCCTGTCACGGCGGAAGTTGCGGGTTCGAGCCCCGTCAGTCCCGTAAAAAGTAGGGGTGGGGAAATAAACCCACCCCTACGCTTATTATCAGGTAGAACAGATATAGAAAGATAACAAGAGAAGTAAGCTGTGACCGTTAGAGTTCGGATTGCACCAAGTCCTACTGGAAATTTACACATTGGTACGGCGAGAACGGCTGTATTTAACTGGCTGTTTGCCCGACATCATGGCGGCAAATTCATCCTACGAATCGAAGACACAGATGAAATGCGATCGCGCCCCGAATATACTCAGAACATCCTTGATGGTTTGAGCTGGCTGGGGCTGAATTGGGATGAAGGGCCACTATTTCAATCAAAGCGCCTCGACCTCTATCGGCAAGCCATTCAAACCTTGCTAGATAAAGGCTTTGCCTATCGCTGTTACACCAGCGAAGGCGAACTGGAGGAAATGCGGGAAGCTCAGAAAGCAAGAAAAGAAGCTCCTCGCTACGACAACCGCCACCGCAACCTGACACCAGAGCAGCAAACTGCCTATGAAGCAGAAGGCCGCCGCCCGGTGATTCGCTTCAAAATAGATGATGACAGGGAAATTGCCTGGAATGACCAGGTGCGGGGAAGAGTGAGCTGGAAAGCCAGCGATCTTGGCGGCGACATGGTGATTGCGCGTGCGTCAGATAATCCTATTGGCCAGCCGCTTTACAACTTGGCAGTAGTGGTGGATGACATTGATATGCAAATCACCCATGTCATCCGAGGCGAAGATCATATCGCCAATACAGCCAAACAGATTTTGCTATATGAAGCGCTGGGAACGACTGTACCAGAATTTGCCCACACCCCTTTGATTTTGAATCAAACCGGACAAAAATTGTCTAAACGAGATGGAGTGACTTCCATTTTCGACTTCAAAAAGATGGGCTACACTGCTCCCGCTTTAGTCAATTACATGACGTTGCTGGGATGGACAGCGCCAGACTCGACTAAGGAAATCTTTACCCTGGAAGAAGCTGCTAAAGAGTTTAGCTTTGAGCGCGTCAACAAGGCTGGGGCGAAGTTTGACTGGGATAAGCTGAATTGGCTCAACAGTCAGTATCTGCACAAAATGCCAGTGGATGAGCTGTTAGAGCAGTTGATTCCCTATTGGCAAGAAGCGGGGTATGAATTCGATCCAGTAAGCGATCGCCCTTGGCTAGAAAAGCTGACTTCCCTGTTGGGAGCAAGTTTGGTTCGGTTGCAAGATGCAGTCGAGATGAGTCGAATTTTCTTTAGCCAAACCGTCGCTTACAGCGAAGAAGCACTAACTCAATTACAGCAAGAAGGCAGCGATACCGCTTTTTCTGGGATTCTGAATGCCTTAGAAAATCATCAATCTCTAAGCGTAGAGGTAGCTCAAGACATCATCAAACAGGTGACAAAAGAGAAAAACCTGAAGAAAGGGTTAGTGATGCGAAGTCTCAGAGCCGCCCTTACCGGAGAACTGCACGGCCCCGACCTGATGGAATCTTGGGCGATATTGAATCAACGGGGACTGGATAAGTTGCGCTTAAACCAAGCGCTGGAAAAGTAAAAAGTAAAAAGGCAAAAGGCAACAGAAAGAAATTGTTTTTTGCCTTTTTCTGCGGAACTCAGTATGGGAGAGGCGCGTCACTGCTAATTTCAATCCTTAATAGGTATTGAAACCCCCGTCCCGCTAAAATACTACACCAATTTATGAATAAGTCTAATAACCAAGGTGCCTTTGGTAGAGTAGTGAGGATGTACAAATCCGTACCCAATCTAAGGGAAAGATTACTACGGAAGCCTGTCAGGGCAACCATTACCAGCTTAGCCCTGATAACACTTGGGCTAATTAGCCTTTCCAAAGTGCAAGCCCAGTCAGTACAATCTCCGCCCATATTCGAGAATGTGACCCTTGGCCCCAGGTTTTCTCCCGACCCCCTGACCATTCGCGGCATCAGTGGCGGTGAAGTGTCAGCAGCAAAAATCGCTGGTCGCCAAGAAACCGCCACCGGGCCTTGTGTTGGTTTTACAGACGAAAAGCCTGACCATACAGTGGTTTTGACTTCGTTTTTTAACTATCTAGCAATCGAAGTCCAAAGCCCCGAAGACACAACCATAGTCATCAAAGGCCCTGGTGGCAGCTGGTGCAACGATGAGTATCAAGGGAAAAATCCTGGGCTTGCTGGACAATGGCAACCTGGTACTTATGGAATTTGGGTGGGTTCCTACGACAAAAGTAAGTTTCACCCCTACATCATCAAAATTAGTGAAGTAAACTTGCTCAATCCAGGCCCCTTCCGGCGTTAATTACCTACGGCTACCAGTCGCCACCGCTACCGCCTCCGCCACTACTGCCGCCGCCAAAATCGCTGCTGCGACAGTCACTGCTGTAACTACTGACATCTGAACTCCAGCTACTGCTGTTAGTGTCGGAACTAATACTGCTGGGAGTGTCACTGTTGGTGCCTGAACTCCAGCCGTTGTAATCAGTAAACTAGCCCAACCCATCTGTTTAAGCATATTTTTGCTGGCTTGGCAAGAAGGCACCTGGGCGATATTAACCACATTTTTCGCGAGCAATATTCCAGAATGTTGATGAACGCTTGTAGGCTATATATGAGATAAATTTGAGTTTAAAGAGCTGTGACGTTCAAAATTGGTTTATTAGGACTGGGGACAGTCGGCATGGGTACGGCGGAGATTTTGCTAGATCCGCGATCGCGTCATCCGCTGCTTTCGGAAATAGAGATTTATCGAGTGGGAGTGCGATCGCTTGACAAACCCCGACCTGTACAACTGCCAGAAGCCCTCCTGACAACGGATTTAGAGAGTATAGTCAGCGATCCAAATATTGATATTGTGGTGGAGGTAATTGGGGGATTGGAACCAGCGCGATCGCTAATTTTAAAAGCGATCGCCAGTGGTAAGCACGTAGTCACTGCTAATAAAGCAGTAATTTCCCGATACGGAGATGAAATTTATACCGCTGCTAATCAGGCGGGTGTTTATGTGATGCTAGAGGCAGCTGTAGGCGGCGGCATCCCGGTGATTCAACCCCTGAAGCAGGCGCTAGGTGTCAACCGAATTCACTCGGTCACAGGCATTGTTAACGGCACAACTAACTACATTCTCAGCCGGATGCAAACTGAAGGGGGAGAATTTGGCCATATTTTGGCAGATGCCCAGCAACTAGGTTACGCCGAAGCCGATCCAACTGCTGATGTAGATGGTTTAGATGCCGCCGATAAGATAGCGATTCTGGCTTCCTTGGCGTTTGGGGGACGGATTAAACTGCCAGAGGTTTACTGTGAGGGAATTTCTAAGGTAAGTGCAGCAGATATTGCTTACGCAGAAAAATTGGGGTTTGTAATTAAATTACTAGCGATCGCAAAACAGGGACTAGGGGAAGAATCAAAGCCATCTCCTCTGTCAGTAAGAGTTCATCCCACCCTTGTCCCGAAGACGCATCCCCTCGCCAGTATCAGTGGTGTCTACAACGCTATCCTCGTAGAAGGCGAACCGATTGGGCAAGTAATGTTTTACGGACGGGGTGCGGGTTCTGGCCCCACTGCCAGCGCCGTTGTGTCGGATATTTTAAATATTGCCGCCGTTTTGAAAAGCGCTCCCAACGCGCAGATGCTTCATCCACTATTAAGTTGTTCCCATCAAGATTATTGCGCGATCGCGCCGATAGACGAGCTAGTAACGCGGTTTTACGCCCGCTTTCTCACCTTGGATCGTCCAGGCGTAATTGGCAAATTGGGAACAAGTTTCGGCAACCACAATGTTAGCCTCGAATCCGTCGTCCAGACTGGCATTCACAACGAACTTGCCGAAATTGTCGTCGTTACTCACGATGTCCGAGAAGGAAATTTTAGACAAGCCCTAGATGAAATTCGCACCCTGGATACCATAGACAGTATTCCCAGCATTTTACGAGTTTTATGAATAGGCAACAGGCAACAAGTGACAGGCAAAAATTCCGGCTTTTTTTTCCTGTTTCCCTTCAAAATTGTAGGATGGGCAAGATGCCTACCTTCGTAGGAATGGCTTTTTGCCTTGTTCTAGCCGCGTCGGAAAAATCAGCTGTAGCTGATGAGATTTTCCCTGCACCCCCCCCGTCAATCCAGGGAACACCTGGGGGAACTGAATCACTTTGCCCAAAGCCAGCCCTAGATCGCGTGACTCGTCATACAGTTGTCGCTGGTGAAACTCTGCAAAGCATTGCCAGTAAATACAATCTCATCTCTGCTACCCTCATGGGCATGAACCCGTCTTTACGACAAGGCAAAGCACCAGTAGGGGCAGAAATTTTGATTCCTCCCTACAATGGCATTCGCGTCCAAGTTCCTACCGGGCAAACTTGGGAAGATGTAGCCAAAACCTACCGAATCCGTGCCGATGTACTATATGAGGTGAATGGTTGCCAGAAAAATCCTAGAGTTGTATTCGTACCTGGGGTAAATTGGTCGCCTGCAAGTCTCGCTGGACCTAATAACCGGAAACTAGCCCAGTATCCCTTACCCACAACGGCAGCGATCGCGCTTGGTTATGGCTGGCAGATAAATCCTGTTAGTAATGAAGTGGCTTTCCATAGCGGTATAGATTTGTTAGCCGAAACTGGGACACCTGTGCTGGCAGTAGATCCGGGGACTGTCGCCTTTGCTGGCGATCGCGGAAATTACGGAAATTTAGTAGTCATTAATCATTCCGGAGGTCGTCAAACCCGTTATGCCCACCTTGCCACAATTGATGTAAGTCTTGGCGAAAAAGTTAACCAGGGAGATGTCCTGGGAACAGTGGGTTCCACAGGACTCCCTGATTTAGACCAACCCCATCTGCATTTTGAGTTGCGCTACAATTCTAATTTAGGCTGGGTGGCACAAGATCCACAACCTTTCCTTCGGCCAGTAGCTGTTAATAGATAGTAGGTAATGCGTATTCAGAGCTACTTTACCTATTACCCATTACCAATTACCAAACCCCGCACGCCTAAGAAGCATCTCACGCCTTTTTATAGATGCGGATATAGTCAATATCTAAGTAAGTCGGGAACACATTCGTTGTTTGAGGACATCCTGAAAAGCTGCCGCAGTCACCGACAAGATCCCCGACTGCCAGCACCATTGGGGAAGCTGGAAACTTTTGTGTGGTAGTAAACTTTTGCACGCCATCGACAAGCCATGTCAATTTTCCGGGTTCCCAAATCACCGTGTACTCGTGAAACTTGTTGGTGTAGTCTGATTCGTACAGCTTAGAAACTTCAGTCTCGTGTTTACCTTCTGCTGAATAATGCTGCGTAAAGATGTTTTCGTTAGGCAGGCTTCCTCTGACTTCAGCAAAGTCAATTTCCGGGGGCCATTTAAAGTCCTCTCGCCACAGTGAAATGTAGCCTTGAGTGCCTGCCCCTTGAGGCATACGCGCCCGAACTACCCAACGCCCGTAGGTTTGTGCTGTTAGTTGGGTAAAACCCCCAGCAGTGTAAGGATACAAAATTCCATTTTTGGTTACGTTTTCTTTGGCAATTTTGAGGCGCAAATATCCGTCTTGTACGATGAGTGCTGAGTCTCCATTCCACCACGAAACCGCCCCCCCTGTACTTGGTTTACCCCAGTATCGGACGTATTTCGATTTATCGAGGGTACCGGATTTGAACTCATCGCTAAAGGTCATAGTCCAGCCAGGAATGTTGCGATTGCTTCTGGTTTTTGAACCCTGTGCCGAAACTGTTCCACTAAATATGGAAACGGCCAAAAATAGAGAAAAAAGCAGAATAAGGAAAACTCTTTGTTTTTTCATGCCTAGAAATAGTTAACGGTTTCTCGACGGCAAACAACAGTCTAATTAACCTTTCTAATTTGGTTAATTTTTACCGGAAATTGCCCAATAAATCTGCCATAAGAAATAAATTTCTATTTTGCAGAATCTCAATATAGGGCATTTTTTAAACGCAAATATCCGCGCAGGAAGTGCAAAGGTATGCAAAGAGTTATAGTTACTCTTTTGTCCTTTGCAATTACTTCTGCATCCTCTGCGTTAAGACGCTCTTTTCTACTTGAAAAATTCGTAAGCCCCAATGTCATACTTCAGCCCTAGAGGTCGGCTCGATCCTGCATAATCATTGGTGACTTGAGTAAGCGTAGTACCCGCTTCAATTGCTGGTGAACCAAGCTTCAGCTTGTAGTCAGTTGCTACCGTAGTTCCCAGATTAACAAGCAGCGGATTCGCGGTGATATCGCCAGTACCCCCAGCAATACCAGCACTACCACCGTACCAAACATTATTCCGAAATGCTAATCCAGTTTTGGCTGGAATTTCTGTCATCGCAACGCCGCCAGTTTGATAAAAAATGTTGTTGGCAATTAGGTTATTTGTATGCCCAGAATCATTATGGATTAGGAGAATGGCTCGTGTTGCTTTGTAAAATGTGTTGTTAGCAATGACAAAGTTTTTCAAGCCTCCGCCTCTCCCATAATTTGAAAAATAGGCAAAGCCTGTATTCCCCCCAATGACAATGTTGTTGCGGATTTTGATATTGTTGATTGGGTTGGAAAATCCATAGTATTCATTAGCTGCTTGAATACCACTGGCAGGTTTACCTTCACGGAAGAAATTTGTGTTGTTGGTGGTGTAAATACGATTGCGTTCTACTGTAATGTTGGTGGCGTTGTCCAGGTACAGATTCACGCTGAAGTTGTCATGTACATTATTACCGGAGGCAACACCGCCGTTGGTGAGAACAAAGTCGATTCCCTCGCCATAGTTCTGATACACGTGGTTGTTGCTGATGGTTATGTTGCTTGCCATAGTGCTGCCTATCCCTTGGGGCCATCCACCAGTAAGGTTGCGGCTTTTATTTACCAGGCAATTTGAGTAAACGGTGTTGCCAATGATCCGGATGTTTGATGCTGTGGTCATATCTCTGTCGAAACCGACAAAAATACCGTTTTTGTAGGAGTTGTAAATGACATTGTTGAGAATCTGGATGTTCTTGCCACCCCACGACACAATGCCTATAGATTTGGCGTTTTTGAGTTCAAAGCCTTTGAAAATGTTGTATGTGCCAGCTACATTCACCAGGTTGCTGTTGCTTGGAGTTCGAGTGCTATCTAAGATTGCTTTCTCGCCTGGATAGGATTGGTAACTAATTGGCGCACTGGAGGTGCCGATGCTGCCGATGTATTGTTCGTTAGAAAAAGTGTAGGTGCCTCCCCGAACATATACTGTGTCGCCTGGCTTTGCCTTGGTAGCTGCGTGGGTGATGGTGGCAAAGGGGCTGTTCTGACTTCCAAGATTATTATTACTACCATTGGTTGCAACGTAGTAGGTGGTAATAGCTAGTCCTGGTTTTGCAAGTCCGAGACTAACAATGGAGACAGTAAGAGTTAACAGCAGACGCGATCCAGAAGACTTGATTTGAGACATTTTTTTCCTCTTCGGAAAAGAACAAGAAAGCTAGACATTACTCTGCTGTGGGTGTTCATGAAGCTTCATAAGAACTTCATAAAACCGATTTGCTAAATCCTAACTGTCGTTAATACCGCTTGAGATCCGCAATTTTACTGCCATGCTTTTTAAAGAAACGATGAACTTCAGTACAAACTCCCTTTGATTTCCAGCGTCTTTTTGTAGTTGCAACTTACATTGGAAAAATAATTTCTTGGAAGTTGGCAAAGACGACCCAAGCTCTAAGCGATAAAAAACGCAGATAAGCGATCGCAACCCCAACTCTAGCCAGGTATAATCCCAGAGAATTTAAGCGTTTTAGCACTCGTTATTTTTACCAAATTGCCAACTATTGACAATTAGTTCAAATCATGGTGGAATTCCTTTTCTGGGGCATAATACTCACAGACAGAGGATTCTCAGCGATCGCAAGGTTGTAAAACTTTGTGTGCCTCTTCCCTGATAGTTGTATAGTCCGATGCACTCCTTGGCAGGCTTATTCCAAGTTTTTTAGTAGCGATCGCTTCCAGCAGCACAAGTTTTTAGGAGTAGATAAAAAGCTACCTGACTCCACTCCGCCGCAGGCTTTTTTAATGCAAAGAGCGCTTTCGTAAACCTTCTCAATATGCAAAGAAATCTTTTTGCACATTGAGAGCGATTACTTCTGCATCGTTTGCATTAAAAAATTATTCTTGTCTACTTAAAAAATTCGTAAGCCCCAATGTCATACTGTTGCCCTAGCGGTCGGCTCGATCCCGCATAATCATTAGGGACTTCACTAAGCCTAGTACCAGCCTCAATTAATGGCGAACCAGCTTTTAACTTGTAGTCACTTGCCACCGTAGATCCCAGATTTAGTAACATCGGGTTTGCGTTCACGTCGCCGCTACCCGCAGCAAAACCCGCACTGCCACCGAACCAAGCGTTATTCTGAAATGTCGATTTAGTTTTGTCTGACATTTCCGTCATCTCGCCATCGCCAGTTTGGTAGAAAATGTTGTTGGCAATTAGATTACTCTTATGCCCTTTATCATCTTCGATGAGAAGCATGGCTCGCCCCGCTTTGTAAAACGTGTTGTTGGCAATGACAAAGTTTTTCATGCCCCCACCGTTGCCATAGCTTGAATAGTAAGCGAAGCCTGTAATGCCCCCGATGACAATATTGTTGCGGATTGTGATGTCCTTAACTGGATTGGAAGATCCATAAGGTTCATTAGCTGCCTGAATCCCGCTAGCTGGTTTACCGTAACGGTAAAATTCCGAATTGTTGGTGGTGTAAATGAGGTTTCTCTCTACTGTGATGTCAGTGGCGTTATCCAGGTACAGATTCACGCTGTAGTTGTCATGCACCTTATTACCAGAGGCAACACCGCCGTCGGTGAGAACAATGCCGATTCCCTCACCATAGTTCTCATACACATGGTTATTGCTGATGGTTATGTTACTCGCCATACTGCTGCCGATAGCTTGCGGCCATCCACCATCTGTGTTACGGCTCTTATTAACTAGGCAATTTGAGTAAACAGTGTTGTTTTTGATCTGGATGTTTGAGGCAGTGGTCATATTTTTGTCGTAACCGACAAAGATAGCGTTGCGGTAAGAGTCCTCAATGACGTTGTTGAGGATTTGGATATTCTTGCCACCCCAGGAGACAATTCCGACAAATTTAGCGTTGTCTAGTTCAAAGCCCTTGAAGATGTTATGGCTGCCAGCTACGTTCACTATGTTGGTGTTGCTTGGTGTTCGAGAGCCATCTAGGATTACTTTCTCCCCTGGATAGGATTGGTAGCTTATCGGATTGCTGGAGGTGCCGATGCTGCCGATGTATTGTTCTTGAGAAAACCTGTAGGTGCCTCCCCGGACATATACCGTATCGCCTGGGTCTGCTTTGGTAGCTGCGTGGGTGATGGTGGCAAATGGACTGTTTTGGCTCCCAGAATTGCTATCACTACCATTGGTTGCAACGTAGTAGGTGGTTATAGCTAGTCCTGGTTTTGCAAGCCCAAGGCTAATAACGGGGGCGGCAAGAATCAACAGCAGTCGCGATCCAGAAGACTGTATTTTAGACATTTTTTCCTCTTCGGAAAAGAACAAGAAAGCTAGACATGACTCTGCTGGGCGATTTTATAAAGCTTCATAAGAACTTCATAAAATCGGTCTGCTAAATCCTAGCTGTAGTTAATACCTATTGAGATCCGCGATTCTACTGGCATACTTTCGGAAGAAACGATGAATTTCAAGAAAAACTGGCTTTATTTTTAGGCTGTTTCTGTAGTCACCGCTTGCGTTTGAAAAAATGTTACACAGAATCTAAGCAAGAGTGCGTAAACTGTACTTCATATAAACAATATATATAAGCGATCGCTACCCAGCTCCAACCAGGTGTAACCCAAATAAGTATGGCGCTTGTAGAGCTTTTTATTGCCCCTAAATCAAGGATTATTAGGGATAACCTTAACTTATGACTAGATTTTAGGACTGGTGCGTTACTCTGACAAAGAGTGCATCCTATGCGATCGCAAGGTTTTGAAGGCTTTGTCACCCAGTTTGTCAGGGGTGGGGATCGCGATCACTACATTCCCAACAAAAAACCCCCTAGAGTAGGGGGTTTTTTGTTGGGTGCTTTTTGGGACTACGTATTTACTAACTCAGGCTGTTTAACTGGGCCCGATGGCTCCTCGGTGATGCCGTACATGGAGTTGTAAAGTTTGACATACTCCTTGGCGGACGTATCCCAGCTGAAGTCCATCTGCATTCCCCGCTTCTGCAACTCCTGCCACTGGGGTTTGAAGCGGAAGCCTTCCCAAGCTCGTACCATGCAGGTATAGAGGTCAAGGGGTTCGTAGCGGTCGAAGCAGTAACCAGTCCCAGCGTGTTGCATCGGGTCGTGGAATGAAACCGTATCGACTAAGCCACCAGTGCGCCGCACAATCGGTACGCAACCGTAACGCATAGATAACATTTGGCTAATGCCGCAAGGCTCGAAGCGGCTGGGCATCAGGAAGGCATCTGAGCCAGCGTAGATGCGTCGGGCGAGGGCATCGTTATAGAGTAAGTAGTTTGCCATGCGACCTGGGAAACGAGATGCCATCTGCCACATTTGGGTTTCATAGTAGCGATCGCCCGTACCCAGCAGCACAAATTGAGCGTCAGTATACGACATGAACCGATCGAGCATCTGAATCACCAGATCGATGCCCTTCTGCTCCACCAGTCGCGTTACCATGCCAATTAAAAAGGCATTTTTGTTAACTTCTAAGCCGACTTCTTCTTGCAGTGCAATCTTGTTAGCTTGGCGTTTGTCAAGGGTATCGATGGTGAAAGTCTGTGCGATGTATTTATCAGTGGCGGGGTCATAAACCTCGGTGTCGATGCCGTTGACAATGCCGGATAACTTGCCACTGATGAAAGACAGCAAGCCTTCCAAAGTTTCGCCATACGCCGCAGTTTGGATCTGCTGGGCGTAGGTGGGAGAAACGGTGTTCACCTTGTTAGCAAACTGCACCGCTGCTGCCATCGTGTTGTGACCCTGCATATACCAGGGACACCAGGTAATTTTTTCTAAATACCAGCGCCACGGCCCTTGATAAGCCAAGTTGTGAATCGTGAAGACGCTGGTGATATCGGGATCTTGGTGCATCCACACTGGAATCATGCCAGTGTGCCAGTCGTGGCAATGGACAATTTGCGGTTTCCAATAGTTCCAGCAAAACTCTGCTGCACCGTTGGCAAACAGGGTGAACCGCCAGTCTTCATCTTCCCCAGAATAAATGCGGCGAGGCATGAAGGCAGGATGGCCAAATAGATAAAGCGGCACATCGGTTCCAGGCAGAACGCTTTCGTAAACGTCGAAAGACTGGAACATGGCAGAACCCGACCAGATAGGATCTTTGGGGATCTCCATTTTGTCGGGCAACATACCGTAGTAGGGCATGAATATTCGCACATCATGCCCCATTTTTCGCAGAATTTTTGGTAAGGCACCAACTACATCGCCCATCCCACCAACTTTGGCGACGGGGGCTGCTTCAGCTGCAACAAACAGAATTCGCATGATTACTGGCGTTTCCTGAAATATTTTGTTACATCATACCGAGTCTAGGGATCGGCTACCCGATTTTGGATGCAAGGATTTTGGATTTTGGATTAATGACCGCGTCCGACTTCAGTAAAAATCTCTTCTAAAATTGCAGAAGCTCCCTGTTCCCGTAACCGATGGGCAAGTTGAATCCCTAGTTGTTCGGCATCGCTGGCAGCACCGCTAACGGTATCTTTAATCATCCGCTTGCCGTCCAAACTGGCAACCATCCCCGTTAAGGTGAGGGTATCGCCGTCAATCTGAGTATTAACCCCGATTGGTACTTGACAACCGCCCTCTAGTGTTCGGAGAAAGGCTCTTTCAGCGTAGCAGCGTTGAGCGGTGGGTTTATGCTCTAGTGCTTTGAGTAAATCCAGAATTTCGGTGTCACCCTCGCGGCATTCAATGCCTAAAGCGCCTTGTCCAACGGCGTGAAGAGAAATTTCAGCAGGTATGACTTGATGGATGCGATCGCTCATATCCAGCCGTTGCAACCCAGCCACAGCTAAAATAATTGCGTCGTACTCGCCAGTATCTAGTTTTGCCAACCTAGTATTCAGGTTGCCCCGAATATCTTTAAAGGATAGGTGAGGATAGTGGTGGCGCATCTGTGCCAGCCGCCGCAGGGAAGAGGTTCCCACTACAGCACCTTCAGGCAGGGTGTCGAGTTGCTTGTCTTTGTGCTTTTCATGCACCACGAGGGCATCAGCCGGATTTTCCCGTTCGCTGACGCATCCTAAAACCAATCCTTCTGGCAAGTTGGTAGGCAAATCTTTCAGGGAATGCACGGCAAAGTCTGTCTCGTGGTTGAGCATTCCCACTTCGAGTTCTTTGGTAAATAGTCCCTTATCACCAATCTTGGCTAAGGCAACATCTAGAATTTTGTCACCTTGAGTCGCCATCGTGTGGACTTCAAAGGTGCAATCTGGAAAGTGTTTCTGGAGTTGTGCTTGCACCCAGTAAGTCTGGACGAGTGCGAGTTGGCTTTTACGAGAACCGATGCGGATGGTACGGGTAGGACTGGAAACTGTAGGGGACATATAGCGATCGCCTGAACACAGCAAATAAAGTCACTTTATCTAGACTACCGCAGGCGTGACTGTAATAAGCCTGGAGTTTGATGTCAACGCTCTCAATCTAAGTTAAGTAATATGAATTCTCCCTGATGCTGGAAGCGAGGCAGTCATCGCTGATTTACGTCTAGCAGTGACAGCATAATTGATAGAGCGATCGCATTCTTGCCGCAAATAAAACTACTGACTACAAGCCATTGCCAATCAGGATAAACGGTGCCCAATAATAGGGGTGGCTAAGGTGAGCGCTTACATTAGGTGAACTATTGCGAACATGTTCGACGGCAAAAATGCCCTGCGCTTGACCCAAAGCTGTAGAATCGCCAGTAATCAGGGCGATTTGGGTTTGGCGAAGAGCTTCGGCTTTTGTGGTGTTGCTCTTTTTTAGATTTGCATAGAAGGTATTCATCAAGGTTTGAGTCCCGCCATCGTCAACCGTCCACAGGGAAGCGATCACAGCCCTTGCCCCTGCCCTCTGCATCTGGTAGCCTAAGCCGAGAATCTCTTCGCCGTTCCCCAGTTTTCCGCCCAATCCGGTTTCACAGGCAGAAAGAACTACCAAATCGACGTTCTTGAGGCTCCAATTTTGGATATCTCGGAGGGTGATGCGATCGCCATTTCCAAAGAGAATAAAGGAATCGTCCGGTGTCCCTACGACAAACGCGGCATGAGTGGCGAGATGCACGACGGTGTAGTCATCCATTTTAGGAACAGTGACTTGGGGAGTGAAAGCTTTATCGATGAGTTGGGTTGTAGCGGGAATAGTTTTGGCTAAATTCTCCACCTCGGTTCCAGCAAAGGGCAACCCGGCAAAGTCAAAGGATTGTCCGCCAACGGTGAAGCTGTAGCGTCCCGTTGCAAAGGCACCGGCTAAGACTTGCATTTGGCGTTGCGGTTTGGTGTTGAGGTCGGTGAGGGATGCGGCAGTAATATTATTGATGCGGTAGCGTTGCACTAACCATTGTTGACCGTCGTACAAAGCGGCTAGGGGAATGTAACGCAGTTGAGCGTCGGGTGCGTAGATAATCGTTTGGGCATCTGCGGCTTTGAGGTCGGCTTCTAGGGGTTTAATCAGCCAGTTGTAGAGTTGTTGTGCGGGAGTTTTGGCGTCGGCTGCGGGGTCTTGTAAAGCGCTGCGAAAGGCGACAATTGTCTCATTGAGTTGTTTCTTGGGAACTTGGACGGTGCGCCGAATCGGCGGAGAGTCGGGGGTGGTGAGGATGAGTTCAAGGCGGTCATCCAGAATTAAGGGGTAGAGGAGGACTGCTTTTTGTTGCAGATTTCTCAGGTTATCTTGTAAGGCGTTGAAGTCTCCCATCCGCAGCAGCAAATCCTGAGATAGGGTTTCGGGACTTCGCTGTGTCACCAGTGCCAGCACTTCTGGACTTCGGGTGAAGTTGTTAAATTCTGCCCTAATCGTTTCTTGGGCTTTCACCAGTTGGGCGATACGCTGTTCTTGAGTAGGGGTGAGCATGCCCTTTTGTTTCAGCTGTCGCAGTTGGGTGAGTTCTTTGCCAATTTCAATCGCTTTGTTAAGAACTGCCTGATAGTTCTCCCATGTCTGTTGTTCGGGTAGGAGATTCGGTAAGCCTTGAGCGGTGTTGTTGTTGCCGCGCACGTTGTCCAGGTAGTCGTTGAGTTCTTGAACTTTGAGGAGGTCGAGGACTCGTTGCGCTTCGAGGACTCGGTCTTGCTTGAAGAGGAGGTCAGCTAGAGCGCGGTAGCTGTCTGCGACGGTTTCCGTGTAGGTCTGCTGATCCTTTTGTGGCGCTTCCCGGATATTGCGCCGAATGGTTTCTCGAATACTAATGGATTGCTTATAAAAAACAATCGCTAGTTCTGGCTGGTTTTGTTGGGCCAGCACCATACCAATATAACTAAGCAATTTTCCTTGTGGTTCGTCGCTAAAGCCGATTTCTCGAGCAATAGCCAACGACTGCTGATAACACTCAATTGCTTCAGGGTATTGCCTCAAGGCGTAGTAAACATTCCCTAGATTCCCTAGATTGTCGCCTTCCGTAAAACGATCGCCAACTTCTCGGGCAATAGCCAACACCTGCTGATAGACCTCAAGTGCTTCTCTGTATTGCCCTAGGGAATAGTAAGCATCCCCTAGATTCCCTAGAGTTCCGGCTTCCACATAATGAGCACTGAGGCGCTCAAAGGGACGAAGGCGGTCTCTAAACTGCCGGAAAATAGTCAACGACTGTTGATAAATCTCAATCGCTTCCCTGTATTGCCCCAGAGAATAGTAAGCATCCCCCAGATTAGGCAGAATGTAACCTTCTCCCCTACGGTCGCCAATTTCCCGGACGATAGCCAACGACTGCTGATAGACCGCAATCGCTTCTTTGTATTGCCCCGAAGTAGTGTAAATCTTACCCAATTCGACCAGAGTACCGGCTTCCATTCGGCGATCGCCACTGGCTCTGGCTCCAGCCAAAAACTGCTGTTTGTGTTCTATCTGATCTCTGTAGAGACGAGAGCGATTATCTCGCCCCGAAGCAACGTAAGCACTATCCAAACCCAATTGAGCAGAGTGGTCCCAGTAACCGATTTCTCGACCAATAGCCAACGCCTGCTGATAGACCTCAATCGCTTCTTTGTATTGTCCCGAGGCATTATAAGCTTGACCCAACTCCCTCAGAGAGTGAGCTTCTTCCTGGCGGTTACCGAGTTCTCGTGTAATGGCTAACGACTGCTGATGGATCTCAATCGCTTCTCTGTATTGCCCTAAAGAAACGTAAGACCAACCCAAACTCCTTAGCGAGGAGGCTTTCCCTTGGCGATCGCTAATTTCCCGTTGAATTGCTAGCGCCTGTTGATAAAACTCAATTGCCTGCTGATGTTGCCTCAAATAACTGTAAGCACTACCTAAACTTCCCAGAGAAGTAGCTTCTCCTCGTTGATCGCCGATTTCCCTCGTAATCGTCAACCATTGCTGATAAACCGCAATCGCTTCTTTGTGTTGCCCCATCATTTGATAAGTTCTACCAAAATTTTGTAGCAAGTAAGCTTCTCCCCGGCGGTCACTAAGTTCCCGTTGAATTGCTAGCGCCTGTTGATAAAACTCAATTGCCTGTGCCCACTGATGTGGCCCCAAAGAACCATAAGCACTACCTAAACTTCCTAGAGAGTAGGCTTCTCCTTGGCGATCACCGATTTCCCTCGCAATCGTTAACCACTGCTGATAAACTGCAATCGCTTCTTTGTGTTGCCCCATCATTTGATAAGTTCTACCAAAATTCTGTAGCAAGTAAGCTTCTCCCCGGCGCTCACCAAGTTCCCGTTGAATTGCTAGCGCCTGTTTATAAGACTCAATTGCCTGCTGATGAGTTTGATGAGACTCAATTGCCTGCTGATGTTGCCTCAAAGAACCATAAGCACTACCTAAACCTCCCAGAGAGTACGCTTCCCCTCGGCGGTCACCAAGTTCCCGTTGAATTGCTAACGCCTGTTGATAAGACTCAATTGCCTGCTGATATTGCCCCAAATAGCCGTAAGCACCACCTAAACCCATCAGAGAATTGGCTTCTCCTTGGCGATCGCCAATTTCTCTAAAAATGACCAAAGCCTGCTGGGCTGCCTGCAAGGCTTCTTGAAATTGCCCTCTGTTGAATTGTTGGCTTCCCTCTTGGTACAACCGCAATGCCTCAGCTTTTCTGTCTTGAGTCGTTTGCGCCTGTGCTACCAGAGGCTCAAACTTCAAGGTAAGCGGTAAAAGAGGAGACATCAGCGAAAGCAGTAGAGTAGCAGTGGCAAGGCTGAGAGATTTGAGACAGTAGTGCATTGGCAAATTCTCCAGCTGCTGGTTGGTAGATTTGGTCGCTCCATCATCTATATCTTTAAGCTGTTACTCCTTTAAATTGGTTATTAGTCCCAACCAAGATGGTCGCACTACAAGGATTCGGCAATTCTTGACAATCAGGTTTAAATGACGAACAGCTTATCTGAACTGGAGTTATGTAAAAATCTGATTAGTTGCTAGGAGCGTTGCAAAAAAAGTTCTAATACCGCGATCGCATTCCTCACCTATTTCATTTAAGTAGTGCGATCGCATTCTCAATTTACTTATTTGTATCAACAAGATAACTTTCTAATTGTGCTGTACGCTGTCTTGTCGTCTCTGCAAGACATCCACTGTAAATCATCGGTTCCATTGTTCCCCCCTCAACTTCACTTCTCTCAAAAGCACAACTGCTATCTCGAAACTTGATCCACGCCTGTTGTGCAGTAATCAGTTTCTGGCGGCGGGAGCTTGTCAACTTTGGTAGAAGTCGCTGGTAAACTTGGTTGAGCCTTCTGTCAGCGGCTTGGTAGGACAACCCAGCACAAGCGTTCATTTCTGCTTGAGTTTGAGGATTGTTACAGTTAGGGCGTTGAGCTATGTGTACGCCTGTTAAATTAGTTGTTGCATCTGCCATTGCTGGGGCGGTAGTGCCTAAACTGATCAGAGTTGCTACACTTACGAGCGCGGATAATACAGGTAATAACTGACGCATAGCCAAATTTTTAACTCAGTGTAAGTGTAGTCATAACATAACCCAAATGCGATCGCTCTCTTATAGGTGGTCGCGATACGCTTACGTCTTTATGCTTCCTCTGAATTTGGTTCGGTTTGTACTTAAACATCATTTGTATAGAAAAAACTTTTTATACTGGTAATTTCCCGATATTGTAGAAATTATTTGTAATAAATCATAAAAAGGTGTACCATCCATGTACGAAAAGCTTGCTGTCCTTAAAGCTTCACTGGTTCTCAGTGCCTTCACTACCTTTTTTCTGGGTCTATCTTCTGCCAATGCAGCTATATTAGTCGGCAATACCACAGGTAACAACGTACTGCTCTTTGACGAACAGAGTGGAGCATATCTTGGAGATTTTATCACTCCTGGTACAGGTGGATTAATTGCACCAGATGACTTGAACTTCGGCCCTGATGGCAACTTTTACGTCTCTAGTGGAAACACCCCTGAAACTTCTGCCATTCTTCGCTACAACGGAAAGACGGGGAAATTTATTGATGTTTTCGCCTCTGGCGGCGGCTTATTTCGTCCTTATGGTAATGCGTTTGGCCCCGATGGTTATCTCTACGTCAGTAGTTTCCTCAGTGACCAAATCCTGCGTTACGACGGAAAAACGGGAGATTTTATTGATGTTTTCGCCTCTGGAAATGGTCAACCAGGCGGATTAAACGGGCCGAACGGCTTACTTTTCGGTTCTGATGGCAGCCTATTTGTCACTACTCAGGGTAGTATTGCTGTTAACGGCAATCCCACTTTTCCGGGACTCCCCAGCCAAGTGCTGCGGTTTGATCTGAAAACAAAAACTTCTACGGTATTTATCGAACAGCCAACACCATCACCAGACAGTTTTGGCTTTGTTAGTTTGCTGGGATTAGCTTTTGGTTCTAATAGCGATCTCTTTGTCAGTGATTTCGCTAACGACATCAGACGTTATGACTTGAACACAGGGACGGAGATTGATGTTTTATCAACCAATTACACGGGGACAGTTCCGAGTAGCAATTTCATCGGTAACTTGACCTTTGGCGTTGATGATATTCTCTACACTGTAGGCTTTGACATAAATACTAACTTTGGCGCAATCCTTCGTTATGACGGAGTTACAGGAGAACCCTTACCCTTACCGGGTAATAATGGCTCTATTTTTGTACCCACCAGTAATAAGTTATTACGTCCTATCGGTATAGCTTACACTTCGCAACCGCTTAATATTTCAGTCCCAGAACCTGCTACGACGGTTTGCTTATTGACGTTGGGCGCTTTATTCCCTGCTTGGCGGCAACAACGCCAACGTCAAGTTGTTAAGTAAGTAGGGAACAATTAACCAAAAATAGCCTTTGAGGGCGATCGCATTCTTTTCCCGGTTCATTTTGCTAGTAGCGATCGCCTCTGTAAATACTATTTCTGGTGTCAGTGACCAAAATCACTCCTAAGGAAGAAGACTGTCACGTTTTTTTGTATGTTTCGATCACCCTAGCTTAAAAATAAATTAACCATATTAGTAATACAGATTTACAGTATGTAAATCATCTGGTGAGGGGAAGGGGAGATTGAAATGTTAGAAAAATTTATGGTAGCCGCCACGCTGACATTTTCGCTCAACCTGTTTTTAGGACACAGCTGGTCAAATGCTCCCCTGACCTATTCAAAAATCAACTTGAAAGAAACCGCAGATCAAATTGTCAGTCTTTTGCCTCTGGCTAATCATCAGGCTCCGGAAAGTGCCGATCGATATAATAATTCTGCACGATAACGCAGAGAATTCCTTAATGGTTTATGCTGGGGAAAATAGAGCGTTACGGCTGTACGACTCGATATGAAATCCCAAATCGCCGCAACAGCAGCATTATTGGCAACAATTTCCCTAGCAGTTCCCGCAATAGCTGAAGATGTGCAACATCTCAGGCAGCTGTTGGCAACTAAACAATGTCCGCAGTGCAATTTGAGTGGAGCAGGTTTTGCTTTAGCTGACCTGTCGGGAGCAAATCTGAGCGGCGCTGACTTGAGCCGTGCCAACCTAAGTCGTGCTAATTTGAGTGGTGCAAACCTGGCTGGTGCTAACCTCAGTGGTGCTTCATTGTTTGGTGTCAACTTGGCTGGTGCTAACTTGACTGGTGCAAACCTGACTGGTGCTGACCTGAGAGAAAGTTATTTAGTTAATGCGAGTATGGTTAGTGCCAATGTCAACGGTGCTAACTTTCAGGCTGCTGTAGGTATCCCCAACTACGCAGCCACAGCTGAAGAGTTCTATACTTGGGGCGTGGTAGAAGGTCAGAAAGGGGATCAAGGAGGAGCGATCGCTCATTTCAATCAGGCTCTAGCTCTTAAACCTCAGTTTGCTGCCGCCTATTTTGCTCGTGGAGTAGCTCGTTATCAAGCAGGCGATCGCCAAGGGGCGGTGCTGGATTCCCAGCGGGCCGCAGAAATTTTTACAGTCCAGGGGAATATGCAGGGCTACCAAACCGCCCAACTTTTCATTAAAGAGATTACTACACCTCCAAAACAACCAGGTAGCGGCGGTGGAAATCTGATGAACTTCCTGGGAGGGATTGGTTCGCTACTACTGCAAATGCTTTTGTAAGACTTGTGGGGTAGGCTAGGGGCATCGCCCGCCCAATATTCTCAAAGCAGTTTATGACCTTATCCAGCGACTTGTGGCAGACTAATCAAGATTTAGCGCAAGCCTGCCTTAAGCATTCCTTTGTTCAGGGCATTGCTGACGGTACGCTGCCTCAAGAGCGATTTGCCTACTACGTGGGGCAAGATGCTTTTTTCTTAGAAGCTTTTGCCCGTGCCTATAGCATCGCCGCAGCTAAGGCTCCCGACTCGGAGGCATTTAACATCTTCCACACCCTCGCCGGCGGTGTTTTGGATGAGCTTCGCCTGCATCAAGGATATGCGCGAGAGTGGGGAGTAAACTTAGCGGCGGTAGAACCGGGAGCCGCGACGCGCCGTTATACTGATTTTCTGCTGGCTACAGCTTGGGGTTCTGAGATTGGCGCGATCGCTGTGGCAATGGCACCCTGTATGCGTCTTTATCTTTTCTTAGGTCAGCAACTCGCTCAAAAGGGGATTCCAGACCATCGATACTCTGACTGGATTCGCACCTACAGCAGCCAAGAATTTGACCATCTGGCTGAAAAGCTGGAAAAGCTAGTTGACCGCTACGCCAGCGCCACAGCATCTGTAACATCAACTTATCGCTATGCCATGTTGTGCGAACGAGACTTTTTTCAAGCGGCATGGGTAGTGGAGTCTTGATAATAATGCCTGCCAACCTAGCTCAAGGCTGAGAGGAAAGCTTTTAAATCAATTCAGGTGATATTGTGGCAACCTTTTTAGTTTATTTAGCACGTTTTAACACACCCGTGCTAACTAATTTGGATCTGATCTTACCAATGTTTTGGCTAACAAAGCTTTTGGCATTTCTTTGTGCGCGAACCAGCAAACTTGGACGAACCAACTTGGGACGTTCTTCAGGTGAGTTCAAATACCGATAATGCAAAAACACATCTCGATAGGGAATATTAATATCTTCACCAGCACAAAGCTGTGTAAACTCTGAAGAAGCGATACTCATGTAGTGAATATAAGTAAGCCGACGACCTTTGTCATAAAGCACATGATCTACTACATCAAATTTAGAAGACCAGTGACTACCTGTTGCCTGCTCTAGATCGTGATAAGCGAAGTTGTAGTAGGAAATGCCACTACGTGATACCAGGTAGTTGTACAGCGGTTGATCGGAACCTCGTAATGACATTACTTCCGCTTCACCAGCTTTTAATTTCTCCAATAAATCCGCTAACTCAACAGAATTAAACACCCCTTTTTTAGAAGCAAACCAACCCGCACAGAATATTTGAGATTTTGCTTTTTCTAAGCCGATAGTTTTTTCAATTAGTTTCTCTGCTTCCGGGTTAAAAATATAATCCATATCAGACTTATACTGAAAGTCATTGACTACCCATTCATAATTATCAAGTTTCTGATAAATCTGCTCGATGGGTCCCATTAAAAGAGTATCTGCATCCATATAAATAAACTTATCGAATGCTCCATCAAAACTACATAATTTTCTAACAAAATTCACCCTGCGAACTTCAGGCCAGCCTTTTTTGTGCCAAACTTTCTGAGCTGTTTTGTGAGCTTTCCATGCCTGAGTAATGAAGTCTTCCCAAAAAGCAATAGAGGCTGCATCATCAAACAGAGTGACATTCTTTCTGGCTGCTACTTCAGCACGAATCTTGTCTAATTGAGTATTGTAAGGAATAACACAAACTGGGATTTCTTTACCAGCATTAAGTTCTATGCTGTTTAAGAGAGCAACCAGCTGGTCATAAACCATATCGTTAGCAAACGTATAGATACCATTTGTCATTGTCTGATCCTTTGCCTAAGTGCGCGTTGCAACAAAAGGAAATAGGCGGAGAAGTTTTCTCTGCCATGCGGGTCTGCCTTCATGTAGATAACGATAATGTTCCCATAAGTCCCAGTATGCACCACCCGGTTTAAGCGGTGTACCTGCCCAATGGAGATATATTAGACGTTTATCCTGATCGTAAAGGACATGGTCTTTCTCCTGAAAGTGTTTAGAACCAGCCCAACTACCAGGCTCTCCTTCTGGACTTTTAACAAGATTGTAACGTTTGGGAATAAGCTTAAGCACCATGTAGTTGAGAATTGGCTGGTCTGTTACTCCTTGAGTAAAATCGAAATACTCGCGGTGGGTTGCACACTCGCGTAGTATTTCATCCATTTGCTGTTCTGTAATTGCTCCCTTTTTGGAAGCCCAAAGACCACTATTAAAAACGTCTTGAAGTTCCGTTTCAGTAAAGATGTTGTGTTCTTTCACATAGGGGGAAAATATGTTCCGCAAGCCTTCGTTAGCATGATGATAATCGCAACAGATAAAACCTACTTCAGATAGTTTATTTAAGACATCTGAAATCTTATTGAATACGATAATATCAGTATCAATATAAAGAAATTCATCTAACGGGCCGAACCATACCGCTAATTTACGCATTTTATTTGGTAAGGCTAAAAAATCCCGGTCAAATATCTCTCCAATTTTTTTGGTAAATTGATCTATAAACTCTAAGTTAGGAAAAAGCTGAACATTGTGTAATTTGTTGATAGTATCGGCGACTTTCTGATATTCTTCATTAAATGGAATGAGAAAAACGGGTACTTCGGGATCGTAAGAACGAATACTATTAAGGAGCGCGATCGCATTATCGTACACGCGGTCATTAGCAACTATATAAATTCCCCGACTCATACCTGTTCCTCAACGAGTTAGTTTTAATTTCTTTAGCACTCTTTTCATCAAACTAGGGCGTGGCTTGTAGTTGTAAGGTACTGGAACACCTGTAAAAACTGGACGTTTCTCCGGTTCATGAAGATAACGATAGTGCAGGAAAATATCTCGATAGGGAAAGTCTATATTTTCTCCTGCACATACCGCTGCTGGGACACGGGGGGAAATTCCAATGTAATGAATGTATGTCAGTCTTTTGCCCTTATCATACAGAATATTATCCTTCTCTTCAAATTGTTTAGACGTGACTGTACATCCAGTTACTTCACTTTCAGGCCAATGATGGGCAAAGTTATAAATAGGGATGCCAGACCTCATAAACATATAATTAATAACTGGTTGATCGTGACCGCCAGGTTTAAAAATTTCTGATTCTCCTGCTTGAAGTTGGGAAATTAACCAATCTCTTTGCTCTTGGCTAAAAACTCCCCGCTTCGAGCCATAAAATCCAGAACAAAATATCTCTTTGTTGATTTTTTCTTTATTAAAAACTTCTAATAATTTTGTAGATTTAATATTATAAACATATTCTGGTTGCACATACTGAAAATCATATACTACACAATTATATTCATCTAATTTATCAAAAACAAAATCTAGTGATTTCATCACTAGTGTATCCGCATCCATATAGATAAATTTGTCAAAAGGCCCATCGAATGCACAAAATCGTCGATGAGCGCCATAAAGCCTTTTGCTCCGATCCATTTTATCAGGACGAACTCTTTGCATGAATTCATCCCAGCGCTGAATTGATTCTGTATCGTCGTAAAGAAAAACGTTTGGTCGCTTGGAAATTTCAGCGCCAATCATCTCTGTATGCTCATCAAACGGATAAATACAGACAGGAGTTTCGGGACCTAGTACGACCTCAATGCTATTGAGCAAAGCAACTATTTGGTCGTAAACCCTGTCATTACCCAGTGTGCAAATACCATTCATAGTGACTAAGTAAGAATCAGGTTTTTAATCTACAGAGCTTTGTCTACAAATTTGGACATCCAGTTTAGCAGATTTAATTCATGCAAGATGATTTGTCGTGCCTCGCCGATCGCTTCCTTAGCCTCATACCAAGCATCAGGTGTCGCTATCACTTCCTTAATATACCCTATCCCTTTTTCATCCAAACTGGGCAGTCTCAGGAAGCTTCCCGGTGGTAATAATTTATCAGCAGCAGGGCCACCATAGTAGATTGGTAAACACCACGCCAAAATAGCATCCCACAGCTTTTCACTCACATACCAATTATTATCGGCATAGTTTTCTACAGCCAGATTGTAGTAGTAGGGTGCGGTAACGTTCCATTTATTATTAACTTGTCCATATCCACCCGCCCACTCAGGTAAATTGCGCCCATACAAGTCAAAGTCTAAACGGTTTTCTCGTAAGAGCTTCAAAAAAGCCAAACGCTTGCGATGATTACCAGTTCGGTCGATACCAGAAGTTATCCAGCAGCACGGGCGCTCCTTTTCTGGCGCACCCATCTCATTCAGATCTCGGAAGGAATTTGCATGATACCAAATGGCAGGCATATAATCAGGATTTGGCGCAAAGTCATCCGGCCCTGAGACATAGCCACAGTATAGCTGAGCATTTTGGTATTCAGCAATTCTTCTCTGTTCTTTTTCAGGGAAGGGCGGCTCCCGCACCAGAGAAACTATGCGTTCTTTGGGAACTCCCCGCAGCAATTTGAGCATATCTTGTTCGCTGTTTCCCTGCTGCTTTTTAGAGCGACTAAAGATTCCCCACCCCGGCTTCTTTTGGGATAAATTAGGGAAATCATTAAAATTGTACAGCAGTAAAAAGTCTGGCTCTGTTGCTGGTGCCAGCATTTGAATGCTACCCCAAGCTCCTAAAGAATGTGGAGTTTGTTGCCACAACCAATCTCTTTGGTTAAGACTTGAATAGCTGCTAAGCATCCCCACAATTTTTCTACTCATAAAGTTACCTTCCTAGCTAATTAACTGGGGATGGACGCATAGAATCGTCTACGTAGTTTAGAATTTTGGCAATTCTATTTTCCCACGAGAACTGCCTCACAAAATCTATGCTGTTTGAATATCCGTCGGGTTTTCTGGGATGGGTTTCCAAAACTTGTTTAAGGCATTGGGCAAATTGAGTGGGACGATCTGGTTCGCACCAAAGCGTGATCGCATTGGTAGATTTAAATTCTATCAACGATGGAATTTCTGTGGCTACGATGGGAGTACCAGATGCCATGTAATCAAAAAGTTTGAGTGGAGACGTGAAAGTTGCCGCTTCACCGGAACAGTGAGGGTGCGCCAAGATATCAGCAGCTTGGAGTAAAGTAGCTAACTCATTTTGCGGTAAGTAGCCTAAAAAAGTGACGTTTTGTGTTTCCTTTTCCTTGGTTAGCTGCTGATAAGCTTGTACTTGTGACTCATTACCACCAGCGATCGCAAACTGAATCTGTGGTAATTGCTTGGCAACATCTATCAGCAGATCAACGCCCTTAAATTTGTTCACCGCGCCTGAATAGACAACTAAATGCTGGCATCCATTCACTAGCAGTTTCTGTCGCCATTCCTGAGCCCCTTCTGGCTGCCTGAGGAGAAATACTTGATTAAATCCATTATGAAGTTTAATTACTTTATCCGGTGGCATTCCATTTTGGATCATACTTTCACGGACTGTATCCACCACTGTCACTGCAATTTGAAATAGGGGATGACGAACAATTTCTGGCTCAAATTGCTTGGCGTTGTGATGGTGATGTTCGTAAATTGCTGGAATACCCTGTTTTATAGCCGCCTTCACAAAGTTCCAATCTCGCGTGTGTACGAGCTGAGTAGACGGCTGGATATGAAAAGGGAAATAATACTTCGACACTGCTGTGCTGGAGTTATTCCACTTTCCACCTCTTGGAGAAAGGGGCCACGGCATCGGCAGAGGTGCGACTTTTAACTTGTCTTGAAGATTATAAAATCTTGCCAATTCTGACGTTGGTGTTTGTGGACGAAAGGGATAAAATAACTCGAATGGATTGGAAGAGTCTTCTCTATTACGAAGATAAACTAAAACTGTTGAGTAACCTAAGTTGGCGGCTGCATTAGCAGAATGGGCAACTTGAACTAGGTGAGCTGCATTAGGTTGAGGTAATACATTTCTAGTAAAGAATATATAGTGTTTGGTCATGGGCGCTTTAAAAACTATTCCTTCAAATTAAAGGGAAGCCATTGTTATTTAAGCGGCAGATTAGCGCTATTTTCAAAAAACTCGATGGTATTGAGAATGCTGATGGCTGAGCTATAAGATTCTTCAAGTAATTCATTTTGCTCTTCGGGAGTATCTACTAGTTCGTCAGCCAGTAAACGCAGGGAACCAATTATAGAGTTAAGGCGGGTACGAGCTTCGTAAGAAAGACGATTACGGATTTCTTCATGGTAGGTGGATATACCTTGAGGCTGTTGAGAGAATTGCATTTCGTACAGACGCGCATAGAAGCCGCCTTTACTTAAAAGCTCTCTATGCGTCCCCACTTCCACAACACGTCCTTTATCTAGCACAGCAATTTGATTGGCTTTTTGCACAGTCGAGAGGCGGTGAGCAATCACGAGCGTAGTCCGCGAACGGCTCAACTCCTCGATTGCTGCTTGTACAAGGCGTTCAGAAACAGTATCTAACGCACTTGTTGCTTCATCAAGAATTAAAATATCTGGGTCTTGCACTAAAGCGCGAGCGATCGCAAGGCGTTGGCGTTGACCTCCAGAGAGCAGAACACCGCGATCGCCTATAAGAGTATCAAATCCTTTTGGCAATCCCATAATAAATTCATAAGCATTTGCTCGTTTCGCTGCGGCGGTAACTTCTTCGTCCGTGGCATCTGGCCGGGCATAAGCAATATTATTGCGAACCGTGGTATTGAACAGAAACGTATCCTGGCTAACAATCCCCATTTCTCTTCGGAGAGTCTTGAGATCGAACTCCCGCAGATCAATCCCGTCTATGCTAATGCTGCCCATCGTTGGGTCATAAAATCGCGGTAAAAGGTCAGCCAAAGTTGACTTTCCAGCACCCGATGACCCCACCAAAGCCAAAGTTGTTCCCTTTGGCAGGTACAAATCAACATCCTTTAGTACCATATCCGCCTGACTGGGGTAGCCAAAAGATATCTGATTGAAATGAATCCCTTCTTGCAAAGGTTTGTAAGTTACAGAACCGTTGCCCATGAACGGCTTATTATCTCGGCGCAAGAAGTCATTAGCTATCTCTACACTAGCAGCGCTATTGGCTAAAGCTCCCCGTGCGCTATTTAACTGTGTAATAAAGGGCAGTAACCGGAAAAGCAACAATAAGTAAGTCAGTAGCACTGCCGAAAGAGATTCAATCTCATCAGCAAAGAAAGTCCGCCCAAGAAAGACGATCGCAATCAAACCAACAATACCAGTAACCTCGCTAACTGGGCCGATAGCCGCCGAGTTTGCCTGAGATTGGAAATCAGCTTTTTCGCGAGCACGAATTAATTCATGAATTCTTTGATACTCTCTGGCTTCGTTCCCTGTTGCCTTAACCAGCCGAATCCCACTAAGTGCTTCTAGTACAGAGATAGAATAACTTTTAGACATCTCTGAGAGCTGCTTGCCAAAATACTTAGCACGGGAAATCGAGTATTGATTGACTACCGCAACTACAGCCAGTAAAACTGTTGAAGCCAGTGTCAGTTGCCAGGAGATAGCTAGCAGCAAAGCCACAAACACCAACACTGTAATTACGGTGATCACCATTTTGAGTGCGGTGCTAATTGCCGTAGCAGCCCGACTGACTTCTCCACCCAAACGATTTATCAGATCGCCGACTTTCGCCTGGGAGTAAAAATCTAAGTCCACCTCTAGCAACATCTGCACTCCTGCTTCCCGCAGGTCGGAGGTGAGGGCCCGCGACAGAGAACTCGATACTAACGAACTGCCATAGGTCGCAAGGTTCTTCAAAACAATGATCGCCACAATAGCGGCTGCCATTACTATCAGCCGATAGTCGCTAGGAACTCCATCAAAGGGCGACATAATAAACTTAAGAATCGGCGGTCCGCTCTTTAAATCTATTTGTTGACCTAAAAAATTCAAAATTATAGGTGCAATTAGGGCTGTACTCACCCCGTTAAACAATCCCCCAGAAAAGCCCAAAATAATCGTTAGGACAATCCAAGCAGGATATCGGCGAGCAAATTTTAGGAGTAGCTTACTTGAAGACATACAGCCCTTCCTGCTACAAAGTTACTGGTAATCAAAAGAGACACTTGATTTATTCTCTAACCGTCTGACCAAAACCCAATTTATAAATTATTGTTAAGTATATTCAGATGTTCCTTTTAGACTCAACAAGGTTGATTGACTATAAATTGGCAATTACCTGTGAGAGTATACTTGCCATTGCACCAATACTGTACGATTCTACACATCTTTCTCTTGCCCGTTTTCCTTGCTGCTGAGCTTCTTCTAAATACTGGAACATCCATTGGATCTTTTCGGCGATTTGGTTCGGGCAACTCGGCTCGACAAGATAACCAGTTCCACCTAAAATTTCTGGAATATCTCCAACTCGTGTAGCTAAAACAGGTTTAGCCATTGCCATACCATCTGTCAATTTCAGAGGAAACTGGGCGCGAGTTGCAGGAGTGTCTCTTTGTGGAACAACTACGATGTGAGCTGCGGCTACTATTTCAGGCATGACCTCAGCCGGATAGCTAGGCAGTTTGATAATCCAGCGTCCCCACTGTTCAATGAGTTTATCATCATAGTTATCATAGGGACTGCCGCCTACAATAACCAGTCTTAAATCAGGCTCATTCAAATGATCCAGCGCCATAAGAACATCTTCTAAACCCTTGTAAGGTCTTGGCGCTCCCGGAAACATCAAAATTCGATACCCAGACAAACCATAGCGAACTCTGCTTTCCTCTGGATCGTAACGAGCAGGATCAAATAGCGAAATATCCTTGCCGTTCGGAACCGATATACCACCGAAACGTTCTTTTAGAAAATTGGTGTGTACGGTGACAGCATCTGCTTGACTAATTAAGCGTTCCATCAATTTTAAGTACAAAGGGTGATCCGGACGTCTCAAAGCACCGTCTTTTTTAAGCAGATCCCTGGCTAGCTGTTTGGGGGTTGGACGATAATGCCATTCATCGCCTCCATGCCAGCTTAGTTCCCAATCATCAATGTCTACAATCAGCGGGCGGCGCGTATACAGCTTTTTTAAAAGTGCAACTCCGAAACTTGCAGGTTGAGGCTTAATTGCATAGATTACATCTCCATCAATTTTCTGCAAAATATCCCTGACTGGCTTGAAGTCAATATTATCGCTAGTGACAGGAACAGCATAAATAGGAATTCTTGAAGGAGTTGCCCCGTATAATTTTTTACCAAAAACAAATCCCAATATTTCAACTTTGTATCCCAGTTTTAGGAGCGCTTCTCCTAATAAAGATGCCCGCATTATTCCGTCATTCGTAGACAGATTCCAAACTAACAATGAAATTTTGCCAACATCTTTCATATAAGGATTCTCTTACAAAGAATAAACAATATGTCGTGAACATTTGCCTTGTGTTATTTAGCACAGCAGGAGTTTTAAATTCGATATATTTGATAGCATAAATTTAGCAATGTTAAGCGCCTTAGTATAAAATAAATGGATAACGGCTTTGACGGACTGAGGGCGGACAGGATAAGTGCAGTGAAGAACTTTTATTGGTTCAGTAACATCACCATAGGAATCTTTCCATTTAGTCAAAAAGTTATCACTGGCTGGTAATATTTTCAACTTTGGCTTTACTACTTCCATCTTAGCAGCAAAAGCTCCTTGATATCTCAACAACAATACATCCTGATTTTTGAAAACAATTTCATCAAAATAATTTTTAAATTTCGCGAAAAGCTTTTTGTTAAGTTCTGATTTGTTAAAGCCAATAAATCCGGTATTGTGCTGAATACTATTTTCTTTTAGGGGTAGCCCTAGAAATTTAAGAGTTGGCACAACATCTTGCTTTACTATCAGGAGGCTTGAGTTTTTAGTGATAGCAGGTTGCACGTCTTCTGTTATAACTGTATCTACTTCGTGTAGACAATCAAATATTTCACTTATATTGGCAAGTAAACAAATACCTGAATCGATAAAAATTGTTTTATCAAAAGGCGATTGTTCATATAGGGAAGTTTTTGCTTTACGCGAGGACAAAACGGTATTTTCGTTGGCAAGTGCCTGTTGCAATATTACATTACCGTCAACCTTGAGCCAAGGTTCTAAGATTTTGGGAATTCGATCTATTAGAATGAGAATTTGTTCTAGATGAAACTTTCTTACTGAAGCCAGAAAATGGATGCAGTATTGGAAATAATACAGGAGTGTTAAAATTGTAATAATCCCCTTTGTTTGGGATGTCATAATTAGTTTAGCTTTCAACTCTAATCGGTTATTTATATTACTGGTAGCTAGATTTAGGAGGGGGCAAACTTATTTTAAAATGCTATCGAGCAACTAGCTTCAGTCTGCCTGTCTGAATTTCGTCAAATATACGATTAATTTGGCGACGTTCTCCGTCGGTAACATTGTAATCAGAGAGGATGGCGGTTGTCAGCTGAAGATGCTCGTTAAGGCTGAGTTGACCAGATGAAAGGATGCGATCTACCATGTGCTGAATTTGCTCTTTTGGCTGACGATCTCGTGTCCATGCCATAGGTGGTTGGTCACTCCTGGTTTAAGGCAATGTAGCGCTTTATTCTCTATTTAAGATTATCTGTCTCATATTGGTTGGCATTTAGCTAAAGTTACTGCAAGAATAATGTAAAGAAATAATAAATTTTATGCCACGATGGGATAATTGCTCATACAGAGGGAGTGTTGAATGCAGGTTCAACGAATTCCGGCACTTTCGGACAACTACATTTTTTTGCTCCACGATCCGATTCAGAAAATAGCAGCAGTGGTAGACCCAGCCCAAGCGCAGCCTGTGCTGCGGCACCTCGAAGCAATTGACACTGAGTTGGTAGCGATTTTTAATACTCACCATCATAGCGATCATGTGGGCGGAAACCAGCAGCTTTTGCAGCATTTTTCTGGTGTCTGCGTGTATGGAGGTGCTGAGGACAAAGGTAGAATTCCGGGGCAACAGGTGTTTTTGCAGGAAGGCTCGCGGGTAGAATTTGCTGGTAGAGTCGGCGAAGTTTTCTTTGTTCCAGGCCATACCCGCGCCCACATCGCCTACTACTTTCCCCCAGCAACAACCGAAGAGCCGGGAGAATTATTCTGTGGCGACACCCTTTTTGCTGGAGGCTGCGGCAGACTATTTGAAGGCACGCCAACGCAGATGGTGTCTAGCTTGGGCAAATTGCGGGCTTTACCCGATAGCACGCGAGTTTGGTGCGCCCATGAATACACCCTGAAAAATCTTGAATTTGCCCTAACTGTAGATGGGGATAACCCAGAGTTACAAGCCCGCTGGACTCAAGTAAAAGCTGCCCGTAGCCGTTCTGAGGCGACAGTGCCATCCCAACTTGGTATAGAAAAGCGCACTAATCCATTTTTGCGCTGGGACGCTCCTGTGCTGCAATCAGCAGTGAAAAGTCTAGACCCTGTGCAGACTTTTGCCAGGCTGCGGGGGATGAAGGATCGGTTTTAGATTAAAAGATTGCGATCGCTCACTATCTTTTTGTAAGATGGAGTGTTCTAGCTTATCATTACTCCTTCTGTTGTCTGTAGCAGAAAAAAGACTATGGCGAAACGTGTGCAATTAGTTTTGAATCAAGATGTCAGCAAACTGGGAAAATCTGGCGATTTAGTAGAAGTCGCTCCCGGTTATGCTCGCAATTACCTAATTCCCCAAAAAATGGGAGTTCCTGCCACTCCCGGCTTGCTCAAGCAAGTCGAACGGCGTAGAGAAAAAGAGCGGCAGCGCCTTTTGGAAGAGAAGCAGGTAGCTACAGAGCTGAGGACTGCTATAGAGGCTGTGGGCAGCTTCACCATTGCTAAGCAGGTGGGTGAAGAAAATGCCATCTTTGGTACTGTCACCGCTCCAGAAGTGGCAACAGCCATCCAACAAGCCACTGGTAAGGAAGTCGATCGGCGGAATATCAGCCTCCCTGATATCGGAGAGACTGGCACCTACAAGGCAGAAATAAGGTTACACCCGGAAATCACAGCGGTTGTACAAATTCAGGTTGTGCCTAGCTAAGCGTAGTGCAGAGGCGTTGAAGACGTTGCATACAATGTCTCTACACTTTCCGCGTGGGTAGAAGCAGTTTTTTCAGGCAAAAAAAGGGGGTTGGGTGTCGGATCGCAGCGACTACTCAACCCCCATTATCATAGTCGTGGCGGCTCCTTGTTAAAACGACCTCTGTTATGGCTCACGAACTGAATTTTCATTCTTCAAGCGATCGCCTTCCACCCCAAAACCTCGACGCTGAAGAAAGCATCTTGGGAGGCATTTTGCTAGACCCAGAAGCCATCGGTCGAGTAACTGACTTGCTTGTGCCAGAGGCGTTTTCTCTCATTGCTCACAAAGAGATTTACCGATCCGCCCTTACCCTCCACAGCCAAGGTAAACCCACCGACTTAATGAGCGTTACCAGTTGGCTGTATGACAGAGGCTTGCTGGAGAAGGTTGGCGGACAAACAAAGTTAGCTCAACTGGTGGATCGCACGGTTTCAGCCGTCAACATCGACCAGTACGCGGCGCTAGTGATAGATAAGTACCTGCGCCGTAAGTTAATCCAAGCAGGGGGCGAGATTGCTCAGTTGGGTTACGAGACGGCTACGGAGTTGGAAATTATCCTCGACCAGGCGGAACAGAAAGTTTTCAGCCTCACCCAAGATCGTCCTCAGCAGGGTCTGGTTCCTATTTCCGACACGCTGATAAATACATTTCAGGATATTGAAACTCGCCATCAGGATCTAGCGCTACCCGGTCTTACCTGTGGCTATTATGACCTCGACGCGATGACTGGGGGCTTTCAGCGTTCCGACCTGATTATCGTGGCGGGTAGACCGTCAATGGGAAAAACAGCTATCTGCTTAAATATTGCTCGCAATATCGCTGAGTTTCATAAGTTGCCAGTAGCTGTTTTTAGCCTGGAAATGTCGAAAGAACAGCTAGTGCAGCGGATGCTTGCTAGTGAGGCTGAGATTGAAAGTAACCATTTGCGGGCTGGGCGAGTTGCACAAAATCAGTGGGAACGTTTAAGTCGCGCCCTTGGCACTCTTTCGGAGATGCCAATTTTTATTGATGATACTCCGAATATGACTGTGATGCAGATGCGATCGCAAGCTCGTCGTCTTCAAGCGGAACAGCGTGGCGAGTTGGGCTTAATTCTGCTGGATTACTTGCAATTGATGGAGGGCGGCGGCGACAATCGGGTGCAAGAGCTGTCAAAAATTACCCGAAGTCTCAAAGGTTTAGCTCGCGAACTCAGCGTTCCAATTATCGCTTTATCCCAGCTGAGTCGAGGTGTGGAAGCTCGTAATAATAAACGCCCAATGATGTCTGATTTAAGAGAATCGGGGTCGATCGAACAGGACGCGGATTTAATTATGATGTTATATCGCGAAGAGTATTACCAACCCGATACACCAGATCGAGGTATTGCTGAGGTAATTATTTCTAAACATCGAAATGGGCCGACGGGAACCATAAAGTTATTATTTGATCCGCAATTTACGCGCTTCCGAAATCTCGCCTCTTCTAATCGGGGATGATTCAATAAATTGGTATATACAAAGCAAAAACCCGGTTTATTTTGAAACCGGGTTTCGTCAGATTTATTTAGCTAATTTTCAGCAGTTCTACATCGAAAATCAGCGTAGCATTGGGAGGAATCACGCCACCTGCACCGCGAGATCCATAACCCAATTCTGGGGGGATAATTAACTGGCGACGACTACCGACTTTCATGGTACTGAGTCCTTCATCCCAGCCTTTGATTACTTGTCCGACGCCGAGTTTGAAGGAGAAGGGTTGATTGCGATCGCGCGAACTATCAAACTTCGTGCCATCCTCTAGAGTGCCAGTATAATGCACTACAACTGTCTGACCAGTTTTTGGAGTCGCACCGTCGCCTTCTTTTAACTCAATATACTTGAGACCAGAGGGCGTTGTCGTAACCTTCTCGTCACTTTCTGGGTTGGTATTCATCGTAATAAGCCTTGTACTGTCAACATCTGGGTTATTGCTTGGGGTTTGTGTAAGTGTAGGTGAGGAGTAATTTAGCTCCGAAGCGATCGCCTCTTGTGGAGAGTTGCTAACTTGAGCCAATATTATCACCAACACGCAGGCAAACATGACCCCGACGCTGATTAAAATCTCTCTCAAAATTTTTCCTCCATACCTTTAAGACTTCAAAATTTTAGATTTTGCAAAGGTCGAACTTCCTTTGCCGCCGATGCCATTGTATAGGCACAAAGCACTATGGATTTTAGATTCAATCCAAAATCCAAAATCCAAAATCGATTGTCCCGTTGGATTCTCAAATCCTATCAGCTTTTATCACCGCCACAGCTTATTTTCCATGTCACGCACCTGACGTTCCAACCTGTCGATGCGTCCCCGCAATTCATCCATTTCCGACTGGCGGGGAACTCCCAGATCCTGCAACATATTACGCATCTGCCGTTGCATCTGTACTTCCAAGTTACCCTGATCTGACTTGATTTGCTGCATCAAATCATCCACAAGCCCTTTGGCTTGTTCAGGGTTGATCTTGCCTTCCTTAACCCATTCATCGCTAACTTCCCGAATTTTCTCTGCTGCCATAGATGTCGTACCCACACCGAGCATCAGTAGCTGCTTAAGCCAGTTGTTATTATCCATAGTGCCTTCTTGTCACCTGTCGCTCTCAAAAAGTGGCTGAACCTAGACGATAAAGCAATGTTGTTTCGTCTTTCCGCCTACAGTTCTATTCTGTGACATTCTCTCGACAACTGCTGCCTACCTGACGCGCTTTGATGATGGCAAAATTACATAAGGCAGATTCAAAGCTATTTATACTCGCCCAGAAGCGATCGCAAGACCCAAATGGTTATCGAGTGGCTGAAGATAGAAGTCCCCCCCGAAATCCGGGAAAAATACATCCAGAAGGATGCCGAAATCTGGACGGCGTTTCTCGCCACCTGTCCGGGGTTTCTCGGTAAAGAAGTTTGGCTCAATCCTAACGAGCCAACAGCGGTTACTCTGGTGATTCGCTGGGAGACACGCGAACATTGGAAATCCATTAGCTCAGAACGCTTGCAACAGGTTGAGGAGCAGTTTGATCAAGCGATGGGAGATAGCTATCCAATTATTGATTCAGCGGAGTATCAAGTCCGAAAGTTTCCCCAAGTTTAAACTGGGATTTAGAGGAATACTTTTCGGTTGATGGTGTCCAGCCTTTGGAGATCACCTCAATGGCTCTTTTTAAGGGAGGCTAGGGGGATCTAGCCCTAGCCCAGAAGTATTTGGTCTTTTTCTAGATTAAAAATAACTTTGTTGCGATAAATGCCGACTTGTCCCAAGTGCCATCAACTAATTAAAGCCGAAGCAACTACCTGTCCCTATTGTCGCTGTGAGCTGAAAGCCTACGGTCATCCTGGCATACCCTTACACCGAGCAACTGGGGAAGAGTATCTGTGCGACACCTGTACTTACCACGAAGACGATACTTGTACCTTTGCCAAGCGCCCTTATGCAAAAGAGTGTACGCTTTATAGCGATCGCTCTCAACAACTTGACAAAACGACCACAAAGCGCTACGGACTCGGCTGGCAGCACTCGCTTCAGCTTTGGTGCCAACGCAACCAGGGTTTGCTTATGTTCGCAAGTCTGATCGTCGTGAGTTTATTAGTAGCCTTCTATTCTACCAGGGGACGCTAGATAACTTCAGCAGTCACGGTGGTTTCTATCTCCTGTGTTCCTTCCATTAGTTGCAAGCCCTCAACTGTTGTCGCTTCTTTAAAAACAGCTAAATCAAACCAAAAAGTTGTACCTACGCCAACTTCACTCACCAAGTGTACAGTGGTGTGATGTTTTTCAATGATATTTCTGACAATAGAAAGTCCCAGACCAGTGCCTTCGAGGGTATGAACCCGATTTTCCACCCGGAAAAACCGATCGAAGATTGCCTGTTGGTCTTCTTGATCGATACCAATTCCCGTATCAGAGACTTCAATTCGTACTAATTGGGGGCGATTTTGAGAATGTGAGGAAGCGATCGCGCTTTTCGTGACTCTTGGCTCCAGCAGGTAAGCGCGAATTGCCACCCGTCCCCCTGGCTGAGTAAACTTCAGCCCATTGCCGACCAAATTGGCAAATATTTGCAGCAACAAATCGTAATTGCCCAACACAGCCGGCAAATCTTTTTGAATCTCTTGCAGCAGTTCAATTTCTTTATCGCGCGCATTCAACTGGTAAGTACGCAGCGTTTGCTCCACAGCTTGGGCAATGTCTACCGCATCAAAGTGATAGCGCTTGTGGGATTCCAGCCGCGATAAATCCAGCACATCATTTACCAGACGAGTCAGGCGGTCTGTTTCCCGATTGGCAGTATCCAAGAACTCCCGCCGCTCCTCGTGACTTAAATCTTCACCGTATTCGTGGAGGGTTTCAATAAAAGATTTGATGTTGAAAAGAGGCGTTCTCAATTCGTGAGAGACATTACTAATAAACTGGCTTTTTGCCTCGTTCAGTTCTACCTCGCGAGTAATATCTTGCACGGTCATCGCAATTCCCTTGATGCTCTCCCGATACTGGTCGAGAACCGTTGTCAGGAGAATCCGAACCGTGCGGTCTGCGGGTTGGCACAGCGTCACTCGGAACTCGGCGCTATCGCATTCGCCAGCCGCGATTTGATACAGCGGTCGCGTCAGCTCCACTTGTACGGGTGCTGGGAGATAATGCAGAACGTTACTTCCCACTACATTAACGCCATCCCAACCAAAAATGCGTCGCGCTGTCGAGTTGACTAATATCGCGTGAAAATTGGTGTCTAGCAGCACCGCTCCATCTGCGATAGTAGAAACCAGCGTCTCTAACTTGGCTTTTTCAGCCGTTAGCTCCTCAATATTTTGCTCTTCATAACGCTCTAGCCGCTCTGCCATCTCGTTGAAACTGTAAATCAGTTCTTTGAGTTCGCCTCCCTGCGGCAAGTCGATTCGCTGCTTGAAGTTACCGGCGGCAATATTTTTTACCCCGACAAGAAGTTCTCTAATTGGCTGAGTAATTGTCAGAGCGTTAATAACAGCGCCTAAAATCACCATCACCCAGATAGAAATGAAAACCGCAATCGTCACATCCCTCGTCAGATGGGAAGAGGCAACCACTGTAGGATTGGCGTTAATACCAATTGCCAAAACGCCCAAGTGTTTGCCGTCGTGCATCAGGGGAACGAAAACATCTGTCACTTCCCCATCAGGAGTTATGTGCTGGCGCACCATTGGCAACTCGGAATTATCGGCGTAATCCTCTGGGAGTTGAATCCGCCGCTGAATGGTGAGGGAATTTTGTACCTCAGATTCAGAGAAAGGAATGCCAAAGTAGATTTTGCCATCTGCGTCAGCGTAGATCATATAACGGACGCTGGAGGTGCTGCTATAGAAGCGATGGGAAAAGCGAGCCACCTCAGTCAGATTGTTTTCCGCAATCTGAGGGGTGACATTAGCCGCCAGCAACAGACCCAAGTCGCGCCCGAAGCGAGTGTCATTCAGTCGGGCATCCTGCTGAATCGTATTCACTGCCCAAAAGGTCAGACCACTCATCACCAAGGAGACCACTAAGGTAGCAGCCGCCATCAGACGGGTCTGGAGGGTAAACTCCGACCACCAATGAGCTAGGATTTCTCGAATGGTTTTCAGTAGAGCCAGCAAGGTAGGGCTAGGGGCTAGATGAATTTAAAATCGAAAATTAAAAATTTTTCTAGAATTTTTAATTTTGCCTTTCTATTTTTTTGTTTTACTCTACCTATCCGAGCCTTATTCACTTGAGACAAGGAGAAACAGAGGCGGAATTTCCTTTCTGTGTGGTAGTTACAAACAATTCTACACGCTTCCCCTAGCTTCTAGGTTTTATTCCCTGGTCGAGCTGGCTGTAGTGACGCGATAGCCTATATCCCGGCGATAGTACATCCCCTCAAACTGAATGCAATTGATAGCGGCGTAGGCTAAAGCGATCGCATTATCAAAATTCTCCCCAACTGCCGTCACGCCCAACACCCTACCGCCATCTGTCACCACCTGTTGCTGTCGCCTACTCGTACCAGCATGGAATACAGTGGCTCCCATTGCCTCAGCTTGCTCAATGCCAGTAATTTCCTGACCTTTTTTATAGGTTTCGGGATAACCACCCGCCGCCACGACTACGCAGGCGGCGACTCCCGATTTCCAGGCAATCGGCGGCTGCTGAGCCAATTTCCGTTGGCTACAGGCAAGCAGCAAGTCTTCTAGGGGTGTTTCTAACAAAGGCAGGATTGCCTGAGTTTCGGGATCGCCAAAACGACAGTTGAATTCCAGAACTTTCGGATCGCCTTCGGGGGTAATCATCAACCCAGCATAGAGAACGCCCCGGTAATCAATGCCCCTTTTTTTCAACGCTGCGATCGTTGGCTCCAAAATTTCCTGCTGCACTCGTTTGGATAGCTCTGGTGTCATAATCGGAGCTGGACAATAAGCTCCCATACCGCCTGTATTTGCCCCAGTATCGCCCTCACCAATCCGTTTATGATCCTGCGCTGGGAGCAGCGGACGAATCGTCAAGCCATCCGTGAGAGCTAAAACGGAGACTTCCTGCCCCGTCAAACACTCTTCAATCACAACGGTTTTAACCTTACTCTGGAATAAATCCTGAATTGCCGCGAGTCCCTCCTCAACAGTTGCCGCAACTGTAACACCCTTGCCAGCAGCCAAACCATCTGCCTTAACGACAATCGGCGCACCCTGTTGTGTCACATAAGCTTTTGCCGCCTCTAACTCAGTAAAAACAGCCGATCTCGCCGTCGGGATACCAGCTTCCTCCATCAAAGCCTTTGCCCAAGACTTACTCGCTTCAATTTGCGCTCCCTCTTTGGTAGGGCCAAACACTTTGACATGTTGGCTTTGGAGGTAATTTGTAATTCCTAAAGCCAGCGGCACTTCTGGCCCTACAACCACCAGAGAGATGTTGTGAACCTGGGCAAATCGTCCTATTCCCTCAAAATCATCAACACTCAAGGCGAGATTCTGGCAACGCTCCAGAGCCGCTGTAGCCCCGTTACCGGGAATACACACCACCTGCCGAATACTTTGGGATTGCAGCAGTTTCCATGCGAGAGCGTGTTCTCTAGCCCCATTGCCCACCACCAAAACCTTCACTATAGCCTCTCGCTCCTGAAGATTGAACTTTTTTCACCATTGCTGGTATTGCAGGCTTTACGCTCGCCCTGCAAGGGGCAGCGCCTCAATCCAGCCGCTTGTTCTCAGTGACGATTTAACTCCTGAAACGGATAAATCTAAAGTTGAAATCGTATAAGTCAAGCAAATGCACTCCATTATGCCATGCAATTATCGAAAAACTGGATTCAATACCACTGACTCACGGATAAGAGGAAATAAATTTCACGCCGAGAAGCTAAAGTAAGCTGAAGCTTATTGGCTAACTAAGTAGGTTTGGGATGTTTAGCTTTCAGTGAAACGTATTGGCGCTTAGGAGGATAGTTTGTGTTGGAAGCAACGTTAAGCGAACCGTATTGGAACTATGAACTATCAGCAATGAGTTGCAACTATTGCCATTGTTCTAGTTCTGCCAGCCAGTTTCGCAGCAGAGAACTCAGCTGAACGCGACGGGTTTCAAAGTTAGCAGCAATTGAGATAAAAGCGATGCCGACTAGCAAGCCTATAACCCATTTGAAAAAAGGATAATCGAAGATAAAAATTACTAACTGGTAAAAAACAGTCAGTAAAAAAGTTGCTGTACCAACGTAAAGAAAAGCCCGCACTCTCAAAGCTAATCCCGCAAAGATGACGATTATACTCAAAATTCCCGGCTGTATGCCTGTTTCTTGATGCAGGAAAAATGCCGCTACACAAATTACGCCAGTACCGAGTAACCGGAGGTTGTGGCGAGTTTCCCTTTGAGTTGGCAACTTCAGGTTGGGATCGATTTGGGCAATATAAAGCAGGGATAATCCGATTGGTGTGATGTACCAGAGGGCATCGGTGAGTCGTAAGTCGAAAAACCACCGGAAAATAGCCCAATCAACTAATGCCGCAGTCAGATAAGTAAACCGGATTTGCTTTGTTAGCTTTGCGAGTAAGACATAAAACGCCGCTACGATTAGTAAGCCAATTGAGGGAATCTCTAATCTGCTTTCCCAGAGCATAATTAGCGGTAGGATGTATGCGGCTTGCTGCCAGGGTCGTTTGGGCCATCCCCACCTTTCCCAAGGTAAAGCGTAGAGAAGATAAGCCCAAATGCAGGATATTGGGGCTTTCCAGGGAAGTAATGGCCCTGCCCATAGCTGTCCGATGGCTGTATAAATCCAAAAGATTCGGATACCAGCGATTTGTAATAAACCCAAATAAACCCAGGTTTCTGCTGTGCTGATCCGCCCCGCCACAGTTGGTAAGGGGGGATCTAGGGGCGATCGCTTACCCTGATAGATGGCATACCTGATCAAAAATAAGCCAATGCCTAATCCTAGAAGGCGGTTAATTTCAATGGGAGTAGCAATGGCTGATAATAATAAGGCGCTACTCCAAGCCCAGTGCAGATGTGATACAACTTTCAGTTCTTGGGCGGTCAGGCGTAAGTAATTTATCAGCCACGGGGAGAGGACGCGATAAGCATACATGATGCTGGTGCCGAGGGCGGACATGGCAATCAAGCCATCGCCCAAGCCTCCTCCCGATGCTTGTAGGAGTTGGTAGAAGAGGAGTTCGTATGCAGAAATTGATACTCCAAGTAATCCTAAGTAGACAAGGGGTTTGAATTCTTGCTGCCGTCGCCCTACGCCAATGACAATTAAGGCGATCGCTAGTGTAGATAAGCCTGTCCAACTGGTAAAGGTATCCCAGCGTAACACCGCACCCAATACGCCGTACAATAGCGGCAAAATGTGCCAGCTACTGCGGATTTCCAGTCGCGATCGCCGTCGCCAAATTTCTCCTAAAAGCTGCGTCATTAAACCTAAAGCAATGTTGGCGATCGCTAAATTAATCACCGAACGCCCGACAAAGCCCAACGCCTCGGCAGTCAACAATTCCAGACACCACCCCAGCCCATAAAATGCCCAGTTGTTGGGTTGTAAGTAACTGCGATAAGCGATCGCGCCCATTGTCAAAATAACGGCGACTAGAACACTCACAGATGGGGAAACCAGCGCCCAGTAAACATACAGTGAGTGAACTGTCAGCGAAACCATTTCTAGGCTACACAGCGCGATCGCCCAACTATCCGCAGATTTTGCGTAAAGGGCGGCTAAAGTCCCGTGACGGCGCTTCAACCAGCTGCTAGAGAGCCATAAACTAAGGGATGCGATCGCTCCTACAATTAGCCAACCGGGTGCTGAGAGTCGCGCTACTCCTGGTACGCCTTCCCACAGCAGCATTGTGGCGAAACTTAAGCCAAATCCGATTGTAATTATTGCTGCTGCTTGGTGCCGCAAATAGCGCGTATTTACTAACATCAAGCCAGTTGCCACGCCTAAGCTGATTAATCTGGCTCCTGGTAAAGTGAAGGTTAGGAGTTGTGCCATTCCCAAAGCTGTCACACTCAGCCAACTAGCTAATTGTCGTTGTGGTTGACTAGTCTGCTTGGCAACTCCAGTTAAAGCTAGGGGTGTAACTAACCAGATAATGTTCCATTGCTGGCGGCTAATGATGTCGCTATCCCAGGATAAAGAAGTAATTGGCAACAGTAATTGATAACTTATTGCCGCAAGTCCTAACCCAAGGTGCCATGCGCTGCGCTGCCACAATGTTGAGTGTGAAGCTAAAAGGCTAAACGTCCATTCTGCTACCATCACAGCTAACAAAATGCTTGCCCAGATTTCTTGACTTAAAGAGGGGAAAAAGCGGTCAATGAAAGAGCAAAATGTCAGCAAGCCGATAATATGTGTTAGATAAACTAAACTAACTTTGAGCGGACGGCGTTGGGTTACAGCGAAGAGAGTTAGGGTGGATAAAAGTAGATTTAGCGATCGCAATGTTGGGTTTGCCAAACTCAGCAGAGTTAGTAAAGCCCCAAAACTGAGTGCTAACTGTTCACCAAAAAGGGCTAAATCGGGTTTGTTCATTCGATATAAGCGATCGCTCACTGCTACCATCAAAATCAAGTAGGGAAACCAAGCCAGACTCAGCAACGCTGACGGAGAGTTTTGAGAACCAGTGAGTTGACTACCAGTTGCGATCGCCCACCCTTGTACTGAAGCGGGTACTAATAGCCAAAGTAAGCAAATTGTCTGTAACCCAATTACGAAAATTGCTGCCAAATCCTGACGCTTTTCAAACCGTTGCAAGCGCCTGATAAAGAACCATAAACCTAAGCCGCTAACAGCAGTCGCTTGCCAAGGAAACTCAGTCCTTAACGAAACTACCCAGCCTAGCAATATTAAAACTCCGCCGATATTTTCTAAGGGAAATTGGTAATCTGTAATTGGTAATTGGGTATCTTCTTGTTTCCTGTTTCCTCTTGCTGGCTGCGGCATTTGTTGCGATAACCATGCTACCAACCAACCACAAATTCCCAGGGCTAAACCTAATTGTGTAATTGGGATATTGACAACAAAAATTGCCCGAAACAGCAGCAACAATAAGGCATAGATTACTAATCCTGCTGCTAAATTGATACCGAATCCAGTTTTATTATTTTCTTCTATAGCCCGCGCAGACAGGCTTTGTTCGTCTAGACCCAGGCTTCCAGATTGCGGGTATTTTCGGTAACGAATTTGATAAACGGTAGCGATGGTTGTTAACACCATTCCTGCATAAACGGCGATAAGGGGAAATTCTGGAAATTTCCAACCCCAGTGCAGGTAACTCAGTCCCAGAATATTTAAAAAAGGTAAATTTTGTAAGCGTCCTAAACCAGAAGTTGGGAGGATATTTTTTAATAACCGGAAGGTAATAAATGTGAGAGTAATGGTTGCGATCGCTACCACAATCCAATCCACGGGATTGCGCCACAACCCGAAGCTATCCATCGCCCAAAAGTTGACAGGAACCAGCAACAACGTGACAATTTGTAACGTCTGCGCTGTTAATTGCAAATTAGGCTGCTGACGCGCCCAAAAACTAACTCCCCAGAAAATTGAGGTATAACCCAACAAAACCGCATACTGTCCCGCAGCGGGAAATCTCTGCCATTGACTTGCGGCTAGTACCCCGGAGGATACTACGACCATAAACACACCTAAAAACAGCAGCCAGCGGACGCTTAATTCTGCCACTAGTGACTGAAACATCCCTTCTAAAATGTTGGGGGGTTTCTTCTGAGTTGTTTGTAGAACTAAATCCGACGATTCTTCATGAAATGGAGGGTTAGCAAATACTGTGTCTTGAGGTGTCGCTGTGGTTATTTCCAGTTCTGGTAAGGGACAGGAAAGGTATTTTGTAGACAAGCGCTTGACTTGAACCTGAGAAATCAAGCCTAAGCGCAACCAGACATCCAGTCCTTCTAATAATTCGGGCTGGGAAGCTTTTACGGTTAATTCAATGGTAATGGGGCGGTCAAGTGGAGAAGGCATCAGTAGACCCCATAGAATACGTTTATGTTTTCTCAATCCTGCTTTTGATTGAGATGGTTTGCCTAGTGCTGATGTGCCACTTTATAATCCGATAACTTAGGGTTGTTTTATCCCATGTCACTAAATATTTACTAGGTATATGTTTAGCCCCCCAATTTATCCTTGGGGTTGGGGGGATTGGATATGTAGGTTAGAGGATAAGAAAAATGAACCGCATTAGGGTTAGCGTTAGCGAAGCCATGCGCGATCGCGCTTTAAAGGCAAAGGACAAGGAAGGAAAGATAATAAGAAAAATTTCGCTCGACCTTTAGCGCTAGTTCATTTCAACTTCGTTGGTGTGGGAGCTGTACACTTTACTGGGATACTGGGTTTCAAAATATGCGATCGCTGCTTCCCCAAAACTCCAAATTGCTCCGGCTCCGAGTGCAGGCTTTATTAGTTTGGAAATGAAGGGTATATTAGAAGACACTTCGACTGCTATTTTATACAGCGCATCAGCCCCTCCTCCCACCATAACTGCCCCAGCTAAGGCAGATGCTCCGCCTGCGGCGACAACATCAACGTCATAAATTCTGGCAATTCGATTTACAACAGCTATCTCGGCAAAAGTCATCCCAGCTGCGAACAGAAACGGTATATCTATTACACCTGCTGCTACACCTGCACCCATAATCAAGATTAATTCTTCTCTGGCTTGATCGCGGCACAATTTAGACACGTTAGATTTCTCCAGACAAAACTCATTGCTTGTTTCTGTCCAATTAAAGCCGACAAAATCAGAAAGCCGCAAGTTTTTAGACTTAGTAGTTTGGGAACTTGAAACCGGGAGTATCCCGTATTTGCAAATCGCCTATAGCCTTCCAGTCTCTGGCTACACAGACAAAGCCTACCGACCCAGGACTAATTGAGTCCGCGCAGGCGGACTTGGTTGAAGAGACGCGAAGCAACTTCTGCCCCCTTTCTTCTTGTTGGCGAAGCCTAGGTGTTGGCGTTAGCCTCGCTTTAGCGATAGCGGGGGGGTTGGCGTAACCGCGATTTCCTTTTGTCCTGGTATTTTTGCCAAACTGGGATGTACCCCTTAGAACGAAGCCCAACACATAAGCCTTGCTGGGCTTCGTTGTTTAACCCCACCTACGCTATGTGAATGCAACGCCAGTATTACGTAGTTAATGTCTTATCAAACTGCTCTTTCTGCTGTTGGTAGCGTTCCTTGTACTGGCGTTGGCGCTTGTTGTGATCCACAATTGGCGCAGGATAACCAACAGCTTCACTCTCCAAAGCTGGGATTTTTCCAGTAACCAGATATTCTGTATCTACAGAGCGCAATTCTGGCACCCATTCCCGGATATAATCACCGTCTGGATCGAACTTCTGAGCTTGAGTAGCTGGGTTGAAAATTCTTACTGGCTTCGGGTCCATGCCACTCGAAGCACTCCACTGCCAACCACCATTATTGGCCGAAAGATCCCAATCATAAAGCTTCTGCATAAAGTATTTTTCACCTTTACGCGGATCGATGAGCAAGTCTTTGGTGAGAAAATTAGCGACAATCATCCGACAACGGTTGTGCATCCAGCCAATTTCATTCATTTGCCGCATCGCTGCATCTACAATCGGGTAGCCAGTTCTCCCCTCACACCACGCTTGGAAGTCTTCCTCGTTGTTTTCATAAGGGAAATTTTGTAAAAGTTCGCGAAAAGCACCTTCTGCTAATTCTGGGAACCAATACATCGCGTGTTGATAAAATTCTCGCCACGCCAGTTCCTGTTGCCATCCCCGGATGCTAGATTGTTCTTCATCGCTGCGGCTGTTCTCTAAAGCAGTTTCGGTAGCTTTCCAAACTGTGCGAATACCAATAACGCCAAATTTTAAGGCTGCACTGAGTTGAGATGTTCCATGAACTGCGGGAAAATTGCGCTGTTCTTTGTATTCGCCCAGATGAGAGTCACAAAATTCTTCCAGCTTTTCTTGCGCCGCAGCTTCCCCCGGTTGTGTCACCAATTCATTATCCCAGACAAATCCCAAATTGTTTGCTGTAGGCAATTCCACCACTCCAGACTGATGCGCTGCTTCTTGTTCGGCTGGGGTTAAATTTTCAGCATCTTTGAGTTCTTCTACTGGTTCGGTTTTGGGTTTACTGCTCCAGTTTCTCCAGAAAGGAGTGTAAACTGTGTAGGGTTTATTGGAACCTGTGAAAATATCTTCTGGTGAGTGTAATAACTGATCCCAATTATTCTGTACTTCGATACCCTTTGTTTTGAGAATTTCAGTAACAATGCGATCGCGTTCTTTCGAGTACGGTTCCACATCCCAATTCCAGAATACTGCCTTAGCATTCAAAGCCGCAGCCAAAGCAGGTATCGCTTGAGTCGGATTATCGTGCAGAATCAACAACTGGCTACCAGCCTGCTGATAACGCTCTTTAAGTGACTGCAAACTGCCAATCATGTATACCATTCTGGCAGGTGCCACATCATCCCTTTCCAAAATATTCGGATCTAGGCAAAAAACACCTACAACCTTCTGACTCCGCTTACGTGCCGCAGCCAGTCCAATATTATCCGAAATGCGTAAATCGCGACGATGCCAAAACAAAATCAGGTCAGACATTTATTAAATCTTTTATTTCAGAGGCTTATTCTTTCAGCTTAAAAGCTGGCAACGTGCGTGTTATCAGTCTTGCGAATTATTCCTTATGCAACCCTCAGAATCAATCTTTATTTGTGTGTAACTTTGCTATCTAATTTGTGTGTAACTTTTCTATCTAAAGCGTTAAAAAACATCACGAAATCTATATTTGAATAAATATTCAAAGCCGCATTCTACCCTTCCCAATCGCTTATCTCAGCAATATACCTTGTTAATTATTTGGTGGTGGTAAATATGTAGTGAAAAGGTAAATATATAAACTAAAACTACTTTCAATTTTCCACTTTGCGGTGGCTATTTATTTGCCTTGGCAAGCGGTTAGTTTAACAATTAGCATAATTATTAATTTAAATCTATTTTTAAAGCTTATCTCCTATTAAATGCTAGAATTCCTAAAAAACATCAAGATTTTCAGTAATTATGCTTACTTCTAGACCTGACTGCCCTCGTTGTGGTTCTAACCATATTGTTAAAAATGGCAGAATTCACAATAAAAAACCTAAATATAAATGTCAAGATTGCGGCAGGCAATTTGTTGAAAACCCTAACAATAAGAGCATTGATAAGCATACGTTAGATTACATTAACAAAATGTTACTGGAGAAAAATTCTTTAGCAGGAATTGCTAGGGTAACTAGCGTTTCTAAAAAATGGCTTCAAGATTACGTTAATACTAAATATGCTTCAGTTCCTCAACAGGTAAAGGTTTCAAGCAAACATA
>NZ_JACJPF010000053.1 GCF_014695915.1 Trichocoleus sp. FACHB-40
AACCGTTCCGGTTGCTTCAGGAAGGTAACAACTTCTTCTAGTTCTTCTTTTGCTTCTTCAATCCCAGCTACATCGTCAAATTTGATTCCTGTTTTCGCCTCCATCTGGAATCTGGCTCTGGATTTGCCAAAGTTCATCGCTTGACCGGGGCCACCAGGAATGTTGCTAGAGCGACGGAACAAGAAAAACAGCCCAGCAATCAACAGAATCGGGAAAATCAAATTTCCCAGAAATCCCCAAATAGCGCCGTCGTTACGGGCTGGATGGGTATCAAAGCTGATATTAGCTTTTCTGAGCTGAGAAATCAGTTCTGGAGCATTTGATGGCAAATCTACCCGCAGCCGCTGTATTCGGTTATCCAAGTCTGGATCGACGGCTTCCACAATTGCCGTCCGACCGCCATCGTATAGGTCAACACTGGTTAAGCGACCGTCATTGAGATATTCCAAAAAGCGCCCGTAGGTCATGCGGGTGCTGGCGGTGTTCTTACCCATGTCAGCAGGAGCGGCAGCAAATGCCCCTTGCCACAGGAAAAACCCGATCACCAAGGCTGGTAATGTCCAAAGAACTAATATTCTCCAAGAAAATTTCATAAGCTAGCGGCGTCTCCAAACGGTTAATATATGCAGATTCAATCCAGCTCTGGAGTCATGAAAAAGACTAAATGAGCGCAGTATCTTTGCTGTTTTTTTTCACCAGTGCAATCTGGCGAGCCTGAGTGAGGCGTTAGTAAACATTTTAACGTTGAACTTAATCAAATTTAACTTAATTCTCAGGATTAGGGCAACTAATGGCTATCTGATACTACAACATACGTAAATTGTCAATAACAACAAGGGGGTTAATTTTTTGAATTTTGCTTTGATCATTGGAGATAGCCAGCAGCCTTTAATAGGGTTTCTGGAATGATCGGCTACATATCGCGCCCTAACTTATAAAAAGAGCTTTTGAGGTATATAGCAGTCCTAAATGATTCGTGAAGGCGAGATACGCGACTTCTTAGAGAAGTCCGGTATCTGAAGGGCTGGCACCTCACAACTAAAACAGGATTGTTATACGTTTCCTCGCGATCGCTAAATCAAACAATAATCCAAAAAGGTATGACGCGCCCGCTTCCCAGGTTTAAGCCACGAGAAGCCGACGCGCCAATATAGCCAATTTAGATTATGAGAATGAAAGCCTTTCGGGGCAGTTTCAACCTTAGTAGGTTTCTACGTGCCAGCGACCAGCTTTCTTCATCGCTCGTTGGTATTCAGTCCAGTTCACCCCTTCCTTGGAGGCGACGGCAGAAAGCGCCTCATCAATGCCACCTTCCATACCCTTCAATCCACAGATGTAGGTGTGGGTATTATCTTTCTGCATCAGTTCCCAAAGTTTTTCAGCATTCTCAGCAATCCGGTCTTGGATGTACATTCTGCCGCCTTGGGGGTTTTTCTGTTCGCGACTGATGGCGTAGGTCAGGTGGAGGTTGTCTGGGTACTTATCCTGCAACTCTTCCAATTCTTCTTTGTAGAGGATGTTGGGAGTTGTAGCGATACCAAAGAAGAGCCATGCCAAACCGTTGAACTTATAGTCGGGGTTAGCTGCTCTTTCGGCATCTTTGAACATCCGCCATAGGTAAGCGCGGAATGGAGCAATTCCAGTTCCTGTTGCCATCATAATAATCGTGGCATTCGGATCGTCTGGAAGCAGCATTTCCTTACCAGTTGGCCCGGTGATTTTCACTTCATCCCCAGGCTTGAGACCGCAGATGTGGCTAGAGCAGACACCATAGACCATTTCGCCAGTCTCAGGATGCTTGTACTCTAGTCTCCGGACGCACAGGGATACAGTCTTGTCATCAACTGCGTCACCGTGACGAGTTGAAGCAATTGAGTAAAGTCTGAGCTTTTCCGGTTTGCCTTTCTTGTCGATTCCCGGCGGGATGATACCAATACTTTGACCTTCTAAATATCGCAAATCCCCCTCAGAAATATCGAAAGTGACGTGACGACAAGTGCCGATTCCACCCTCACGAACCATTTCTTCATTGCTGATACACCGACCAATAAAGGGATTATTCGGACGGTAGATATTAACGGGAATATCTTTTTCAGTCTTTTCCTTCGCTTGAGTCATAGGCTTGCTTTCTTCTCCTGCTTTCTTGTCCTGTGCTGCGGGTTGTGAAGAAGTGGCTTGCCCATTCGCTTCGCTTGTTTGCGCCACAGAGCGGCTGGCTAAAGAGCCATTCATGCTGCTGTCAACACTCAGTTGCTGGATGTTGACAATTTTGCCACCCATACGAGCGATCCGCCGCATTTCTTGGTTCATGCGGCTGTATGGCACTGTGATGAACACGCTACCACTGCGACGAATGGGGTAGTTCAGTTGGTCAGTTTGTTCGTTCTGACGCAGACCCACTACTTCATAAACAAAGACGCGGCTCCCAGATTCTGTATTCGCAGTACCGTTGCCTGTGCTTGAGTTATACATTAGCTGTTAAATATCTCCTCCGATCCCAGGTTCACTTAACATTCTGCTACAAAGCGCACTCTTAAAGCACATACCAGCTGTACTTAGCGATTGATCAAAATGGAGCGCGATCGCTCACTTTGGGGCCGTCACCACTGGGAGATCGCCTAGTTTCTTAGCCGAGAACCCAATGTTTGCACTTCCACAATACATAGTCATCCCAGCAGAGAATGTCGCTATTGAGTCAATTTAATTTTTTCTTTCTAAAAATGCGCTTGTAAGCGTAGCATAAGAACTGAGCGAGATAATTCTAATCACAGTCAGCCTTGTAGCGTCTATCTCATTCTGGTAAGATACAGTGTAGCAGCTAGTATTAAATACTTACTGGACTGGGCTTGAGTCGTCCCCAACGGGCAACAGCTTTCAGCTGTGCTGTATGTTCAAAATGGTTATGCTTTAGTGCTTATGCCACCGCATAAAAACCGAGGGGAACCTCTTGGCTAGGGATTTAGATTGCTTAAAACTACTGAAAAGAAAATTTTTTGCGTTAGAGGGAAGCTATGACCAGTCAGCTGGATCGCGTGGTTCTAATTGGTGTTGCTGGAGACTCCGGATGCGGTAAGTCCACATTTTTGCGCCGATTGACAGATTTGTTCGGGGAAGATTTTGTGACGGTGATCTGCTTGGACGATTACCACAGTTTGGATCGTAAGCAGCGCAAAGAAACGGGAATTACAGCGCTAAACCCGAAGGCGAATAACTTCGATCTGATGTACGAGCAGATCAAAGCGCTGAAGAACGGTAAGAGTATCGATAAGCCAATTTACAACCACGAAACCGGCGCGATTGATCCACCAGAGCAAGTAAACCCTAACCACATTATCGTGATCGAGGGACTTCACCCGTTGTATGATGAGCGGGTGCGATCGCTTCTAGACTTCAGCGTTTACCTAGATATCAGCGATGAAGTCAAAATCGCCTGGAAAATTCAGCGAGATATGGCTGAGCGTGGACACACCTACGCTGATGTCATGGCTGCCATCAACTCTCGCCGCCCCGACTTTACCGCCTACATTGAGCCGCAGAAGGAACACGCTGACGTTGTGATCCAGGTTTTGCCGACTCAATTAGTCAAGGAGGAAAAGGAAGGCAAGATTCTCCGGGTGCGTCTAATTCAGCGAGATGGTGTGGAAGGCTTTGAGCCAGCTTACCTATTTGATGAAGGGTCAACAATTGATTGGAGACCCTGCGGACGCAAACTTACCTGCGGCTATCCTGGCATCAAGATGTACTACGGGCCAGATAGCTATTATGGTCACGAGGTTTCGATTCTGGAAGTGGATGGTCAGTTTGAAAAGCTAGAGGAAGTTATCTACATCGAAAGCCACCTCAGCAAGACTTCTGCCAAGTACCACGGCGAACTGACAGAACTGTTGCTTCATCACCGAGAGTATCCAGGCTCTAACAATGGTACTGGGTTGTTCCAAGTGTTAGTAGGTCTGAAAATGCGGGCGACATATGAGCGCTTAACTTCTGGAAAGAGCCAGCCTCTGGCAGCTACGAAAGTGTAATTAAAGGCTCTCATGCTCTCAGGCAAAAGAAAAGAGCGTTGAGAGCTTGCTGAGTCCCAACTATTAAATTTGATAATTAACAACGCGAGAAACTGACAGAAGTCTCTCGCGTTTTGTTTTTACCTTAACCAGCTGATGACGGCGTGTGAGTATTGAATGCTTGCTTTGCGTTTAAATTCCTTGACATTTCCTAAACTGAGAAATGTAAAGATATTGTAATCTTGCATCTTATGTTCCTCAAACCGAATCAACGCACAAAGTTAGACGATACGGATGATACGCTGTTCTACTCCTACCCGCGCTTTGTGACGCACGTAGACGAAGGCTTCATTAAACAGCTGACAGATTTATATAGAGAACGGCTGAAGCCAAATACTCGCATCTTGGACATGATGAGCAGCTGGGTTTCCCATCTACCAGAGATGGAATTTGCTCACATCGAAGGACACGGACTCAACGAGGAGGAACTGGGACGCAATTCCCGTCTAGATCATTACTTTGTACAAGATTTAAACAAAAATCCGAAGTTACCCTTGCCAGATGGTGATTTTGACGCGGTTCTCATTTGCGTTTCGGTGCAGTATCTCCAATACCCAGATGCGGTGTTTTCTGAGATTCACCGGGTTCTGAAACCGGGCGGAATTGCCATTATCAGCTTTTCTAACCGGATGTTTTACCAAAAAGCGATCGCTGCATGGCGGGATGGTTCAGAATCTAGCCGCGTTGAGTTGGTTAAAAGTTACTTTACCTCAGTCCCAGGATTTAGTCCGCCTGAAGTCATTACCCGCAAATCCAGCACTCCCAATTTCCTCCAGTGGATGGGTGCAGCTGGCGGCGATCCTTTCTATGCTGTAGTAAGTCAGCGGCTTTAAGCTAAGTGGAAATTTCCCCAGGTAAGATCGCAAAAATGCCAACATGGGGATTAAGTGTAGAAATTAAAGCTATCAGGAGGCGGTAATGTTTTTCCAAAACGGGCGTAGAATTTTAGCGGCTTTATTACTGTCAGTTTTGCTGCTGGTGACATCTTGTGCAACTCAGGCTCCCTCTCCTTATGCTCAGGCGCAAAAGGAAAGTACCCAGAGAAATGCCCCTTCAGCAGTTGCCAAAGATGCTACACAGGGTAGCCAATTTAACAAATTCTTTCCAAAAGGTAGCGGTGGCTTCCAGACCGTACCAGCTCAAGAGAAAAAAGGCTTTGCTGAGTATAAGCTGAAACAAGGCGGCAAGGATGTAGCGGTGCTGTCTATCAATGACACAGTTAGCACACCTACAGCCGCAGGGAAATTCAACAGCAGCACTCAAAAAATCGCTGGATATCCAGCAGTTAATCAGGGCAGTAACGGCACTGCTATTTTAGTAGGCGATCGCTACCAAGTTAAAGTGCAATCCCGCGATGCTTCCTTTACCCAAAGCGATCGCGAAGCATGGTTACAAAGATTTAATCTCAGTGGTCTGGCACGACTGAAGTAAGTAGTCTGTTGCTATCGTTAGCATGGCTAATCGTTGAAAAATGATTAGCCATTAGCTAATGACTAATGACCATTGATTGACTAAACAAGGAGACTTTTGTGAGCAAAGCTATTTTTGAATTGGTTGATGAACTACCAACCAACAACATGACCACGAGAGCGCTACGAGCGCTTGATTTTGTAGTTCCTGGCGAGTGGCAAAATATAGTTGGATTCGACAACACCATTCGCGCTGTCACCGGAGAAACCGACGCCGCCTTTATTCAGCAAATTGGCGAACGCGCTGTTTATTTGTATAACGACAAGTCGCAAGGTTATCAACGAGCCATGTGGCTTTATCAAACTGTTGATAATGCAGATAAAGCCTTGGGTGCAGCGGCTCTAGCCAACAAAGTTGGTGAAAACATTCCCTTTCTGGGACTTTTAAACCGCCTTACTCCCAAAGCTAACAAAGCTCAAGCTATTGATTTGACCATAAAATTAGTAGTTGAGTTAGTTGCTTTCTGCCAAATCAACGGCATACCTGGAGACAGCATCGGCGATTTTGTTACCTCTTTGAGTGACTATAGCGGCGAATCTCTGATGCGGATGGTGGCGCTGGTTTGCTTTGATGGTCTGGTTCCTCTTGGCCCTGACTTCCTCCTGCAAGCTACTTCCAGCTTAAATCAGACAAATCCCTCAGAATTAGAACAAAATCAGACCTATCAGCGTGTCCACGATCTGATTCCAGGTGGCAGTTCTCAAGGTAAGCTAAACTTCATTGGTCAAAGCTTTGATTCAGTCAAAGGCTGGATGAGCGGTTTGGTTACTTCTCGCGGTTTGACACCACAAAAAGTTGTTAGCAACCTGCACAATTTTGTAGAAATTTCTAACGACAAGTTAGACTACTTGGGTGCTTTTCTAGATGTGACAACTAACTACTACGAACACACTGGGACTCAAACCCTGGCTCGTCGTTTGATTGAACGCGCCTCAGCGGAAATTTAAGCTCGACAACTAAAGTCGCGACTCTCGCGAACAAAGCCCGCCTTCGCGGGCTTTAATTTTAAGCCTCGCGTTGCGCGGGCGTAGTACGCAAAAGCCAAGGCTAAAGCAATGTGGCCAAGTAACTCTGTAGAATAAATTACACAACCTTGCCTTGCTACATAAGGCTTTCAATAGGATTTGATATGTAATTTATTTCGCATATCCACTTAATAGATGCAATATTGGGATGCACTCTATTTTTTTTGCTTTAATTTTTGTCACTATTTTGTGATTTATAGCACAGAAATACTTATTCTTAAGAGTATCTGATAAAGCCGACGTGAGGGGTAGGGGGCGATCGCTTCTCTCCCAATACGGTTTGGATAAGATAATTTGTTTACCGATAACCGTTGTAAAGACGTTTTATCTTAACGTCTCTACTCCCCCAACCCCATGCCGACTCCAATGCACTATGCGATTGAATCAAAGATTCAAAGGAGATTTACTGTCATGGCAATAGAAACTGTTAGAGAATTTTTGGAAAGCGTAAAACAAGATCAACGATTAAAAGAAAAAGTTAAAGCAGCACAAGAACCAGAAACTTTGGTGGAGATTGCCAAAGAACGTAGCTATATTTTCTCACCAGAAGAATTAGATACTGCGTTAAGCAATTTGTCGAAGAAGCAAGACGAGTTGGCAGCTTTAGTGAATCCAGGTATCTCACCCCGGCGACATCTTCATCCAAGGTAATTGGGAATTGGGGATTGGGAATTGGGGATTGGGAATTGGGGATTGGGGATTGGGGATTGGGGATTGGGAATTGGAATTCGGTAAGAATCTTACCCAGTCCCCAGTCCCTAGTCCCCAGTCCCCAACCCCCAACCCCCATCTATGCCAAAATTTCTGATGCCTGCTGACAAATTTCTTCGTGGCAGTTACCGTTACTAGCTATCAAGCAACCCCATTGATTTACATCCCCTGTGTTGTACTTCAAAGGGTTGCCATCAACATGAGTAAACTTTCCGCCAGCTTCTGTCAAAATTAACTCAGGTGCAGCCATATCCCAATCTTTGGGAGCAGACTTTCCAGATAGCGAGATGTAAACATCTGCTGTTTGTTCGATGATAGTAGCAATTTTGCAACCGACGCTGCCCACATAATGTTTATTTTTAAAGGGCAGGTTTTGCAATAATTTATCGAAGCGCTCATCCCGATGGGTACGACTGGCGACTACGGTTAAATCTTCAATCGTGTTGCGTTCGGATACTCGTATTGCCGTTACTTCCCCGTCACGGTTTTCTACAAACGTGCCACCGCCAATGGTTGCGTAATACAATTTTCCAGCTTCAGGCACTACTACCACTGCCGCCACTGGTCGTTCTGCATTGGTTAGGGCAATATGAACGGCGTATTCCCCAGTACGGTCGATAAAGTCTCGCGTACCATCCAGGGGGTCAATAATCCACACCCAAGGTTGAGTAGGTATGGGTGTCTGAGATTTATAAGTTTCTTCGCTGAGGTATCCGAAATCTTGGGTACCTAAAGATGCCTGCAAGTTATGCAGAATGTATTGATTTACAGCCACATCAGCAGCTGTAACTGGCCCATCTTTTTTGTCTTGAATTTCCAAGTTGCCGACGCTTTTATCGCCGCGATAGTAAGACTGTAGGATATCGGCGGCACCCCAGCCAACAGTTCGGGCGATCGCTACAATTTCTTCTAGCCCTTCATATTGGTTTTCGCCCAATGATTTTAATGTCACTTTAAGATTCCTCGATCGGCAGTTGGTGGGAAGTCAATAAAATTAATTAATCCTTAATTATATGCTGCCTTGCTGCATCCATCGCCGAGTGCCAAAAAATTGGCAGGAATGGGAGGCAATTTTTGCCGCTAGAGCGATCGCATCTGTAAAATTTTCCTCCAAAATATAATGGCAAAAGGCACCATGAAAAATGTCACCAGCGCCCAAGGTATCCACAGGATTGATTTTGGCAACTTCCACCCGGCCATTTGTACCTTGCGAAATGTATTGGATCGGTTTTTCGCCGTTGGTAATGGCAATATGGGGGATTCCCATTTCTGATAAATAAGAAAAAACTTCTTCTGTTGTATTGCAACCCGGTGGATAAAAATTTGCCGAACAAAGGGCGTAATCTACAAAAGGCAATACATTCTCAAATCCAGGCTTCCAACTGCCGCCGTCTATGACCACAGGGATATAATTTTCTTTGGCTTTTCGGGCAATTTCCTGTCCAACTGCCATTTGATGCCCATCAATGAGGACGATATTAACCTCTTGCAAGATATTTTTGGGAATGCGATCGCAACTAACTTGAGTTTTGGTAGCATTCAGCGAAACGACAGCGCGATCGCCTGTCCCTTGAGTAACGATAATAGAAGATATGGGCGGCGGCTCGTCGTGGATGGGTGCTAAGTCTATTTGTGTAACAGTGTGACTTTCCAAGTCACTCCGGATTAAGCAATTAATCGGATGACTGCCAACTACACCCAAAAGCGTTGCACCTCCGCCCAAATAACTAAAAGTTACTGCGGCATTGGTAGCAGGCCCACCGGCTGCCACAGTATAGTCAGATGCCGCCATTTTTTGATTTTTTTGAGGCAAACCTGCCGTTAAATAAACAAAATCTAAAGTAACTAATCCTACAAAAAGTCCAAGTGCCATCTAACTTCAGAATTTTGAATATATGGGAAAAGCAGATAGTCTTCCTATAGCACTTTATGTTGTAGGAACTCCAATTGGCAACCTGGAAGATATGACTTTTCGGGCGGTGCGAATTTTGCAGGAGGTGGATGCGATCGCAGCTGAAGACACGCGCCACACTGGGAAGCTTTTGCAGCATTTTCAGATAAAAACGCCTCAAATTAGCTACCACGAACATAACCAAGCACAGCGCATTCCAGAGTTGTTGCAGCAGTTGAAAATGGGGAAAGCGATCGCGCTGGTCACTGACGCTGGGATGCCAGGAATCTCCGATCCAGGTTACGAACTGGTTAAAGCCTGTATTGAGGCAGAAATGCCCGTAGTTCCTATTCCCGGTTGCACTGCTGTAACAACTGCCCTAAGTGCTGCTGGATTACCTACAGATAGATTTGTATTTGAAGCCTTTTTACCAGCAAAAGGTGCAGACAGGCAACAACATTTAGAAAGTTTACAAACAGAAACCAGAACTCTCATATTTTACGAAGCACCCCACCGACTGCGGCAAACATTGCAAGATTTAGCCGCTGTACTAGGAGAAAACCGGAAAATTGTATTAGCCAGAGAGTTAACAAAGTTGCACGAAGAGTTTTGGCGGGGAACAATTGGGGAAGCAATTCTTCACTATACTCAGCGCGAACCGCAAGGAGAATTTACTCTCGTCGTCGCTGGTGGTGAGTTGGTAACACCGTTGCTGTCAGAAGAGGCGCTGAAAGCAGAATTACAGCAGCTATTGTATCAAGGAATATCGCGATCGCAAGCTAGTCGCCAATTAGCAAAAGCTACTTCCATCCCTCGCCGCCAAATCTATCAATTAGCTTTAGAAATTCCGGTTATTCCCAACACCGAAGCGGAAATAATAGAAGAAAACTAGGGGCTGGGGATTGGGGACTGGGGACTGGGTATTAGGAAGCTTTCCCGAAGTCTACCCAATTCCCCATTCCCAATTACCAATTCCCCAATTTAATATGAAAACCCAATTCTTCTCTGGTTACTTAATTTTTCTGATAACACTTACGGGTTGTACTACGTCAACAAAACAGCCAACCTCTTTAAGCACGCCTTCACCCACCACCACGGCGACAACGCTGCCGTCGCCAACTTCCACCCCAGCACCAACATCTGTAAAATTGTCTTCTGTCTCAGCGAACTTTAAAATCTCACCAGAGGGTATGGGTACTGCCAAACTGGGGATGACTCTGGGACAACTCAAAAAACAGTTGGGAGCGAATGCTGAGTTTAAGGTAATGTCGCCTTATATTGTAGATTTTGATGCGATCGCAGTCAGTCAAAATGGAAAAGTACAATATTATGTCCTCTACCCAGCTGCAAAACCCCTAACTGACTCCGATAAAATCGAATATTTGCTAACAGAAAATCCCGCTTATCGAACTGAAAAAGGAGTAGGTTCCGGCACAACACTCAAACAAGCCGAAGCAGCTTACGGAGATGCCACTTTGTCTTACAACACCGCAGTAGAAGGTAGAGAATACGTCAGCTTTGCTAATGAGCCTGCTAAGAATATCGCCTTCCGCCTTGGTTCCTTTGGAGATAACAGCTTGGTAGGAGTTTATCCCTCAGCATCCGGCGAGTTTAACCAAACCAAGCAATATAAAGATGACGGCATAATTCGCGCCGTTAGAGTTGATTGTCAGGGTCAAAGCTGCGGTAATTAATAGCCCTTAAAACACCTGAAGACTAAAGTCAAGGGAGAACAAACAACGCCTTTGCATTGGCAGGCATTGTTTGTGTAGCCACACCCTTTAGAGTGTAGGCTGCTCTCATTGGATGCACCCTTGACTAATAACTAAGAACTAATGACTAAACACCTCATCAGAAAACATATCTGTCATCGTGCGTAGATAAGGTAACAAAGTTGCCATATCCTCAGGATTTAGGAGATTGTGCATTTGCCAACCCATAGTTTGTAGCATTTGTTGCACCAGTCTCCAGCTCACGTTCAAGCGAGGGTATAACATCACGCACAAAGGAAAGAGTTCTTGCTGCACTGCTTGCATATTGTCTTGCAAAATGCACAGACATAGATAAACCTGAAACATCTCAGCATCGCGGATACTGGCGGTTTTGACAATATCTTCACTCAAGTTACCGCTGTAGGTGCGATAGTTGGGGTGTTGACGGCAAACTTGGTTACAAACCGCGTGGGCAATCTTGGTGCTGACAGGTAGAAGATTCTGAACTGCTCTGAGTGCTGGAGAATCCATGTTATGGTTAGCCGCAGCTTCGTAGGCAGCCCGTAGCGGCATATACATATGGTCATCCATCATTTTTAAGTACGGCATCCACAGCGCCTGCTCTGGCGGTGAAAGCCACTCAAGTAACATTTGACCCGTGTAATGAAACTGCATACTCACGAAGCCAATGGCGCGAGGATCAACCTTGGTATATTTCTGTCGCACCCGACCAAAGTCTGACCCCGCAGACACTGACACACGATGCGCCGTTACTCTCTCAGCATAGCCATCCAGCACTTTTTGAAATAAGTCGCGAGTATCTGCGGCAATTTCTAAGGGATTGATTAAGTCTGGGTTAATACCGTGGCGGCGAATCTCTTGTGATAAGAGCGTTTCAGTCTTAGACCAAGCTCTTGCACTGGCTAAACTCAAGTTATCTAAGAGCTTTTTAGCCGTTTCAGCTCGACCTTCAGCAGATGTAATTTCTTTTAAACTTTCGTTTTTTCTTAGCTCCTGAGCATCATAGTCCGCAGTAACAGCAACATAATACTTTCGCGCCCACAGGGCTGCTAGAGAATGCACGTTTGATTTTGTTGATTTGCGGGTAGAGGCGGGTGAAAAACTTTCAACGAGTTGAGGCTTGGAGGTAGAAACAGCAAGAGACTGAACTTTAGCCGATGCAGATAAGGGGGTCATAAAACATCCAAAATTATCAAAAGGTATTCAAATCTACCAATCCCAGCTTTTATGTCTGGGATTCCCCTCGCTATTGGCTTATGGACTTCGCCCATAGCCTTTAGTTATAAAAATCAAGCCGAGATATAACAGGGAAGACGGTTGACGTTACACGGAACAAAAAATATTTAATTTGCTACAGACTTTACAAATTCTTTACAGAATTTCTACAAACTCTTCACAAAATTAATTTATCAGTATTTTCCCTGGTTTTTGCAAATAATGAATCATTATGTATATAAATGTTAACCTAATGTAATGTTTCTCATAAATAAATTTATCCATTTTGTGCCTTGACAAAAACACAGGATTATCCACCAAGGGTCAAAAATGCGATCGCGTCGTGCTTTTATCCTCCTAAGGAGGCTGAGCCGGGGAACCTAAAAAATCATACCCTCACCTTAGATTAGAGCCAAGCGATCGCTTCTTCTACCTCTGCTTAGTCATCCCTCGTGCGTAATATCCCGTAGCTGAAATACAACGGTAATTGAAACTTAGGCAAAATTAAGGATTTCCCCTCTGAGTCGATTCAGCACAATTACTTAACTTAGACAACTAAGAGATTTGTAAGGCAGGCTTCCTCTACCCTGCATACATACATTAACGCGCCCATTGCTGCAAAATATAATCGTAAAATCGCTGCTTATCCACCTTCTCCATAACGCGAATTTTTCTACCTCCAGTTTCCACCTTTGTTCGTCCTTGACTCTTGCCACTTGTGACAATCATTGTCTCTTTTTCCCCCACTTCATAGAACTCTGGATGCGCGAGATATGCTGTAGCCAAAACATCCCAAAAATAATAATCTTGGGGGATAACGAGTGCATAACATTGTCCCGCCAAATCAGAAACAGGATATTGACGCTGACGACCCATTTGGCGCACCACTTCTGATGTCACTGGCACATTATTAGTCAGGTCTAAAGGACACAAGATAATCGGGATTGAAGTCTGCCAAACTCGATTCACACCAATAGGGTCCCAATAAGCATTCCACTCAGCCGAACCATCCTGTCCCGCCTCAATATCTTTGCTAACATTACCAGGAACATTCAGCGCACCCCCCATCCAGACAATCTCTTTAATTTTCCCTTCAATTTCCCTATCTAAATCTAGTGCAGCTGCTACGGTCGTCAATGGACCTGTTACCATTAATGTCACTGGTTCTGATGCTTCTTTTAATATCCGTACCATAAATTCCTGACCAGATTCTTTCACCAAGGGTGTTTCAATTGTTTCTCGTTCGTTGAGAATTGGGAAATGATCCACAACCAAAGAATCCCGGCGAAAAAGTCGCGGAAACGGATTAATTCCTCGCACTGTACTTTCTGCCACTGGTACATGAGAACATCCCATTAAATCTAGAATTTTGCGTGTTGCACTGACAGCAGGTTCAACATAGCAATCAGCTGGCGTAACGATAATACCGAGTGGTTGCACATTCTCCATCGTCATCAGCAGCATCGTGGCGAGATAATCATCAACGCCGCCATCATGATCCATTAATACGAGTTGTTTTAACATAGACATTTGCTTGAATTAAGCAGAGAATTATCTATCTTGGTGAAGCGTTTCCCGAAAATATTCACCTTATATCGGTAAAGTAGCCCCGGATACCTATCAGAGAAGTTTAAGTCTTACCTTAGTGAAAGAGGAAGCGCATTGGTGTAAAATTTTTGATAGATTGGCAATCTGTCGTTTAGAGGCTGCAATGGGAACTTCTCTCCAGTTGCAGCCTCATCTACACTATTAGCTACTCCTCCAGATGTTTAAAACTGGAGGACGAAGATATCAAAAACTTGAGCGATCGCGTTCCCAAGCAGTATCCTTAAAAAAAACTAACTGTGAGAAGTGAAGCCTTATGGATGAGTTTATGACAGATGCGATCGCACAAGCAAAACAAGGACTCGGTGAGGGAGGAATTCCCATCGGTTCAGTTCTAGTAAAGGATGGGAAAATTGTCGGTAGAGGACACAACAAGCGCGTCCAAGATAGCGACCCCGTTACCCACGCCGAAATTGATTGCTTACGCAACGCTGGCAGAATCGGCAATTACAAGGATACAACACTTTATTCTACGTTAATGCCTTGTTACCTCTGTGCTGGTGCCGTCGTCCAATTTGGGATTAAAAAAGTTATCGCTGGTGAGTCTGCAACCTTCTCCGGTGCAAAAGAATTTATGGAATCTCACGGCGTTGAGGTGATAGATTTAAACTTGGATGAATGTAAGCAGTTAATGAGCGATTTTATCCAGAAAAATCCGCAGTTGTGGAATGAGGATATTGGAAAGTAATCGTTAGGTTGCTCTTAATCAAAAGAAAAATTTTTTATTCTCAGTCAGTTGAAACCGTTAACTTTTTATGATATAATCATTCTGATAAGGAAGAAATATCGCATTATCAACTTTTCTACTACTAGGAAAAGTGATTTTTATTAATAAAATCTCGCACCGACTCTGGAACTAAAAAAGAGAAATTCCTCTCTTTCTTTGCGTACCTTTGTATTTAAAAAATACCTCTCTCGCCCAGAAACCTGTCAAACATCTCCCGATTAGGCAGAGAAGGCTGTGCGCCAGCAGTAGTTGCAGAAATAGCACCAGCCGCCGCACCCCACACCACCGCCTCACGTAGAGAACGCCCCTCAGCCAAAGCCGCAGCCAAAGCACCATTAAAGGCATCTCCGGCGGCAGTTGTGTCAACCGCTTGGACTCTTAAAGCTGGAACGAAGAACTTCTCTTGAGAGGTCGCGCAAAAGACACCGCGATCGCCCAACTTTACAATTGCGTTTCCCACACCCCAACCAAGTAAAATTGTGGCAGCTTTATCAGCAGCTTCTTGCCCATCTACGGGAAAACCCACCAACTGCCCCGCTTCCACTTCGTTAGGGGTGATGATGTCAACCAACGGATAAAGCTGCTGTGGGATATCCAATGATGCTGGTGCGGGGTCGAGAATAACTCGGACACCAGCCTGTCGCCCTGCCTCGGCTGCTGCTAAAACAGCACTCATCGGTATCTCTAACTGTAAGAGTAAGGCGGCGGCTTCAGGTAACAAATTTTTCAGGCGTTCAACATCGTTCTCGTTCACGCGCCCATTAGCACCAGCAACGATGATAATGTTATTTTCTCCAGCGTCATCCACAGTAATAATAGCGACACCAGAAGCACCTGCCTCATCCACCAACACCGCCCCGGTATCAACGCTAGAAGCTTGAAGACCTGCCAGGAGTTCGCGCCCAAAACTGTCGCCGCCCAAACGCCCCACCATCTCAGTTGGAACCCCCAGTCGCGCTGCTGCTACCGCTTGATTCGCCCCTTTGCCACCAGCGGCGGTAAAAAAGTCATGTCCCCGCAGCGTTTCCCCGGCGACTGGCAACCGATGCGATCGCGCTACCAAATCCATATTAATGCTGCCGAAGACAATTACTTTGCTCATGATGGAAGTATTGCTAATTGCTAATAGTTGCTTTTGACAATTAGCCATTAGCTATTAACCATTAGCAACTTTGTTTATTGCACCGTCACTGCTGCTTCCAAACCCAAAGTCCCCATAAGGCGGTCAATGTCGAAGTGTTCCGCCATCATCTGGCGGATACACTCTATTTTGATCGGTTCGTGTAGCCGTACCTGACCAAAGGCACGATCGATAATTCCTACAGTTGTTAGTGTATCTAGGTCAACCGAGAGAATCGGGATCTCTAAATCTTCCGCGCGGCTGAGGATAAAGTGTTGCGGCGGCAGTTGACCAGTCAAAATCAGACACTGGGTAGAAGTTTCCAGGGCGGCTAGTTGGATGTCTGTGCGATCGCCTCCAGTTACCACCGCCATATTCATTCCCTTGCGGAAATACTTCAGCGCTGAATTAACATTCATTGCGCCAATTGTCAAGCTTTGCACCATCAAATCTAACCGATCCGGACGGCAAAGCACTTCTGCCTTCAGCTGGTGTACCAGTTCCCGAACGCTGACACTCCGCAGCAATTCACTGCGTGGCAACATTGCTAGTACCGGAATCCCCTGCCGTTCCAGAAAAGGACGCACAAACTTCTGGGCATCCTCCAAATTAGCAGAGGGAATATCGTTAATCAAAACACCCAGCAAGCGATCGCCCAGCCTCTCCTTAGCTGATAACAAAGCATCCACCAACAACACCGAGTGAAAACGCGCCACCAGTAAAACCGCCGCGTCAACAGCAGCAGCGACCTGTCCCAAAGACAAGTCGAACAAGCTCCCCTCCTCCAAATTACCAGGACCTTCCAACAACACCAACTTTGCCCCAGGCACTATGCGATACTGCTCCAGAGACTCGCGATAATCCCTCTGGTCAACTCCCGATAAGCGTCTTTGAATTGTCTCCTCATCTAGAGACAGCAGAGTTGGGCAAACCCGGTCATCTGGTAATTTCAACACAGTTGCCAGTAACCGGACATCCTCCTCCATCGCATCCGTTTGCGACTCGCTTAAACAAGTACCTAGTGGTTTACCGTAGGCGATATCCACTCCTCTTTCTTTGAGCTGGTGGGCAATCCCTAAGATTGCCGCTGACTTGCCACTGTAAGCTTCTGTTGACCCAATTAGCAAATATTTAGCTGATTTTGGCACACCCTCACTCCTAATTTTTACGGTGTTCAACTGTCTGCACGTAGCAGCTTGCGATAGAACGCCTGAGAAAAGTCGATTGAGCGAGTGCGCTTGTAATTCATAATTACGTCGATTAAAAAATCGACCAACTCCGAATTTGCCATCATCACTTCGTAACTCAGCTCCGCATTCCCATCAAACTGCAATCTGCAACGGGTAAGCTCTATGGGCATTTTAGAGACATACCAGGTGGCAACAAAAGGAATGCTTTCGCCGCCTTCTATTTTGCGATTACCTTCTAAAGATCCTTTTTGATACAAGCTAATTGCCAAGGGTAACATATTACGCTTGGTACCCTGGTAGTAGGGCATATAAACACTGACATCCCCTTGGGGTGCAGGCTGAAGTTGGTCGATTGACATACTGAAACTTTCCTCAATTTCCGTCTATTTGGCAGTCGGGTCTTCCTTAATTGTCTGCCAAGCCAGCATCCGATTGAGAACAGATTAGCTTAGAGTTTTTGCGTTGGAAAGTGGCGTTAAGGGAGATTTTACCTTAATATACCGCTCCCGCCTTCTGTCCACAGATAAATTCGCGAAAAAAGAAAACACAAGCAATTCCTCAATTTCCCATTCTCAATTCCTAATTCTCCAGTCCCCTAAATAAAACTTCCCATCTGCTGCCGATTGGTTTACTCTGGCTGAAGAATGCTATGGAATACCTCATGGGCGAAATCTATGACTCCTCTGGTTGCTAATTACTACTTGACCTATCGCTGCAACGCTCGCTGCCATTTTTGTAACATCTGGGCGTTAGAACCACCCCTAGAAGCTGACTTCAACACGATTCAACACAATTTACAGGACTTGCGGCGCTTGGGTGTCAAGTATGTAGATTTTACTGGTGGAGAACCGCTGCTGCGTGCCGATGTAGGACAGATTTATTCTGAGGCTAAGCGGCAGGGATTCTGGACCAGCATGACGACAAACACAATTCTTTACCCCAAAAAAGCTCATGAAATTAAGGGGTTAGTTGACTTTTTGAATTTCTCCCTGGATGGTGCCGATGCCGAAACTCATGACTCCTCACGGGGGGTGAAGATTTTTGACACTTTGGTCGAGTCGGTGGAAATCGCCCATGCCTTGGGCGAACAACCCGTTCTAAATCACACCGTAACTGCCCAGAACTACCCCCACATCGATCAAGTAGGAGAACTGGGTCAACGTCTGGGTGCCAGGGTATGGCTCAATCCAGCCTTCACCGCTCACGACAACTACAATTCCAAAAAGAATCCCACCCCTGAGATAGTAGCCGCAATTCAAGCAAGTGCTAAGAAATACAAGAATGTTGGGTACAATAAGGCAGCACTGGCTTTTATTGAAGCTGGGGGGAATGATACCAAAAATCCCCGTTGTAAAGCGGTGGATGCTGTAATTGCTATTTCTCCTGACGACAAGCTACTCCTGCCTTGCTATCACTTTGCCCAAACAGGCGTTCCCATTGATGGTAAACTTTACGACCTCTATCGCCAGTCGGAGGAAGTGGAACAATACCGCAAATCTCAGGGCAAGCTGTCGGTGTGTGAAGGCTGCACTGTCTGGTGTTACCTAATACCCAGCTTCTTTATGGGTGTAGACAAGTATTGGTGGTTAAATCAAGTAACATATGCCGGAGAATTCCTGGCCCGAAAACGATTCTTACAACGAGCTTGAACCGCTCGATTCTCTCTTGTCTGAATGTAGAGACGCAATTCAGGGCGTCTCTACAGAAGAATTTGAGAGCGAGTTTTTTCAGGGACTAGCAGGACGCCGCCGCAAAGCGGCGTTTGCCTTAACGGTAATTTGGGGCAGTACTGTTGCTCTGCATTTTATCGTTTGGGGTTCATGGTTAGTTGTGGGACTGACAGCGTTGCTGTTTATTCAGGCGTTGCGCGTCGTGTTTGCTCGCCCCTTAAAGCTCCCGGAGCCTTTATCTGAAGAAACAAAGGACGAATGGCCTTATGTTTCCCTGTTAGTGGCGGCGAAAAATGAAGAAGCCGTTATTGGCAGATTGGTGAGGACACTGTGTAATCAAGATTACCCCGTAGACCGGTATGAAGTGTGGGTGATTGACGATCACAGCACTGACCGAACGCCGCTATTGTTAGAGCAACTGGCTAAAGAATATCGTCAGATGAAAGTGCTGCGGCGACCTGCTAATGCGAGTGGCGGCAAGTCGGGGGCGCTTAATCAGGTGTTACCTTTGACACGGGGACAAATTGTCGGGGTGTTTGATGCTGATGCTCAAGTGCCAACCGATATGCTGCGGCGAGTATGTCCCAGTTTCCAGCGGGAAGCGGTGGGAGCAGTGCAGATGCGAAAAGCGATCGCAAACGCCTCTCTCAATTTCTGGACGAGGGGTCAGAAGGCAGAAATGGCCTTCGACACCTTTCTCCAGCAGCAACGGATCGCCATTGGCGGTATTGGGGAACTGCGCGGTAACGGTCAGTTTGTCCGTAGAACTGCGCTGGAAAGCTGCGGCGGGTGGAACGAGGAAACTATCACCGACGACTTAGATTTAACCTTCCGCTTACACCTTGACCAGTGGGATATTGATTTCGTCATCTTTCCAGGGGTACAGGAGGAAGGCGTTACAAATGCGATCGCTCTTTGGCATCAGCGCAACCGTTGGGCAGAAGGCGGATACCAACGCTATCTAGACTATTGGCGGCTTTTGGTATCAAACCGCATGGGAATTTTAAAAACCCTGGATTTATTCTCATTTACAATCATTCAGTACATCCTCCCCGCCGCGGCCGTCCCAGACTGCTTAATGGCTCTTGTCCGGAATCGTCCCCCCGTCCTCGCTCCTATCAGCAGTTTCGCCATCACTCTTCCCCTACTAGGGATTTTCATCGGACTGCGCCGGATTAGTAAACAGGAGAAATTCAGAACATCCAACTTTTTCGATACCCTAGTTGCTACCCTGCGCGGCGTTTTTTATCTGTTCCACTGGATACTGATAATGGCTAGTACCACCGCCCGGATGTCCGTGCGACCAAAGCGCTTGAAATGGGTCAAAACTGTGCATCATGGCACTGGTGACGAAAGTTTGGAGTTTTAATCTCTTTAGCTAGTGTCTAATGGCAAAAATTAGCTATAGCAATCCTATTTGAGTTGTGAGGCACCCCTTCAGATACCCGGCTTCTCTAAGAAGTCGGGTATCTCGCCTTAACGAATCATTTAGGGCTGCTATAGATGACTTGCTCTCGTTAAAAATCTACATAGTCATCATCTTCCCACTCTTGCTCAGGCTCAGGGGCAGGAGAAATAATATCTTGGGCTGGCGGCTGCGGAATTTCAGGTTCGATTAACTCTAAATCGCCATTTTCATTAACAATATCACCATGAAAATAGTCGGCAAGCCGTTTGGCAGCGATCGCTACAGCTTGAGTGTCAGAACGCACCGCCAGTTCATCCTCCTGCCAGCTAGAAGGTGCCTGCACTGAGGGTGGAGTACGTTCAGCTGTTGAATCTTTTTTGTTAGCCTCTATCCTCTCCTGGGGTGGAACCTGTGACGGTATCTGGTTTTGTGAAGGCTTTGCTTGATAGTTAGCAGCACTATCCTCCTTCACCTCCAAAGAAGGCGGTGTTGTCCCCTGACTGGAAGTTCGTGACTGGGTAGCTGATTGCGAATCAGTCGCAGTCCCAACTTGAAAATTAACCTTCACCTTATGCTGAAGAACCTCTTGAAAAGCAGCTTCGAGACTAGCTAATTTGGGTTTTGCATAGTTGTTGAGCAATTGCGGCGAACTGATACCGACACAGGCTATTTGACCTTTGATATTCAATAGATATCCGTGTTGGCTGAAAAGGGCTTTACCTGGGAGTGGGAGACAATCCAGCACCTGTTGCCAAACTTGCTCAAGTTCAGATTGTTGCCCAACAACCGTACTTGGCGTCGTTGGTGTAACACTTTCGGCTTGTGCGCTAACAGCAGGCGCAGAAACAGGGGAAGCGGGTTGTGGATTTTCACTCGGTGGGGGCGGTGTCTGCTCTTTCTGGGATAAATTGGCAGACGGGCTGGGTTGGGGTGGTGTCGCTAATCCGACCGATTTCGGGCTTTCCGGTTTCGCCTGCTGATTGTTGACTCTAAACTCCGGAATTTGGGCGACCGATTTTTGACTTTGAAGAGAATCCGGCAATAATCCCAACAGCGTCACTTCTAGCCACAGACGCGGCTGAGTGGTATTTTTAATCTGAACTTCGCTGTCTTTAAGGTGCTTTTGCCCCAGCAAAATTGTCGAAATATCTAAACCTTCAAACTCACACAACGCTTTCCAAGTTGGGGCAGTCAAAGCAACTAAATCAGGGCGGTTAGGAGCTTTTTTCGCTATTAACAAATCGCGGTAGAAACCAGCAAAATTCTGAAGGACAATCAAAGGCTCTCTGCCCCTGTCCATGAGTTTGCGTGTCTTGTCGAGAACCGCTTCCGGATTGTTAGATGCGATCGCCTGCAACAAATCCATTAAATCTCTTTCTGGCACCGCCCCCACTAAGTCCCAAACGGCTTCCACCGTCACCTGACCGGATAATAAACTCAGTTGGTCGAGGAGGCTTTCCGCATCCCTCAAGCCTCCCTGAGCTACTTGCGCCACCAGAGTCATCGCCTCCACGGTGATATTAATATTTTCCAGCTGGGCAATCTTTAAGAGATGACCCACCATCGCCTCTAGGGGAATACGACGAAAATCAAACCGCTGACAGCGAGAGATAATCGTCGGTAACACCCTCTGGGGGTCTGTTGTCGCCAGGACAAAGACCACGTGCTTAGGTGGCTCCTCCAGCGTCTTCAGCAAGGCATTGAACGCCGCCGTGCTGAGGCTATGAACCTCATCGATTACATAAACCTTGTAGCGACACTGGACTGGGGAATATTGGGCGCGTTCGATGATTTCCCGAATGTTGTCTACGCCTGTGTTGCTGGCGGCGTCGATTTCAATCACGTCCAGCGCGGAACCTTTGGTAACTCCAAAGCAGACATCGCAAACTCCACAAGGCTGATCTGTAGGAATATTGCTAGAAAGACAGTTGAGCGACTTTGCCAGAATCCGGGCGCTGGAAGTTTTGCCCGTCCCTCTGGAGCCAGTGAATAAATAAGCAGGGGCAATGCGTTCGCTGCGGATGGCGTTGGTGAGAGTCTGGGCGATCGCTTCTTGTCCCACCAAATCCGCGAACGTCTGAGGGCGATACTTGTGATGCAGGGGTTCGTAGGTCACGGCATTCAGAAAGACAAGGACTAGAGCAACAGTTGCCCATAAAAGTCTAGCGTGTTGGTCTGGTTAAACCCTGCTGTGTTAATCTACTGTTGCTTTATTTGATTTGGTTCGGTTTTCTTGAAACTTTTATTCGAGTTAACTGGACAAAAGGTATGATGGGCAAGTATATGCGGCACTATCATCAGTTCAAGCCAGTTGGGTAGAATCTGAGGAAGTGCGACGGGAATGGGGCAAATGTTAAAGCAAATATGGCGATCGCTTGTAAGGTGGTTTCAGCGTTTATTTGGTTCCGACAACAGGCGGAAGCCTACACCGTCTTCGTTTCAACCGGAAACCCCTAAACCCCTGTCCGATACAGATTATGAATTTTTGTATACCCAACTGCTCGAAGGTGTGACGCATGGTTGGCAGCAGCCACGAGTTTTGCGTTTTTTTGAAAGTTTGGGCGATCGCGGCAGCCAAGCCCAATGGGTAGGATGGTTGCGTCGCTTTGGCGATAGATTATTGGCTTCACCTGTGCCAAATAATGAGTTAGCAGCGCGGATGGTGCAGTTGGGTCAGATGGGGTGCGGCGAAATTAGCGATGTTTCCTATGAGATTGGGATGCAGCTATTGACCCGTTCTCCGGCACGAATGGGACAAAGAGAGCCTGTTTCTGAGCCTGTCTCTGAGATATTGGAGTACGAGGAGTACGAGCGCACTCAAGAAGCTCCGCCAGAAAATAACCAGCCAGAGGAAAGCCCAGAACTCAAGACAGTCACGTTGGATGAGTTGTTTGTAATGTTAGAGCAGGATGCTGGGTTACGCCAGCAAGTCGCCGAGCAACTGCAAATTGACACAACCGATCCACAAGTGATTATTCAAGCATTGGTTAATCAATTCAATGCTGCCGATCAAGAGAATGCAGACCAACCAGCAGAGGAAGTATCCCAGCAAGTATCAGACGAAGCAGAAGCTTGGTTAAACCAAGGCGTTCAGCAAGTTCTGGCAGAAAATTTTCCAGAAGCGATCGCCAGTTTTGAGAGAGCCACCCAACTTAAACCCGACAACGAGGAAGCTTGGTACAGCAAGGGTATAGCGCTATCGCACTTAGGACGCTTTGAAGAAGCGATCGCTGCTTTAGACAAAGCTCTGCAACTCAAACACAACTATCCCGAAGCCTGGAACCTGCGGGGATTTGCCCTACAAAACTTAAACCGATATGAAGAAGCGATCGCTTCTTTAGACCAAGCGCTGCAATTCAAGCTTGACGACTGGCAATCTTGGATAGGTCGCGGCAATTGTGCCGCCAATTCAGTTAGTTATGACCCTCTGTTGGCTTCCTTAAGTCAATTAGCTCAAAACAATCCAAATTTGAACCAGCGCGGCTTTGAAGGGCAAATAGCTTGCTATCAGGAAGGGTTGAAATATGTCACCCAAGACAGCGATCCGGTCGGCTGGGGCATATTACATCAAGCTATCGGCAATGCTCACCATCAGAAAGGGCAGCGAGATTTTATGATCGATCCCTATTTTCACCAAGCCTTAGCCGAATACCAAGAGGCGCTAAAAACCCTTACAGAAGAAAATTTTCCAGATGCGTACCAGGCGATCTTGCAAGACATCCAGCAAGTTCAGCTGGCTTTAGGGGAAACAAATGACGATATTTCCTCACCCGGTTAAATTGAAATGCGACTGCGATCGCCCATAGTTCAATTTTTTTAATAGAATTGGCTGACGTCAGTAAAATAGAACCAACCTAAAAGTCCAACACTCACTCCAACGACTGGGCAGATTTTCCCATCATTGGCAGCATCTAACTTTTTGTTAACAATCAACAACTAACAACTACCTTGATGCCCTTCTCACGTAAAATCAAAACTCTTTACACCGATGGAGCTTGCCGTGGCAACCCTGGACCTGGCGGCTGGGGCGTTGTGGTTTATTTTAATGATGGATCGGTCTATGAAATGGGCGACGCAGATCCTGCAACCACAAATAACCGCATGGAAATGCAAGCAGCGATTGGTGCCTTAAAACTTGTTACTGCCACCGGACAACAAGAACCAGTCACACTCTACACTGATAGCGAATACCTGAGAAATGGTATTACCAAATGGGTTAAAGGCTGGAAAAAGAAGGGTTGGAAAACCTCTGAAGGTAAACCCGTTCTCAACAAGGACCTCTGGGAAATTCTCGATGAACTCAATTCCCAGCATATCGAGTGGCGGTATGTGCGGGGTCACGCAGGAAATGAAGGAAATGAGCGCTGCGATGAGATCGCCCGCGCTTTTGCCCTTGGTCGCCCCCCCGACCTGCAACAAACACAACCAGATGCCTTAATTAGTTCACAGGCTACCGATTCCATCGATCGAGAAACGATACAATCGAGTGACGTATCTTCTGACCCTCCTAACCTCGGCCTTGTCATGGTAGACTCTACTACTCCTCCGTCTCTTGATTCTCTGGACAATCTGCCCCGTGAAGTGAGAGTCGCCCAACTTCGCAACTTGATAGAAACTCTCCATGTAGCTGACGAAATAGCTGCTAAAGGCTATCTGATTACTAGCTCTGAATTAGCCGATCTAATGGATGTCAATGCCAGTGCTGTCACCAGTCGCGGCGACAACTGGGGTTGGCGCAATTGGGTGGTATCACGGGTGCGCCGCGAGGGAAATCAAATTCTCTGGCAGCTGGAACGAGTGGATGAGGTAAACAGTAATTTTGAAACAAGTGCTAATAGCTAATGGCTAATTGTCAACAGCCATTAGCTATTAGTTTATCCATAATTCCGCCCCCGCCACTGCTTTGGAGTGCGGAAGGCAGACAAGAAAATTCGCAATACTGCCAAGGGATCTGCCAGAGGAGAAAGATAAAAGTAAACAGGTAAATGCAGAAACGGAAAATTTCGCGTCTCTACACGATCGTTTAAGGGGGCGACATGGGGCGATCGCATGAAGCTTTCATATGAGGGCGCGATCGCTAACAGCAAGGCAAACCTAATCACAAGCAGAAATAAGTTCAACCCAGCTACCGCTAGGACAGGTATTGAAGAATTCCCCATTACTAGCCAACTTAGCAAAATAAAGGATGCTAATAGGGGTAGACCTTGAGTGCAAGTAAGCAACCACAAATCGCCCCATATCTGACCACTTGATGACGCATCTTTGAGATCAAGCGATCGCCCCCACTCATTCCAGGTTTCAGCTGCTCCCTCATACATCCGCACCTTCAAGACCTTAGCCCCATCGAGAAAGCCCACCTTAAAGCCACCGGAAGCGATGTTACGAGCAAGAGTCACATCGTCACAAAAAGAACTCTTAGCACTGGTATACCCCCCCACAGCCTCTAAAACCGAGCGACGACACAGGAAACACTGACCATTCGCCATCACTCGCGACGGATCTTGAGTATTTGTCCCCGCCGGATCGAATCGGTAGAGTAGAGTCATTAACAGCGCTGGTTGCAGCCACCACTCCCCAGGATATTTGAGGATAAACTGCGGCGATAGAGAAACCAAATCGTAACCTTCCGCCTCTGCTGCCTTTACCAAACCAGCAACTAAGCCCGGACTAGGTTGAGTATCGGCATCAATACCCAAAAACCATTCTGGGAATTGGGAATTGGGAATTGGGAATTGGGAATTGGGAATTGGGAATTGTCCCCAGTCCCTTGTCCCCAGTCCCTTGTCCCCAGCCCCCAACCCTGCCATATGCAAAAAGCCATTATGCAAAGCCCAAGGACGACCCACCCAGCCAGAAGGGAGAGGGTCATCATTAATTAGTCGAAATCGGGGGTCTTTCTGCTGTGCTGCTTTTACTAAATCTGGCGTTCCATCTTGGGAACGACTATCAACGACGATAATCTCTCGAACTTCGTAGCTTTGGCGCGTTAACCCTGCTAAACAAGGGCTAATTCGCTCTGCCTCGTTTAAAGTAGGAACCACCACACTGACTGCACCGAAAAGTTCCGGCGTGGCAGTGTGGGGTTCAACAGGCGATCGCCTAGAAGGCCCTTTCAACAGCCGCGAAAGCAGAATAAATGCTGCTGGTGCTTGAATCAACAGCAGCAAGAGCGATATTGCGCTCTGTAGTATTAACCAATCGACGCTCACTTCACCGCCACTTTGACTTGAGTAACTGGAATTTCTGGCTTCATACTGGCAGGAGTTTCAGTTGTGGATTCTTTTACATCTGCTGGTTTTGCCATCTGCCATAGTGTCAAAGCCGGAATGACACCGACAATAACGCCCAACGAGACTGGTATCCAATACCCAGCTGCCAAGCTCAATCCAGCTGCATAACCAAAGTTGCTTAGATAAACGGTTAGTGGGAAACCCAGCTGATTGCGCTCCAATAGAATCGGTGTCTTTCTCCACAACATTGCTCCCACACCGATAAATAGCGAGCTAGTGCCAAACCAACCCGCATAGTTTCGGTAGGGTGTGCCAAAGAAGGCTCCTGGGTGTTCCCAATACCAAAAAGGCACCATCGTCTGACTCATAGCTGGCTCTAGGGCAAAATCCCAAGAAGTGAACATCATAGCCGCAAGAGCGATCGCGCCCACATAGCGAACCAAACTTGGATTTTGCCGAGTTTTTAGACCCGCACAAGCAATTAAATAGGAAACTAATCCCATATAAAACCAGGACAAGGGAATAGTGAAAGGCACCAGTCCGCCAATCTTATACCCCAAGCCATTCAGGTAGCTGTAGTCCCCAAAGGGAAAGCCTGTACTGGTTCCCAGCAGTTCGCTACCCAAAGACAGACACACCGCTGGCAACATGAAAGTCAGCCAGTGCCATAGCCCCAGCTTTCTGTACGCATAAATGGCAACGGCGATGGTTCCCAAGACGATATTAACCACGCCACCACCAGCCATACTCCACTGGAATGCAGTCTGCCCCGTTTCTCCTAAATTCATAATTAGTTCAGGATGGGGTACGACCAGCACCAGTCCCGCCAGTCCAAAAACCATCGTTACAATATGACCAATCAGGCAGAAACGCTCGACAGTGACAAGTTGCTTCATTGCAAAATTCTAAGTTGATATTTTCTTAATAGTAGTTTACAAATGTTTGTCAACTAAACCTAATAAAAGCCCCTGCCGCTTTTGTCAATAGTCAGAGAACAGTTGGAAAGTTCCAACCTTCAAACCTTTCAACCTCTAGCGACAACCCATAACAGTTGCAATCAGTTCGTCATCTTCGGCGGACAGGAGGAGAAAGCAGTTAAGATATTGGCAGCAACACCCAGTAAGAGCCAGCGGCTTTTTCACAAAAAAAACTGTTGGTTGTCTCTGTTCTAGGCTGGCTCTACCGTGCAGCTTAGCCTACACCATCTGCTTCATGGTTCTTCCAACATGACTTCATTTCTGCCTAAAGAAACCAAAACAGCGATCCGCCCAGTTCAATACCGCGATCTGGATGCGATCGCACAGCTTGCCGCCGAAGAACTTGAGGGAGGGAACCCAGCCTCCTCAACGGCTCTTGCTACGCAGGTACATCGTGTTAGACCCTGGTTTGGCCCGCTGAAGTTTTTGAGTTGGTTTCCCAACCCTTGTCAGCATACCTTTAATGTTTATGTCGCGGAGCAGGATAACCAGATTCGCGGCACGATTCAGGTGTCACCTTTTAACCGCACAGGCAGCACTTGGCGGGTTGAACGGGTGTTGGTGGAGACAGGAAGCCCGACGGAAATAGGCTCCGGGCTTTTGCGTCATTGCTTTGAGGCGATCGTCGAAGCTCGTACCTGGTTGCTGGAAGTGAATATCCACAATAAAGCGGGACTGGCTCTTTACCGACAGAACGGTTTTCAGCCTTTGGCGCAGCTAACTTACTGGGCGATCGCGCCAGAATTGCTCTCGTCATTACAAGATCGGGAACCCGATTTACCCAATCTCCTTCCGGTAAGTAACGCTGATGCCCAACTGCTATGCCAGTTGGATACAGTTTCTATGCCGCCTTTGTTGCGTCAGGTGTTTGACCGCAACATCCATGACTTCAAAACCAGCGTTGTTAACAGTTTCCTGACTAATCTGAAGCACTGGTTGGGCAAAACACACAGTGTTAGTGGCTATGTGTTTGAACCGCAGCGCAAGGCGGCAATTGGCTATTTTCAGATTTTTCTCTCGCGCGATGGCTCTCAACCCCATGTCGCCGAGTTGACCGTACATCCAGCCTACACCTGGCTGTACCCAGAATTGCTTTCACAAATGGCTCAAATTGTCAAGGATTACCCCGCACAATCCCTGCAACTGGCTTCTGCTGACTATCAGCCAGAACGCGAAGAATATTTGGAACAGTTGGGAGCCGAGCGGATTTCCCATTCCCTACTGATGTCTCGTTCCGTCTGGCACAAGCTGCGTGAGGCAAAACCGCTCTCTTTAGAAGGGCTACAATTAGCTGAAATGCTCCAAGGTCTTCAGCCGGCACATAAACCAATACCGGGGCGGATGTCTTGGCTCAAGTCCAAGCAGAAGAAGCAGATACCAGCCGAGGCTCCGAAGGATTCACCATTGCCGTTAAACGGTTCAACAGTGCTAAACTCACAGAATCTGGAGGCAACAAAAACCAACCCGAACGACCGGGGAAAAGATAATGGAGAGAATCTCGGCCCTGGGGTTGGATGTCGGTAAAAAGCGCGTTGGGGTGGCAGGTTGTGATGGCACTGGTTTGATTGCCACTGGGATTGCCACAATTGAGCGCATTTCATTTGAGCGAGATGTAGAGCAACTGCAACAGCTGGTTGAGGAGCGACAAGCGCAAGTTCTTGTTGTGGGCTTACCTTATTCGATGGATGGGACGCTGGGTTTCCAGGCGAAGCAGGTGCAGAAATTTGCCGAACGCATGGCTCAAGCTCTCCAGTTACCTCTAGAGTATGTGGATGAGCGGCTGACATCCTATGAGGCAGAGGAACTGATCAGAGAAGAGAAGCGATCGCCTGCTCACAACAAGGCTCTGATTGACCGTAAGGCAGCAGCTTTGATCTTGCAACGCTGGTTAGATGAGCGTCGCACAAAACTTAGGAAGTTATCCTTATCGCCTAGCCAATCACTAATGGCTGATGACTAACCAAATTAAGTGGTAATATGAGAGATTGCTGCATTCTATTAAATTACTTTCCCCATGACTCTGCCGCAACAGCGTAAACACGAAATTATGACCGAGTACCAGGTTCACGAAACCGATACCGGATCGACCGATCTCCAGATTGCCATGCTGACGGAACGCATCAATCGTCTTAGCACTCACCTGAGAGCAAACAAGAAAGATCATGCTTCAAGGCGGGGTCTGTTAAAGATGATTGGTACCAGAAAGCGTCTCTTGTCCTATCTGCAAAAGGAAGACAGACCACGCTATCAAGCCTTAATTGGCCGTCTCGGTATTCGCGGTTAAAGAACTTTTTACCTATGTCTGAAGAATCCCAACGCGATCGCTTACCTTTTGAACCCAAGAAGAATCGCAAAAAAGCGGCGAAAACCCCAGCGAAACCCTCTAGCACTGCTAAAGAGAATCCTCAGCAGCCGAACCAAAAGCCTGAGTCAACGGCAGTGCCAGAAGTGGTGAGCAAGCGCATGGTGAGCCGGATAGCTCTTTTTTGCGGGATTCCCACTGCGTTAGGCATCTTGACTTTTATCGTTAGCTATGTAGTAGTTAGCCAACAATGGTTAAAGTTGCCTAACGTCGCAGTTGTACTTGTGAGTATGGGCTTTTTTGGTCTGGGTGTCCTGGGATTAAGTTACGGGGTGATTTCCGCCTCTTGGGATGAAGAGATACCTGGGAGTAAACTAGGCTGGAAAGAGTTCACCACGAACTGGGGGCGACTGACATCGGCATGGCGGTCGGCTGGGCAAAAAGATTAATTACATCCAGCTGCAACGCTAACAGTTTGAAGGTGAGTTTTAGTTATAAGTTGTTAGAAAACACTAACATCGGTTTCACTCTTCCCCTGGGGTTAAAATCCCAGGCTATTTTTGTTTGTTACGGGCGATCGCTTAAATGGCAATCTATGTATGTAAAGTTGCTATTGCGATCGCTGGTAAATTTTGAGGAGCGAGATCAGCACACAAGCAACCGAATCATGGAGTTGAAAAAATGATTGTAGTCATGAAAGTTGGTACTCCAGAGGTCGAGATTGAGCGCGTTAGCTCGGAACTCGGCACTTGGGGACTGACACCAGAAAAAATAGTAGGGAAGCACAAGGTAGTATTGGGTCTTGTCGGCGAAACTGCTGACCTCGACCCCCTCCAGATGCAAGAAATTAGCCCTTGGGTTGAACAGGTTCTGCGAGTTGAGCAGCCCTTTAAACGAGCAAGTCGCGATTATCGTCACGGTGAAGCCAGCGACGTTGTAGTATCAACTCCTAACGGCGCTGTTACTTTTGGCGAACACCATCCTTTAGTAGTTGTGGCTGGCCCTTGCTCGGTTGAGAATGAAGAAATGATTATTGAAACCGCACGTCGAGTTAAGGCGGCGGGAGCGCAGTTTCTGCGCGGCGGTGCCTATAAGCCTCGGACTTCGCCCTATGCTTTCCAAGGACACGGTGAAAGTGCCTTGAATTTGCTGGCGGCGGCACGGGAAGCGACAGGCTTAGGTATTATTACGGAATTGATGGATAGCCCTGAATTGGATGTGGTGGCAGAATTTGCCGACGTGATCCAAATCGGTGCCAGAAATATGCAAAATTTCTCCCTGTTGAAGAAAGTAGGAGCGCAGGAAAAGCCTGTGCTGCTGAAGCGGGGAATGGCAGCGACGATTGAAGATTGGTTGATGGCGGCGGAGTACATTTTGGCAGCTGGCAACCCAAATGTGATTTTGTGCGAACGCGGTATCCGCACCTTTGACCGTCAATATGCTCGGAATACGCTGGATTTGTCAGCAATTCCAGTCCTGAGAACTTTGACTCACCTACCGATTATGATTGACCCCAGTCATGGCACTGGTAAGTCTGAATATGTGCCTGCAATGGCGATGGCATCTATCGCTGCTGGTGCTGACTCGTTAATGATTGAAGTCCACCCCAACCCGAAGAAAGCCCTTTCTGACGGCCCTCAATCTCTGACACCAGAGCGTTTCGACCGCTTGATGCAAGAGATGTCTGTAATTGGCAAAGCTGTAGGTCGCTGGCCTGAACCTGCTGTTGTTTTGGCTTAGAACCTAACCCCCTAACCCCCTTCCCTCAGAGGGAAGGGGGAAAAGAAATTTGTAGATTTGTAGGCTGGGTTCAGGAACGAAACCCAGCACTTATTTTAGGCGATCGCTACCTTTGATAAGTTATGGAATGCGATCGCTCCCGGTACATCCCCCCAACCTCCCTTAAAAAGGCGGCTAGATTCTTCAAAACCCCCTTATTAAGGGGGTCGCCGCAGGCGGGGGGATCAAGTCTGATGCCACAGGTATTGGAAATGCGATAGCGAAGCGCCGACCTGTCGGTTCGCTAGCTTTGATAAGTTATGAAATGCGATCGCTCTATAATCATATTTGACATTTTTACTAAAATGTGCATTCTACTGGGCGGTTGAAACCGCGTCTACACAAACAAAGTCCGCCTTCGCGGATTCTTATAACCCACCTTCGCGGATTTTGTTTGTGTTGCAGTGAATGAAATTCGCAAAATGCGATCGCTTTCCTCTACCCTCAGATAGGTTTTTGATGCCACAATAAAAGAACAATAGGACAAGCCTGCTTTTGTCAGGCTTTGTTTGTGTAACCCCAGCCTACAGGCTGCGGACATCTTAAAAGCTAAGTTCTGTAGGTGGGATATGGTTTCTTGGCGTTGGTTGATTGCTTCTGGCTTGATCACTTTGTTACCGTCCGGCTGTTTTAAACAACTCACCTCTGGAGAGATTGCCCAACAAGCCGGAAATAGCATTGTTTTGATTACCTACGCAGACAAATCCGGAAATGGCAGCGGCTTTTTCGTTTCGGGAGAAAATAAAGCCTGCACCTTACTCACAGCGCGTCATGTGGTAGCACCCAGTAGTAAATTGAAGCTGCAAACCAATGACGGAAAATTTTGGAACTCCGCGACTATTCAAAAGTTCCCCAACCAAGATTTAGCACTCATCACTTTCGATCCAGGTAGGGAAAATTGCCCCTATAAGGCTCTCGAATTAGGCGACTCGGACACAGTAAAGGTGGGAGACGGCATCTACATTACTGGTTTCCCAGGCGGTTCCTCTGCACCGCAGTTTGTACCGGGTACGGTATCGGCACTTGGCAAGCTATCTGATGGGTATGGGATTTCTTACCCTGTTATAACCGCAGGGGGAATGAGTGGGGGGCCAGTGCTAAATACAGCAGGGAAGATAATTGCAGTTCATGGACGCAGTGAGAGAGAACTTGTTAAAAAGGCAGAACTCACAGGCGGAGATTTACCGCCACAACAGCAGTCTGCACAAAGTGTAAACTCATCTGACGGGGAGGCACAGAACACGTTTAAATGGGGCATCCCTAGCAATGTCTATCTGGCAAATAAGAGCAATATTCCCTCTGAAGCTGTCGTTGCTTCATCTGCACCCAAGACCGCAGAAGACTGGTTGAAAGTCGGCAATGATTTGTTAGTCTCACAACGCTATGAAGAAGTCATTGATGCCTATGAGAAAGCTATTGAGATTAAGCCAAACTACTCTCTGGCTTGGTTTAGTCGAGGCTATGCGCTAGGGGAGTTGAAACAGTATCAAGAGGCGATCGCATCCTATGACAAAGCGATTCAAGCCAAAGGTGAATGGGGCAACATAACTCCAGATTCAGCTTGGTATAACCGAGGCATTGCGCTAGGGAAGTTGAAACAGTACCAAGAGGCGATCGCATCTTATGACAAAGCAATTCAATTCAAGCCTGACAAGCATGAAGCTTGGTATGGTCGAGGCTATGCGCTATGGAAGTTGAAACAGTACGAAAAGGCGATCGCATCCTATGACAAAGCGATTCAAATCAAGCCTGACTACCATGAAGCTTGGACTGGTCGAGGCTATGCGCTAGATGAATTGCAACAGTACCAAGAGGCGATCGCATCCTATGACAAAGCAATTCAATTCAAGCCTGACAAGCATGAACCTTGGTATGGTCGAGGCTATGCGCTATGGAAGTTGAAACAGTACGAAAAGGCGATCGCATCCTATGACAAAGCGATTCAAATCAAGCCTGACTACCATGAAGCTTGGTATGGTCGAGGTTATGCGCTAGATGAATTGCAACAGTACGAAAAGGCGATCGCATCCTATGACAAAGCGATTCAAATCAAGCCTGACGACCATGAAGCTTGGTATGGTCGAGGCCTGGCGCTATCGTACTTGAAACAGTACCAAGAGGCGATCGCATCTTATGACAAAGCGATTCAAATCAAGCCTGACAAGCATGAACCTTGGTATGGTCGAGGCTATGCGCTATGGAAGTTGAAACAGTACGAAAAGGCGATCGCATCCTATGACAAAGCGATTCAAATCAAGCCTGACGACCATGAAGCTTGGTATGGTCGAGGCCTGGCGCTAAGGAAGTTGAAACAGTACGAAAAGGCGATCGCATCCTATAACAAAGCAATTCAATTCAAGCCTGACAAGCATGAAGCTTGGTATGGTCGAGGCATTGCGCTAGATGAATTGCAACAGTACCAAGAGGCGATCGCATCCTATGACAAAGCAATTCAATTCAAGCCTGACAAGCATGAAGCTTGGTATGGTCGAGGCATTGCGCTAGATGAATTGCAACAGTACCAAGAGGCGATCGCATCCTATGACAAAGCGATTAAAATCAAGCCTGACAAGCATGAAGCTTGGTATGGTCGAGGCATTGCGCTAGATGAATTGCAACAGTACCAAGAGGCGATCGCATCCTATGACAAAGCGATTAAAATCAAGCCTGACTACCATCAAGCTTGGGCTGGTCGAGGCATTGCGCTATGGTACTTGAAACAGTACCAAGAGGCGATCGCATCCTATGACAAAGCGATTAAAATCAAGCCTGACTACCAATTAGCAATAAATAATCGCAAGGACTTACTAACCCAGTTGGGACGCTCAAAATAGCGGAGATTTATTAGGACAACATCGTCAAACTTATAAATTGTCATAGACAGGAGCTTCGGATTTTCTTAATTAGCGCCTATGCACAATAGTTGTAAGTGTCTATGTTGTCCCAGTCACAACAGATTATTTTTTAGCCGTTTCTCTAGCTTTCAGATCCTCATCTGCCAAAAAGTTTCCCAAATGAACAGATGGCGAAGCTGGAGACAAAAGAGGAGCAGATGACTCACCGTTACTATTTTGATCCACAGTAGTTTTATTCTCTAAAGCCTTAATCATCTTGCTCAGAGACTCATAGCCGTCAGCACCGACATCCAGCGTCACCAATAGGTTGCAATTATCCGCACTCAGTTTAGTTTTGGCACAGATAACAGATTGTCTAGGGGTGTTGGGGTCAGGGCGATAATCAAATGCAATCAGACCATCTTGGCGATAACCTTCCAACCGTCTTTCAATATCGTCACAACGTTTTGAAGTATTCCAGTCACCACCAAAGGTTTTTACCATTCTCAGCCAAGGCTGCTTACCCTTGTCGTTATGATAAACCACCGTCCAAATCTCACCTTCGTTGGGGTAAGGTTGGAGTTCGCAAGTAAAGCGGTCTTCTTTGGTGAATATTACTGGTGGTTCTGGCGGCTTCTTGCCATTAATAACATCGTTTGCCAAGGCAGCAGCACCAATCACAGCACTGATAAGGGCTACCACCAAACCTGCTTTTCCTAAAGACATACGACTTGCCCCAAAACCCCTTAAAAAGGTTGATGTTTCTAAGATAACTTATCTACACAGCTATCCAAAGGAGGATTTATGAAGAGATTGCAAAACTTGGCGAAGCTTTCGGGGGAAAATAATAGACTATTGACGACAATTGAGGCGAATGGAGCGACGATGGTGTTTGTCTGGATTGTAGGTCATTTTACTGCCTCAACGCGATCGCGCCATTCCATAATAAAAATAAACCCACCTCTCTAAGAGCTGGGTTAGTGATAGGAAAAACGGGTTAATCTATAGTTGATTAACCCGATATCTTGGGAACGCGCACAATAATTACTTTTGCACAACCAACTTAACGTTGGCGTTGGCAAGACCGCGTTGCTTGACTTCTGCCAAGGTCTTGTTAACGGCATACTTCTGATTAATCGAGTTAATCAGTTCGGTTTGGTTGTGCTTCTTGGCAACGCCCCACAGGTCAGCGATCAGGTCGAAAGAACCATCGCTATTGCGAGACCAGCCCAGGTCATATTCGCCTTCCAAAACTGCAACGATGTCGGAACGAACGCGCTGACCGTTGTAACCACGAACATCAGCTTCGGACTTAACGCTGATACCCAGGTCACGGAGAGAAGCCTTCAGGATTTCGGCATCGGTGATTTTGGTACGCAGGGTGCTAAAGTGAGACATTGGGATTTCCTCCAGTAGAGAGTTAAGAGAAACGACAACTTTTTTGTTTCGAGACTACCGCCTTGGGAAATTACTTGGCGGCTTTTTTATCAAACTACTAGCAATTTGCTAGTCTTTCCTCCTGTTGGGAGCAGGAGAAAGCTTTTAGAACTCCATTCGCTGATACTCAGCGACGGAGGACGCAGCAGGTCGCGCTCGCTGTCTTGCCCAGTCCCTCAGGGCCGTAACCTGCTCGTTCATTGTCCGGGAAAGCGGCAGCGTGGCTTTAATTGCCGCAATGATATCAAGCTGGGTAAATTCGCGCTCTTGGGCAAATGCTTCGTACATTGCCGCAATCAATCCCTGCTCGATTTCTGCCCCGGAAAATCCATCAGAAACCTTAGCCAGCTGGTCTAGATCAAAGCGAGAAAGGTCGCGCTTCCGCTTGGCAAGGTGAATCTGAAAAATATCCTTACGTTCTTCTGCGTTAGGAAGATCGACGAAGAAAAGCTCGTCAAAACGTCCTTTGCGAAGAAATTCGCCTGGTAAACGTTCAACCCGGTTGGCAGTTGCCATCACGAACACCGGAGAAGTCTTTTCTTGCATCCAGGTGAGGAAGGAACCAAAAATCCGGCTGGATGTACCGCCATCTGAGTCAGCAGATCCCGAAGTACCAGCAAAGGCTTTGTCTAGTTCGTCGATGAAGAGAATGGTCGGAGAAATCGACTCTGCTGTTTTCAGGGCGTTCCGCAAGTTAGCTTCTGACCTACCTACCATTGAGCCGTCATACACTCGGCCCATATCCAGGCGCAGAAGTGGCAAACTCCAGAGGCGGGAAGTTGTTTTGGCAATTAAGGATTTACCGCAGCCAGGAACCCCTAAAATTAACATTCCTTTGGGTTGAGGCAAACCGTACTCTCTTGCCTTTTCTGTGAAAGCGTTAGATCTCTGTCTCAGCCAGCGCTTCAACTCTTCTAAACCGCCAACTGCATCAATAGTTTCGTCTTCTTCAATGAATTCTAATATGCCGTTGCGACGGATTAATTGCTTTTTTTCAGAAAGAATAATATCTACTTCTGATTCAGTTAGGCGACCTGTTTTAACGTATGCCTTACGATAAACTTTTTCAGCTTCATCCCGGGTCAAACCCAAGGCGGCTTTTAACATTTTTTCCCGCGCTTCTGTCGTTGTACGACGGTTGCGAGTTTGCTCTAGTTGACTGGTCAATACTTGGTTGAGTTCTGCCAGGTCTGGCAGGGGGTAGTCTAAAACTACTACTTCTTTTTCAAGCTCGATCGGTATCTGTTGGAAGGGTGACATGAGGATAATGGTTTTTTGCGTGCCTTTGAAGCTGGCGATCGCATCCCTCAGCCACCGAGTTGTTGCTGGTGATTCAATAAACGGGTGTAAATCTTTGAATATAAAGATACCTGGTTCTCTTTGGCGTACTACCCATTCAATCGCTGCCTCTGGAGAAACAGTATTATGTTGGGTAATATTGCGAGGTTGGCCGTACTCGACTATGCCGTGGGTGACTGTCCATATGAACACACGCCGCTGCTGGGATCTTGTTTGAGCAATTGTTGCAATTGTTCGTTCAGCCCTTTCTTCCTCGGATGTCACCAGGTAGATTAGGGGATATTGAGCTTGAACCAGAATATCTAGCTCTTCTTTCATAATCTATCGACCCATTAGAGACGGCACAACCATTAGCCAACATTCGCACTGCTTTCCTTGATTCGAGCAAGGCACCCGCTCATAGAGGAGGAACCTTAGCAGGGAACCAACTCCTGTTCTCCTTGAGAATCAGTACCAACTTCACTTCTGGTACCTTCAAGGGTGGTTAGCTCCTCAGCCATTACACCAGGCTGATCACCAAGGGCAACCATTTCTCCATCTCGCACTACCACGGAACTAGAACACTCCGGACAAGAATATACCCGATGCGTCCCCCCGTGATTTGCCTCTACCTCATCCACCACTTCCGGGTTTGTCAGGTAGAAAACAATCGCTCTTTCGACCATTGATGACATCGGTTCCGAGTCAACAGCAGATCGAATTTTGAGCTGACGATGAAGACCTGGAGGAAGATATAACGTAACCTTTTGCTTATCTTGCATATAACTTTATCGGTCGTCCTACCCGGGTATATTTCACAGGTTATCTGTCTTATTCCGGGCTGTCAAGACGTTAAGCCAGCATGACGGCAATATTGTTACATTACTTAATATTTCTCCCGATTGTCCGGCAGAGGATGGGGGACTGGCGAATGAATAAAAGCAGCCAGAACGGAGATATTGGCGTAGGTGTACAAATATTCCAGCCGAGTCGGGAGTCAGAGTTGGCAAGCCAATTGTGGCAACACGAGAGCGATCGCAATATATGCGATCGCTCTCATGATGATGCTGTGGGGTTGTCGCGCTACCGATAACCAGTCAGCAACCTGGAAAATATATAACAACCCGCGCTATGACTTCGAGTTTCCTTATCCCAGTAACTGGATTGCCGCCCCGATGCCAGACAATAGAGATGGGCGGGCGTTTAGAGATCCGCAGAACCCAGAGGTAGAAATACTGGGAGTAGCGGGTGCTAGTTTGCCAGAAATTGAACTGGCACCACCGGGACAAAAACACCCTCATACATCCATGCAGCAGAACTTTACTACCCAACAGGGGATAAGCGGGAAGCTGCAAGTAGAACTGCGTTCTGATATTAGTTTGATGAGACTGACCTTAATTCAGGGAAGGATACGCTACTACTGGCAAGGGCGATCGCCCTCTGGACAATTTGACGATTATTATCGCTTCTTCTATTACGTTGCTGGTCAATACCGCATTCCTGAAATAAAAAATTAAAAATGGGAATTATGCAAGTTTTAATAGAGGCTGAGCCTCCTAACCTTCGTTCCCAGGATCTGGCTGAGCATGAGAAGTTAAAAATTTAAAATCGAGATTCGGCAATTTTTAATTTTTAATTTTGCTTTTTTAATTCCCCTAGCGCTTAAAATCAGTCTCAGGAATGAGGCTTTATTTCATTAAAATGCCCAAACCGTGTAATTTTGTCGTAGATAAAACCAATAAAACAATCCTTTAATTCCATGCCTCCAGAAACAGAATCACCATTGAATACACCCACTGAATCTCACCCATTGCGGGTTTTGATTGTGGAAGACGACCCGATGATGCAGCTGGGTTTGGAGCAGTCATTAGCCGCTCACCCCCAGTTCACCATCGTTGGACAAGCTGAAGATGGATACTTAGGCGTAGAAGCTGCTCTGAAACTGAAACCGGATCTGATTGTGATGGATATTGGTCTGCCGCGACTGGATGGAATTGCTGCCACCCAGCAAATTAAGGCAGCGCTTCCTAATGTCCGGGTGGTTGTCCTGACATCCCACACCACAGAAACAGAAATCATTGCTGCCCTCTCTAGCGGTGCCGATGCCTACTGCATCAAGGGTGCTAGTGTAGAGCGATTGTTAGCAGCAATCACTGCGGCCCAAGAAGGTGCCACCTACCTCGATCCGCAAATTGCGCGTCGAGTAATTGACCATCTTAAACCGCCTTCCACGGGCAACACCGTCTCAAATTTATCCCAACGGGAATTAGAAGTATTGAAACTGATGGTAGAGGGCAAAAGTAATCCGGAGATTGCTGCGGCCCTCTACCTAAGTCCCAACACTGTGAAAACTCACGTCCGAGGGATTATGAATAAATTGTCTGTCGATGACCGGGTGCAGGCAGCTGTTGTTGCCCTTCGTTCGGGGCTGGTGTAGCCTAAAGACGCTTTTAGGAAAGTCTTTCTACAAAAAAGTCCGGCGCTCCAAGTGATAGATGTGGGTGATTCGATCAATATCCTGTGTCAATTTTGCCCCATGTTGATGATTAGAAACTTCCGCTTCTGGTCGGTTGGGAAATTTTCTGCTGGTGAGAGGATGTTTTGTAATCGCCTTTGGCTCAATTAAAACAATACCAAGGCGTTGTGCGTAAAAGTAGAATAACCCCATAACTAGGCACCATTGAATTCAGCGTCAGACTTAAAGTACGACGGGTAAGAGCGATCGCACTTCATGCCGTTGTCTCACCTGGCTGGGTGAAAACAAGCTATTTCTTCGTCTTCGCTTTAGTCCGCCAGAGACTTAAGTCTCTGGTTCATAGCTAACTAGCATTAAAAAAACTGAACTTTGTTATTGTTAGTCGGTTTAACCGACTTTAGTTATACGCCTAGGGTTTAAACTCCAGGCGAAATTAATTCATACTATTGATTCACCTGATTGGATGAGGTGGGAAAAATGGGGAAACTATAGGGATGAATTGAAATAGTTTTTAAGAATATAAAATTAATGAATATCATCCTTTTGTATGAGATGGTTGGGTGAAGTGGGAGCTGGGAAATAACAATTACCTTAGAAAGTGTAAGGAACACAACACTAATTCAAAAAACACAAATTAAAGGAACCAAAACCATGACAGCTCCAACTAATACTTTCAACGCTCAAGCTAATGCCCAAATAAACAAACCTGTAGTCAAGCGCGGTTCCACAGGAGCAGCGGTTCAGGAACTGCAAAGACTTTTAAATCGCTGGGAAACTTACTTTGGGGATATTGACGGTATCTTCGATATAGTGGTAGAAAATGGCGTTAAAGCCTACCAGCACCGGGTCTTTTTGAAAGAGGATGGTGTTGTGGGAAACGTGACATGGCAAGCTCTTTATTCTGGTGCGCCAGTCAATATGCCTGTGCTGAAAAAAGGTAGCCAAGGTGAAATAGTGGTAATGCTTCAGCGTCTTTTACAGACAACAGGCGATTTTAATACTGAGACTAGCCCGAATTTCGGCCCGCGCACAGATGCAGGGGTGAGAGCCTTCCAGAAGCGGTTTAATTTGGTTGTGGATGGCATTGTGGGCGATCGCACTTGGCACGCTCTGAGCAAAGTTCCTCACTAGAAACAGTTAAGAGTGTTGAATTATAAGTTATTAATTCAACACTCTTAACTCAAAAAAATGATGATTTATGAGTCAATTCCAGCCTTGCAAACTCTCTTGCGTTAGAGTTAGCGTCAATTCGCTGTTGGTGCGTGAGAATACCCAGTTGGAAAATTGAAATTGTAAATATTTTTATTTGTCATTATTGTGATCTTACTTTAAATAATTAAAAATATTAGTTTATTTTTAATTATAGTTAGAAAATTTATTGAGTTTTTGATTTTGCCTTTCTAGTTTTTAATTGGTAATGTGAACCAAAAAGTTGAGCCGCGATTGGGATTGCTAATCGCGCCAATTCCGCCGCCGTGGGCTGCGATCGCTTGGCGACAGAGATACAATTTTAGCCCAATACCTGTCGTGCAGCTGTCTCTGGCATCGCGGACGTGGAGATCGAATAAGTGATCGCATTCTGATTTGCTCATCCCTACGCCGTTATCCTGAATCGTACAGCGTAGCATCCCTGCCTCAATCGTGGCGCTCAAAGTTAAACTTATTCCAGGGGGATTATGTTTCAAAATATGAGTAAATAAATCTTGCAACGCTCGCTGCAACTTAGCCGCATCAACCATTACCAATGGTAAATTTTCTGAAATCAGATTAGTTATATTCGCTTGATTTGCCTTGAGTATTGGCTGCAAATCTTTGAGCATTGGTGTTAAAAGTGTATTTAATTGCAGCGGCTCACGATGCAAGACAATTGCTTGCTCTTGAGAAATTTCTAGTAATAAATTAATCATACCGAGTTGGCGCTCGCTACCCTGAATCATCCGCTCTAAAATATGGCGAGAGATCGGTATCGTATCTTGTGGGCTTTTAAGAAAATTATTTAGCAACAATAAGTTACCCAAGACGGGGGTGCGTAGTTCGTGGTAAACAGTATTTAAAACTACGTCTTTAAGGCGATTCAACTCTTGGGATTTTGTAATAGCCTGCTGTAATTCTGCTGTGCGTTCCAAGACTTGAGTTTCCAAACTGTCATTAAGCTCTGATAATTGCTCATAAAGTTGTGCTTGCTGGATAGCGATCGCTACCTGCGTCGCCAGTGAAGAAAGCAAGTCAATTTCAAATTGCTGCCAGTGACGCGGTGCGCTGCATTGATTGGCGATTAGCATCCCAAAAAACTGGTCGCCAACCATAATAGGGACGCACAAACTGGCTCTGATTTGATATTTGGTATAGTATGCAGCATGAAATCGAGATTTTGCTACTGATTGAGTATCATCAATTGCTCTAACCTGACCTTGTTTAAAAAGTGATTTTATTTCTTTTAAGTGGCGGTCATTCGTGACCCATCCACGAATTGAGCGCCAATTTGGGGCAACAGATTCTGCTAAAACTTTTCCTTGACAATTGTCATTAAGATGTCCGATAAAAACCCGATCTGTTTGCAGAAATTGCCGGACTTCCTCAACTGTAGTGTTGAGAATTTGATCGAGATCGAGCGATTGCCTAATTCTCAGGGCAATTTCTCCTAGTAAGCGATCGCGTTCAGCAGCAACTCCTAATTGCGCTTCCGCAGCTTTGCGTTCAGTGACATCTAAAACATATCCGTCATAGTGTATAATTTCCCCACTTTCATTGCGGACGACAGTGGTAAAGTCATAAACCCAACGCACAGAGCCATCTGAACGAATCAGTCGATAATCTTGTTCGTAAGAACTAACACTTTTCGCGGCGCTATAAGCTTGGATCTCAGCATCAACTCTAGCCAAGTCATCGGGATGAACAATGCTGGCATAAGGCACTCTACCAGTTAAAAAATCTTCTGGTTGATAGCCGAACTGAGCCACATTAGGCGAGACGTATTCTACAGGCCAATTTTCTTGTGCAACCCAGCGGAAAACTGTGACTGGCCCAGCGATGAAAAGTCGCCGTTCTCTCTCCAGCGCTTCTTGGGCAGCTTTGCTTTGCGTGACTTCCATCACCAAGCCATCCCAGATAATATCGCCATTACGCTGCTTTTCTGGACGAGAAGCGCATTGTATCCACTTTATTTTTCCAGTAGGCGTAATAATGCGACCTTCCCAAGCCCAAGGTTGCAAAGTGGCGGCAGAAATATCTCCAGATTCTTCATAAGTTTTTAAATCATCCGGATGAATTAACTCTTTGAGCAGTTGAAAATTAGCCTCCATATTTTCTGGTTCTAACTCAAACAATTCTCGATAGCCAGAAGTAGCACAGACTAGCGACTCGTGACCATCGTGAGTCCGCAGGTATTGGTAAATCATACCTGGTAAATTGTCAGCCATTCTAGGGAATTTAAACTCGCTATTTTGTAGCTTGTCTTTAGTTTCCTCAAGATTCGGAATGCCAGTTTCAGCCAAGATTTGTTGGAGCCTTTCAAAGGCGGCTTCATCCCGACAACATTCTCTGATCGCTTGTAGATATTCAGGCATTAGAAATCACATCTCTTTGTTTTAACTCAATAATTTTTCAAGAGTTGCACCAAATTGACAGGTTAAAAAGTATGAATTATTAAGGATAAAATTTTGGGTTCTGGTGGGAATGAAAAGGGTAATTTAAGCCTTTGTTTCCAGGCTGGGGATGGGAATGCGATTATTGAGGGCCTACCTCTTTTGGAAGACATAAATTACAAAGGTAGTGTAAGGCTCTGCCTCACAAATATACATTCCCAAGCTGAGCTTGGGAACTAGAAATTTATTCGTGAGGTCTTAAGAGTCCCCAGTCCCTCCTTCACACTTCATCCTTCTTTTAGTGTTCCCTAAAACCGTGGACAAATGCAGTCGGGATTCTTAAATCTCATCTTTTTAATTTACAATAAGCGATCGCTTGTTCACATCCTTCCGGCGATTCACCCGATTGGGTGATTGTGGAAAAAGCTCATTTAATATCCACAATCCAAAGACTCAATCCAGAGGTAAAGTAAACCAGAAAGTTGCACCGTCTCCAGGTGAACTAATAACACCAATTTCGCCGCCGTGAGCAATGATGATTTGCTGACAAAGATATAATCCCAAACCGATGCCAGTTGAGCGTCTAGCTTGGGAACCACGGGCATAAAGTTCAAAGGCGCGATCGCAATTTTCTTGATTCATCCCCACGCCGTCATCTTCAATAGTGCAGCGCATCATCTGATTCTCAACTGTCGCCTTGATGGTCATTTTGAGTCCAGGTGGATTGTGGTTCAAGGCGTTGGTGAGCAGATTTTCAAACACGCGCCGCAGCTGAAGCGGATCTGCATTGATGCTGGGCAATTCAGCCTGGACTTGATTTGTCAGGAAAGCATGGTTTTTAGCGCATAGCGGCTCGAAGTCTTCGACAATGGCTTGTACTAGAGAGCCAATTTGGGTTGGTTCGCGGTGGAGGACAACGCCTCGCACGTCGCTAGTATGAACTTCTAGCAGGGAATTTATCAGACGGAGTTGGCGATCGCTACTTTGAATCATTCGCTCTAAAATTGAGCGAGGAACGGGAATTGTGTTTTGTTGATGGCTAATGGCTAATTCTTCATTGCGATTAGCCATCAACAAATTCTGCAACACAAGTAACCCGCCGACGATCGGCGTTCGCAGATCGTGGGAAACTGCGTGTAGGAAAATATCTTTAAGCTGATAGAGTTCTTGAACTTCCTCTATTTTTTGCTCTAATTGGGCGGTGCGTTCTTGCACTTGGCATTCCAGGTTGGCATTGAGTGCTTGTACCTGGTTGAATAAAGACGCTTGTTGGATTGCGATCGCTACTTGGGTTCCCAACTGTTCGAGTAAGTCGATTTCCATTGGTTCCCAGTGTCTCGAACTGCTGCATTGATTGACAATCAACGCCCCCAACAGACCTTGACCGTGTACGCTAATTGGTACAGCCAAGACTGATTTAACTTGATAATCGTTGTGGTAAGATGCGATCGCTTCTGGTACTTGTACCTTACTTGTGTCCTCAACCATTCGGACGCAATTCTCCTCAAACATCGTTCTCAAGTCAGCGAGAGAACTTTCATCATCAAGTACCCAACCCAAAATTGACGGATAATTTGAGTCTACCGATTCTACAATCACCTTTCCTTTACCGTTACCATCTGCATGACCGATGAAAACGCGGTCAGCTTGCAGAAATGAACGAACTTCTTCAACTGTGGTGTTGAGAATTTGCTCCAGGTTCAGCGATGAACGGATGCGCCCTAGAGTTTCTGCTAATAAGCGATCGCGTTTTTGCGTCATACGTTGCTGGATTTCCGCCTGCTTGCGCTCAGTAATGTCGTTCCCTACAGTAAGCAAACATTCTTCGCCGCCCAAGTTAATAATTTCCGCAGAAAAAAGTCCTATTACCACTTCGCCTGACTGCTTGCGAAACTCGTACTCCTGGTTACGAACCGCCCCATGTTCCTGCAATAACTTGATAACTTGCAGGCGTTCTTCTGGATTAACCCAGATTTCCAATTCAGTTAAATTATGACCAATCACCTGCTCGCGTGTGTAGCCGGAAATATCTAAGAAAGTTTCGTTAACGTCAATATATCGCCCATCTTTAACTGTAGAAATCGTAATCGACTCAGGACTAGAACTAAAAGCTTTCTTAAATTTCTCTTCTGAAACCCGTAGCGCTTCTTCTACCTGCTTGCGCTGAGTGATTTCGCGCACAATTGCCACAATTTCCTCTTCTCCAAGAGACACCAGCCGCGCTTCCCAATAGCGCTTGGTTCCGTTCAGATGCAGATGGTACTCTAGGTTTTGGGTTTCTCGTGTCGAGATTGCTTGCTCAATATGGTGCATGAATAATTGAGCTACATCTGTTGGCATTAAATCGCACAAAAATTTTCCAACGATTTCATCAGGCGGAACTATCAAATCGCTGGCTTTCTCTGCTTTAAAATCCAGATATTTTCCGTCTTTGCTGAAGATAAACATCAAATCTGGAATCGCATTTAAAAGGGCGCGATTTTTCTCTTCACTTTTTTTAACCCTTTCTTCCGCTTCCTTGCGTTCTGTAATATCCCTAACACTAGCGGCCCGAACCAATCTACCTTGATAAAGAATACTTTTAGCAGAAACCTCTGCGATAAAAGTTGTTTCATCTTTTCTCAACGCGATCGCTTCAAAAGGTTGATCTGAAGGTGAGCACAATCTTTGTCTAATCGTTTCGTGGGAAGGAAGGGCTGCGACATCCAAAAGCGCCCTACCAATCAATTCATCTGTTGAATAGCCAAATAATGTTTCTGCGGCAGGATTAACATCTAAAATCTTCCCTTGTTCATGAATCAAAACGGCTTCAAATGTTGCATTATAAAAAACTTCTAGTCTGGTTTGAGTATTAGGCAATCTTTCCGCCTTAACTAGATTGGTTGAAGTGTTTACTGAACCCCCAGCCTGCAAATTAAAGCAGTGTTTTTGAATGTTACCGATAGTTTCTTTCATGCTTTAAGCCTCTTTCTATATTGCTGGTAATCCGGTATAATTCATGCCAACAATAGTTTATTGCCGCCAGACTCACTAGGAGTCGAGAAGGCAAAAGTTAAAATTGATGAACCTGGGAACAAATTCCTCTTCAATGCTTCATCATTGAAACTTCATATTTCTGAAAAAACTTTATTTTTCACCCGATTGGATGATCCATTTGTATGAGTTTGATTGCCTCTGGATAAAGTCATTCTATATAAAGACTATTCACTAAGTCTTGGTACGCTTCCCTACGTCTAAGATGAAACTTCTAAATTTGACCAAAAGTAAATTTTCTCACCCGGTGAAATTCGCCAGCACTTTAGGACTGTTATCGGTGCTAGTGTTTAGTACATCTACTTCGACTCTAGCCCAGCCTTCCCAGCCCGCTAGTTCGCCAGCGCGAAGCAGCACCAACTTGACTGTAAAACGCCAATATGGAACCTGTCCTCAAAAAGTCGGGTTGACGACATTATTAATTCCATTTGAAGGCGGCGCGGAGCATACGGTTGTAGCAAACACTCGCGCGATCGCAGGATCTGCCAGGGTTTCGAGTTCGGGTAAGAAGTTCGTAGAATACGAAGCCCCATTACAAAAAGCCTACGCCTCCTGTGTCGGTCAAGCAACTTCCCCAGAACTGCGGGCGTACCGCTTCCGCTTAGGCAATGGCAAAGTTTATTTTCGCGTAGATCTTGGTTGGGCTGATGGAACTACTCAAATCACATCTAGAAGTTTGTCAGCAGGGCTTCCCTACGTGCGTTGGATAGCCACCGAATAACTGCGGGGTGAATAACTGGGAAAATGAAGCTACACATCTGATTTTCCCAGTCGCTTTAAAACGGGCTAAGAAAAGCGGGTGGTGCTAAACAAGTAATGATGCATTGTAATCATGCACAAAATACCAAATGGCACCAATGTGATTCTCTAAGGACTTGGAAAACGATAAGGTTTTTCGGACTAATCGAGAC
>NZ_JACJPF010000054.1 GCF_014695915.1 Trichocoleus sp. FACHB-40
TTGGGTTTCAATCATTTAATTAATGCAATGAATCAATTTAAACCCTTTTACGCTTCTGGATAATTTTGCTTGTTTCCTATTTTCTCTCTTCGGAGAGTGACAGAAGAGGGATATATAAAATTAATATTATTTTACTTGCAGCGTCTTTTAACTTTAGTAATAGAAAAATCAACTACTTTTAATGAGTACAATTACCTAAACTTATCTGGCGGGCGTGTGATCGCTTGCTTGAAAATAGCTGATTGCGGTGGACGCTTGCTTGGGGATAGGCGATCGCATCCGTGAAAATACAGACTTTGGCAAAATGCTTCTTCCAGATTCCGTAATCTAACCCAAGAAATAATGTAGTAGTTTCTGGCAAAGTTATATTAATCCACCAAATATCACCTAAGATAGATGCGTGGTGAAAGCAATCCTTACTACTGCTATCTGGAATTCTCTAACTATGGCTCCACGATACAACAAGATTAAGTTCCCCCTCTGGCAGTTTCTCAACCAGCCAATCTTCAGTTCCAGAACCAAGCTGGTACTTAATCCCCGTCGCTTCTTGTACCTTTATAGCATTCATTTACTCGAACGCTGCTTGGCGAAAGATTACGAGCCAGGAAAGCGATATCCTCGCTAAATATCTATATTGCATTAAGTTGTCAGGACTCAGCTATAGAAAGTACGTCTTTATAAAGAGTTAGGAGCCAAGCTTATGATAAGTTCTGGCTCCTTAATTCTGGGTGCTGAATCAGGCAACAATTAGCCACATTAACACATAAAAGCTGAAAATTGGCAGGCTCCCCATAGCCAGAGAAAATTGACTATTGACTGATCCGGAACCAGTGCCAACTTGTCGAAGAGATTACTCAGATAGTCCAAGCAGCTTGTGTCACCGTCAGTTATCGGTAAGTAAATCACTGATAATAGGCGCGGGGAGTAGCCAAAGCACTCCCTTGAAAAGATCATGCCTGGGCGATCGCGTTAAGTTTTGTTCTACAACGATCGCGTTCGACAAGATAAAGTCATGGCATTACAACCGGCATATGGTATCGGTATTACCGAAAGCCCCACCATTGAAATTTCCCAGGAAGTGTTGCGGTCTATCCTCAGCCGAATAGAAGCTGAACTTTATAGCAGCGAAGTCTATAACCGTTCTTTGGCTGGGTTACAGACGATCCTGGGAGAAGCTGCGGGGAATGCCCAAATTATGGTTAAGGCAGTGGCGCGAGAAGCTATCCGGCTAGCGTTCCAGCAGTTTGCCAAGACTTACAAAGTCGTTCCCGTCGCATCCACAGAAATCAGTAACAATCAACAAGAACAGCAGCTTAGTAGTCCGTCGTCAGTCGTTACAGAAGAGTTGTCCAGTTGTCCAGTGGAAACGTTGTTAGATTCTAACAACCTGACAACGCCCACGGATAACCAACAACGAACAACAAACAACAAACCGAATAACTCACCCGCCAATTCCGAAGAAGCTGTGCCACCGTTTAGTAGCAGCAATATAGATCCGGTTTTTCCCAAACCAACTAAAAAACTCTCCAAGGCTCAGCTGGCAGCGCAAATGGCGGCTCAAGAGCGGGAGGAGCGTCTGCGGCAAATTGGTCAGGAACTACGGCAGGCGCGTCATGCTCAGTCACTGACTATGCGACAAATTCATAATTTAACATTGGTGCCGCCCCATCACATTCAAGCTTTAGAAATTTGTCGTTTGGATCAATTGCCGGAAGATATCTATGTCAGAGGCTTTATTCGCCGGATAGGAGAGGCATTGGGGTTGGATGGGGCAGCAATGGCTGCTTCTTTACCTGCACCCGATCCTGTAAAAACTGTGGTGCCATCTTGGTATCGACCCGCATCAGCATCGGTATTTCAGCTTAGCACGCTACATTTATACGTCGGCTATGCGGCTCTTGTGGCTGGGGCAGTGGGCGGACTAGCTGTGACATCGAATCACTCACAGTCTTCAGCAACAGTTGATCCTCTGCCAGATGTTCCCTCGAATCCTTCTGTTTCAGAGTCTCAGCAAATTGCGAAACCTGCTAAACCAGGCTTAAAGTTGGGTAAGAAGGGGGTGGCAGTTGGAAATGATATTGCGCCGCCGGAAGCAATAAGTAGTAATTAGTTATTAGCTAATGGCTTATAAAAATAAACAATTAGCCATTAACTACTAACTAATGACGAGATTATCTCGATGGACGACGGTTTCGGCTCCGGTGTAGCCTAAGATGGTGGGAATTTCTTCTGAGCGGTGTCCGCGAACCATCTGTAGCTCGTCGCTGCTGTAGTTCACAAGCCCTCTGGCAATTTCCCGCCCTTGTTGGTCGCACAGCTTTACGGCATCTGATGCCTGGAAGTCTCCTTCGACTGCGGTAATGCCAGCAGCTAAGAGGGATTTTCCGGCTTGCGAAATTGCCGCGATCGCTCCCTCATCTAGCATCAGTTTGCCAGATGGAATCAAACCATGAGCTATCCAGCGCTTCCGGGCATTTCCCGCTGTGTCGCGGGGTTCAAACTGGGTGCCGATGGGTTCTCCCTGCAAAATTTTCTGGATGTTACCGGGAAATCGTCCTTCTGTAATTACTGTCCGCACGCCTGCGCTGGTGGCAATGCGGGCAGCAGTAATTTTTGTAACCATGCCACCAGTACCCCACGCAGAACCGCGATCGCCTGTTTGCACTTGTAATTCTTCTAACTCATCAATATGGTTCACGAGAGTTATCGGCTGCGCGTCTGGTACTTGGCGCGGATCGGCAGAGTAAAGTCGATCTACATCGGTCATTAAAAACAGCCAATCTGCTTCTATCAAGCTGGCTACTAAGGCTGAGAGGGTATCGTTATCCCCAAATTTCAGTTCATCTACTGCTACGGTGTCATTCTCGTTCACCACGGGAATTACGCCCAGCCGCAGCAGTTCCCGAAAGGTGTTGGAAGCGTTAATATACGCCGTGCGTTCTCTAAAGGTACTGCGGGTAAGGAGAACTTGGGCAATAGGTTGTTGCAAGGTGGTAAACAAATCATCGTACACCCGCATCAGCCGTCCCTGACCTACCGCTGCTACAGCTTGTTTTAGTGCCAGCGTCCGGGGGCGATCGCGTAATCCCAATCTAGCGCAACCAACTCCCACGGCACCAGAAGATACCAGCACTACGTTATGACCTTGCCGCCGCAACTCCGTGAGGCTTTCTACTAAGGCGGCTATCGTGGAAAGTGCCAGATTACCTGTTTCTGGCGATGTCAGGCTGGAAGTACCAATTTTTACAACGAGGGTTTGAGACACTGGGAGCTGGGGGCTGGGGACTGGAGACTGGGGACTGGGGACTAGAGGGTGGGGGCTGGGTAAGATTCCTTGCAATTCCCAATTTCCAATCCCCAATTCCCAATTCCCTATCCAAAATTGTCAAACGCCAGTTCCTCTTATAGAAGGAACTGGCGTTTTACGCAGGTATTTACGGGGATTTATTTTTAGGGTCTTTATATCCGCTGACCCCACTTGAACCATAACTATAATGCCAGGAAAATTTGACAATAATTGATTTCATAATTATTTTTTTATATTTCCCTTTCTCATGATTTGTCAGGGTTTTTAAAGTTTTGTTGCTTTGCGTGGAGAGAAACGCCCAAAGCTTGAGATATCCAGACTTCAACGGTGCGGACTGGGTAGTATTTCGCGGCAACTGAGGGGTCAACCATCGGCTCGACGAGAATAGTAAACATACCTAGTCTGTTACCTGCTAGGACATCTGTGAATAAGCGATCGCCTACCATCGCCACCTGTTCAACTGGCAGGTTCATGGCAGTGACAGCTTGCCTCAACTTGCGTCGAGAAGGTTTGGCTGCACTGGTAATATAGGGCAAGTTTAACGACTTGGCGATACCGCTAATCCGGCTTTCGCTAAGGTTATTACTCACCAGCCACAACGTTGCCACATTTCTAATCTGTTCCACCCATTGCACGAGTTCTTCAGAGGCTTGCGCTACCGAGAGTGGCACTAGCGTTTCATCGACATCTAACACTAAACCTTTGAGATGATATTGCTGGAGGATTTCCGGCGTGAGACTCAAAATTGGTTTACCCAAAATTAAGTCAGGTTGTAACGGTGCTATCAAGGACATAAAAGTATGGGGGCTGGGGACTGGGGACTGGGAACTCTTCAGACTCCACGAACAATCCAGGGAATTTAGACTTATGGGGGTATGGGTGAGTTGTTAGATTTTTGTCAGTGGCTAATCGCTAAAAGCTGATTATTCTTGATATTAGCGATTAGCTTATAGCCAGTACCCAATGACTATTGATTTTGTTGTTGTCGTTGTCTGCGAATGGCATTTTTCGCGGCTTCGTGTTCTTGTACTGTTCGACTAAAAACGTGAGTGCCATCGTAACGAGCCACAAAAAATACGTAATCTGTTTTTTCCGGATTCAGAGCCGCTTTCAGACTAGCTAAGCCAGGGCTAGCGATGGGAGTAGGAGGTAATCCTGGGTTGAGGTAAGTATTGTAAGGAGAGGCAGTTTTTACTTGAGCAAAAGTCAGTGGCTGATCCGCAGTTTGCCGAATGCCCAATCCGTACTCAACAGTAGGGTCGGTTTCAAGTCTCATTCCCTGTTTGAGGCGTCGAGTGAAGACACCAGCAATCAGACGGCGTTCCGTAGGAATTACCGCTTCTTTTTCGACGATGCTTGCCAATGTTACCCACTCAAGAAGGGTTAGCGCTGGTTTCTGTTCGCCTTGTTGATAGAGGGGGAGTGCGACCGACTCAAACCGATCGAGCATTTGTTTGATAATTGCCTCTGGAGTGACGCGATCGCCATTTAGCTTGTAGGTATCCGGATACAAAAAACCTTCCAGATGAGGCACCTTATTTGGAAGCCAGGGATATTGGTTTAGAGGAATCTGAGTAACGGCTGCTAAGAAATCTTGGCTTTTGAAAAATCCTTGTGATTCAAAGTATGCAGCCATTTGAGTTAGCGACCATCCTTCCGGGATGGTGAAACTTAGCTGTACCACTTCGCCAGTCCAAATTTTATCCGCGATCGCAGATAGCGGCTCAGTAGGTGAGAGTTGGTAAGTCCCGGCTTGAAACCCACCTGGTCGCTTTTGCCATCGCAACCAATACGCCCAGAGATCCCAAGCTTCAGCCGAGCGAATCAAACCTGCTGCTTCTAAATCCTTGCCTATTTGCTGGCTCGAAGTTCCTTGCGGTATGCGGATTTGCAGCAATGCGTCTTTTTGTTCAGCAGAGGAAGGTGATTGAGTTTGAGTCACAGGAGGCCCACTCGCCCAACTCCACCATGCCCAGCCCTGCCATGTACCGACTCCCAGTACTACAGGTATGAGGGCGAGAAACGTCCATTTAGAGATGCGTTGGATTGCTTTCATCTTGATTGCGGGTAACAACCCCTGCGTGAAGAAAAGTTATGAATTTTGAGTGTTGAGTTTTGAATTTTAAAATTCTAATTTAACTCCTCACTCATTACTCATAACTCATCACTTTGGGTGTTTATTCCATGTCATCAAACAGTTGATCTTCTAGTATCGGTTGCACTTTTTTAAATTCCTCTGGAGAAAGTAACTCTGGTTCACCCGCTTCGTTAATGCGAGCAAACAACAACAACGGATCTAAAGGAGTGTAAATTGTATACTCTTGTTCCTTGTGGTAGAAGCTGGCGAGTTTCTGAAATTCCTCTGGTTCCAACTGAGTATCTTCATCCTCAATTTCCAATGTGAGAATTTCGTCCTCATCAACAGCAGGCAATTCCCCGGCTACAGTCAGGGCAAATGCTGTCCGCTTTAAGTCCAGATTTCTTTCTGCCAGGACTGCTTGAGCCGTAGAAAAGATTTCGTCAATTTCGGCTTCGTCTTCGACCAAGGTGGCTTCTTCTTCCTCCTTGTCCTCGTCCCAGGCAACAATTTCTACAGGTGAATCTATCGGCAGGAGGATGACGTATTCTTCACCTTCTACCTCTATGGAATGTTCAATGTAACAACTAAGCGATCGCCCGGATTCATCGGTCAGCGAGACGGCTGGCACTGAAGATCCATTCTCGTCAGGGGGTTGGGATGAGAACATTGCAGATATGCTGCTATCGACTCTGGATTGTGGACTTTGAAACTGCACTCCCCAAAGTTTTTACACATTGAGGAAGCAGCTTGCAAAAATCAGGATATCACGACGTTAGTAGCCAAAAGTTAGAAGCTACTAAATACTCGCTGATTAACCTGTCCAATTTTATTATGTCAATAGACCTATCCGTAAATGGGTGTAGAAATTTAGCAGGACAGGGATCTAAATCCCTCTTAGAGAATTAAATGACTAACACCTTCGCTGCGTACTCTGGCAGGTCGATGCTCAAGCCATCTTCACTGGCTTCGACCTGGGTGTCACCCATCCAATCTTGCCACGTCCCAGAGGCAGGGAAGTTAGGAAGGCGATACCCCGACAGAAATTTATCTGAGAAATTTGCCACGACGACAACATGGGAACCCTCATCATTCCAGCGGACGTAAGCTAGAACTTTTTCCTCTGGGTTTTCGTAGAAAAAATCAATGTTATTGCTACAAAGAGCTAGATTTTGTTTGCGGAGGGCGATTAATTTTTTGTAATACTCAAACAAATCCCGATTCAAATCTTTTGACAACAAAGGCCATGCTATTTTATTTGGCTGAGTCACTGTTTCACTTTTGCGCTCGTGTTCGCCAAACTCTTCTCCCATCCACAGCATCGGTACACCCATCGCTGTCATTAACAGAATAGCTGCTAACTTGGCTCGTCCAAATGCGGCTTCGCCAAAAATACCGCGATCGCCTAACTCTCTCATCAGGTGTTCGCGATCGTGAGTTGCCAAATAATTCACCACATTCGTAGCAGCCGTATAAGCCTGTCGTTTTGGGTCTAATACCTCTTTGAGCTTTTCTAATGCAAATGTTTCACCACAAATATGCGGAACCACAAAGTAGCGGAAACTTTCATGCCAACAGCCATCTAACGGCCCTTGTGGATAAACTACAGTGTTTGTATCGGGAATGTGTTCGGCAATGTTGTAAAACGGCTTCGGTGCAGTATTTTTTTTCGCTTGTTTAGCAAGCCAGTCCATAAATTCATAGTTAGCCAATTGGCGCAGGGCATCAAAACGAATACCATCAATGTGATACTTCTGAACCCAGTAACGCACCACATCCCCGACGTATTTCCAGGCAGGTTTGATATCTAAGTTTTCGTCGTAGTTGTCATAGTTAAACTCTGGCCCCCAATAGTTCGCAGGATCTTCTGGATAGTGCATATTCTCGTAGTACCAGTAATTCCGGTCTATGAGCATTAAAGGGCATTCTTCATCTGTATGGTTATAAATTCCATCGATGAAAACGCGAATACCTCTACCATGACACTCGTCAATAAACCGTTTCAAATCTTCTGTCGAGCCATAGCTGGATGGGAGCATCCCGGTTTTGCGCTTTTGAGCATCAAACGGATATTGATCCGTTAAGGTAGGCGCACCGAAGCTTAAGCATTTGATTAACATTTTTCATCAACCACTGCGCTCCTGAAATTTTCAACCTTCTATCAATTTGTTTTACTGCCGACTCTACA